>CAURGM010000001.1:0-191936 GCA_963524395.1 uncultured Campylobacter sp.
CGCACATCACGCCCGCGCGCGTCTGGATACCGAAGTCGTTGCTAAGGCTCGCGGCAAAATCATACGCCGAGACGCCGCGCACGTTAAAGGAAAATATCGGCAGCCGCGGCGCGCCCTTTGGAGCGTAGTTTATGATCTCGTCAATGCCTGCTAGCTCGCTCTCAAAAAGCCGCACGAGCTCGTCCTCGACGCTTTTTATTTGCTCGAAGCCCACTTCGTTTCGCAGCGCGTAGGCCAAATTTGCTCGCATGAGCCCGATTATGGGCGGCGTACCGCCCTCCTCTAGCTGTTCGGGGTTTTTCAAAAACACGTGCCCTTCGCGGCTAGCGTAGGCGACCGTCCCGCCCGCGGCAAATGTCGGCACATCGCTGTTAAGCAGCTCCTTTTTGATCGCCAAAAGCCCGCAGCTTGCGACTCCGCCGAGTAACTTATGCGGCGATAGGAAAATCGCATCGAAATGATCGCAGTCTAAATTTGCGTGCGAGCTCAGCGCCGCGCAATCAAAGGCCACGATGCCGCCCGCGGCCCTGATTAGCTCGCTGATCTTTTTGTAATCGCTGATGACGCCCGTGACGTTTGAGGCGGCGCTAAACGAGCCGATGATGCGGCGTCCTGCATTTAGCTTCAAGATACGCTCGAGTGCTAGCAGATCGATCTCGCCGGATTCGCTAAGCGGCACGCGCAGGTAGTCGCAAAGCCCCTCGCGAAAGCTAAGTTCGTTTGAGTGGTGTTCGTATGGCGAAACGAGCACGAGTGGAAGCTGCGCGGCGCGTAAATTTGCCTCGCCGATCGCGCTTCTGGTCGCAGGCGGCAGATAGATGCCAAGCAACTCCTGAAATTTCTTGATCGCGGCCGTCGCGCCCTGTCCGCAAGCGATGAGATAAAACCGCTCGTCAAGCCCAAGTAGCTTTTTTAGGCTCTCGCGCGCGCCCTCGTAGTGACGCTGCGTGATGATGGCGCTTGAGCTACTGTCGGAGTGGGTGTTGGCGTAGGTTTTGAGGGCGTCTGCTATCTCGCGCTCTACGGGCTCATAAGCAAGCCCCGAAGCCGCGAAATCAAAATAATGCACGCCTTGTTTTAAGATGATATTTTTTCGTATTTCGTCTAAGCTTAACATTCGCGACCTTTAAAATTGAAGTGATTAATTATAGTGAAATTTGGATTAATTTAAAGCTTTACGGCCTAGCAGGAAGAAATTTTAATGAGAATTTAGAAAAGCTTTGCCCACTATATCACTTAATTTCTGATGCTATATAGTTTTACTCCTTCAAATTTATTGATTACTATCTAGTTTTTTAGCTGCTTCTTGTCTTAGAATTTCAGCATAATCTTTTATATCTATTTTCTCGCCGTTATGTAGAATTTTCACTTTCGCTTTCTCTAGCATTTCCTCAAAATTTAAATATTTAAAAAATGTCTCAATATCGAATGCCTCGGTACTATTTTTATCTTTTAGGCTGCTTTTTTGCAAAATCTCTTCATCGCTTAGCCCATTGCCGCAAAGAGCTTTATATCTATCTATTTTCATATTATAGAAATTTAATATTTTAATATCCGGTTCTAGCTTAGTACATTTTTTATCATTTGGCATATAGCCGAAAAATTTTATAAAATCTTTTTCTTTCCAGTATCTATCGGTTCCTTTTTCCCTCTCTTCGTTATGTTTTACCGACCATCTACCCCGAAGAGCCCAATCGTATGATTCTAAAATCTTCTCTCCATAGCAGTAATCATTCATATGGTTTATGTAAGATTCTTTCTTTTTTATAGACATGGCCGTATTATTCAGACAATTGTTGCGGGCTACAATAAAGTCATCTTGATCAGGCAAGCCATCTATATTATATTTTATTAATAACTTTAATTTATCTTCGTATATAGGTTCTCTTGGCAGAGAGTTATAAATAGATTTTTTAAATATATTTTTTTGCTTAAATGGAATGCTGCTATTACTTAAATAATACAAAGGACCTTCATATGCTTTCGGTTTCATACCTTTTTGTAGCATCATATCGGCAATTTCTATTAAATTGCTATATATTGCATAATTCAATGGATAAATAGGGTCTTTTGAGGATTCTCCCTTTATGCATCCAGTAAATTTTACATCTATTTTATTATTATCAACTATAATTTCTGTATCTTTGGAATACCAAGGGCATCCTATATACCCTTGTACTATATTGATCTCATTAAATTTAATTCCATTATCGAGCAATAGTTTAACAGTATTGGTAGCATTATTTTCTATCGCATAAGCCATAGCGGATAGCTTGTATTCATCTTTTTTATGTATATCCGCACCTAGCTTTATAAGCTCTTGAGTGGTATTTGTATCATCCCAAAAGCTAGAATACATCACTGGCGTTACCCCTCCGTGCATAATATGATCGACAGATAGATTGTTATCTTTCATAAATTTTAAAATTTTATCAGTTTGCTTGCTTTTTAAAAGCCTTTTTAGCTCTACGTCTGTGGCGGGTTCTTTAAATACGTTTTTCGGGTTTGAATTGTAATCTATATCCCAGTAGCGAAACGCAAAGCTATCGACCTCTTCTTGAGTTACGTATTTGCTAAGACCGGGCACTTTTGAGACATTAGTATCTGAAGTAACGGTGAAATGGGTTTGTTTGCGCTCCGTAAGACCTGATCTTTCGCCTAGCAGATACAGCACGCATACGACCACCACGCAGATAGCGTAAATAAACCGAAGTTTAAAGCTTTTCAAAATTTCCCCTTAGAATTTTGCCCGCGACTATATCCAATCAGTACTTAATAAAATATAAATACTATATAGGCACGATAAGCAAAACTGAGCAAAAAAATGCCGTTAGGTCTGGTTTAAATGATGAAATATTTCAAGTAAATTTGGCGAACGAATGTCGTCATAGACCATATTTGCGTAATCGTATCCCTATTTGCACGCTACGCTAGGCTCCATATCCGAAGCTCGTTCGCCGTAAATTTACCGCAACGTCTTTGCGTAGGCTTTTCTTAAAAGCACAGACCACCAAAATTATCGTAGTGCTAATAAGCGGCGAGCCGCTGCCGTATCACAAAAACCGCTATTTTGCGGATCTGTTCGCAAGCTGCTCGCGCGGCTATGAAGTGCGCTTTGCGGCTATTTGCCGATAAAATTTTTCTGCAACCACTCCATCGCTTTTTCTTCGCTTTCAAATCTGCCGCTTTTGGCAACTTGAAACTGCCCCTCATAAAAGCGAATTCTGATACCGTCCTGGACGCTATCTACCTTGATACGAGTGATCCTGTCTTTGTTTAGATAGGTTCGGTCGTTTAGCTTTACAAACATCGTTCTCTCCTTTAAATTTAATGGTTTTTATCTGCCGCTTTACTTGCGTCTTTCTCGCCCTCTTTTTTCAAAAAAAGCTCCTTAAAGCGCTCGTTTGCGTAGTTTTCTATATCGCTTTGCAGCTGCTTATACGCGGCGATCAGCTCATAGGCGCGCGCATTTAGCGTCGTGCCTGCGGCATTGCCGCCGCCTTGCTTGGTGCTAAAGAGCTCCTCTTGCAGATTTTTTTGTAAAATTTGCAGATGGCTCCAGCATTTTTTGTAGTTCATCCCCAAAACCTCGGCGGCTTTAGAGATAGAGCCCGTCTGGGCGATCACGTCCAGCACTTCGGTTTTGCCCTTGCCAAAAATGAGCTCGCCCTGCGCATTTTCGATCCAAGTTTTTGTTTTTACTCTCATTCTTTTGCCTTTCTTCTCCTTAAAGCAGCCCAGCTGACAATATTTCACGTCTATGCCGTGCTCCTTAAGCGTAGAGCGCACTGTATCAAACCCTACTCCGCCGCTAGCTACGGCTCGGGCGTCGCGACAAAAAATCCGTCTTTTCTCATCCAAAAGCCGATCTAGCTTTTGCAGCGCTTTTATGCTGCCTCCGCTACATTGCAGCTTGCCGAACTGTCCGAGTTCGCAGCGATCTATCCGTATCCCTTCGCGTGCCGCGAGATCTCCTACGACGCTCGCATCTACGCCTAGTTTGGCGGCGATCTTAAATGCCGCGCCGCAATCGAGTTTGCCGCTTGGATTTAGTAAATTTAAAATCAGCCTTTTGATCTCGCTTGTTTTTTTATCGTCTATCTTGATATCTATCTCCATGCCGCCCTCTTAACTCAAAATTCTCTCTTCGCCGCTATAGACGTTTAAATTTTCGCCGCGCGCGAAGCCGCAAAGAGTAAGATCAAATTTACGCGCGATCACGACGCCGAGGCTCGTAGGAGCCGTACGCGAAACAAGCGCGCTAACGCCGCTCATCACGGCTTTGGCGACCATTTCGGAGCTTAGCCTGCCGCTTACCAAAAGAAGCGAGCCCTGCGTATCGTGCCCCGCCAAGACCGCCTTGCCGACGGATTTATCGATGGTATTGTGCTGGGCGATATCCTCGCCGATAAAATACTCGCCGCCCGCGGTAAAGAGCTTTGCGGTGTGCACGCAACCCGTCATCTCGTAAAGCTCGCACTGCATGTAAAACTCGCTCATCAAATTTAAAATTTCATTCTTATGAAATTTAGCGTCCGAGCGGACTTTGCGCGCCGCCATCGCTGCAGGATCGATATTTGCGGTAGAGCTGCGTCCGCAGCCGCTGATGATGACTTTTTCGGTATCGAAGCTATTTAGCCGCTTTTCGTTTATCTCGCCGCAGACATTCACGCTAAGCCCGTCGGGCGCGAGCTCGATGCTTCTTATACAGCTTGCGTCCGAGATCAAATTTTCGCTCAGCAAATATCCTACCGCAAGTGCCTTTAAATCGCTCGGAGTCGCCATCAGCGCGCCGAAACGCTTGCCGTTTAGTAAAATTTCAAACTTGATCTCGCGAATCAAGATATCGCTTACGATCCTTCTTTCATCCCCTTTAAATTTAACTATCTCCGCCCTATAAATCGGCTCCATAGACCTTCCTTATTTTAATTTCGCCCGTATCGTAGTGAAATTTTGCTTAAATAGCCTTAATTCGCCGAAGTAAAGCTGAAGCGGCGTGCGTAAATTTAAATCGCTCGCATTTTTGAATTTAAAAAATCGCATGGAAAATTCCACGAGCCGCTCGCACCATGCGCGCAAGCGGCCATGAAGCGCCCGCAGAGATAAAATTTCATCAAATCTTGCCGTAGCCGCGATTAAATTTCATCTTTGCAAAGCGGGCGGAGTTTACCGCCCAAACTACCTATGCACTGGCGATAGATAAGGTTTCTCGGAGTGCATCGACATCTCGTTTTGTCTTCTGAACTCGATAAACTCGCTCTCGCTAAGCTTTCTGATATTTGCGATCGTCATCTTTAGCGGCGGGATACCCGATAGCGGATCCAGATCGCCCGCATGCACGAGCTCGTTGCCGTCGGCCTCGCTGTAATGGAAGGTCGTAAATATCGTACCCTCTTTCAGATCCGGATTTATGCGGAGCTTCGCAGCGATCTGACCGCGCTTATTTTTAACGAGCGCGTAGCAGCCTTCGGTAAGCTCGCGTTCGCGTGCGATGTCGGGGCTTACCTCGATGAGCGCGCCTTCTGCGCCCGCGCCGTACTCTAGCGCGCGACACTCTCTCGTCATCGTGCCCGTATGGTAGTGATAAACTTTACGTCCGGTCGTAAATAAGCACGGATAAATTTCATCCGGAATCTCGCTAAGCGCGCCGCTTCCCACTGGATAATCATCAGGAATCTTCATCTTGGCTCTAAAATCTGCCTCAGCTTTAGCGCGCCCCTCTTTATCATCCACATAAAGCACCGGCACCATTCTAAATTTACCATCAGGCAGCATCGATTTATGATCTGCGTAAAGAACCGGTGTACCCGGATGATCTTCATCAGGACATGGCCAGCTTATGCCGCCTAGCTTATCTAGCCTATAGTAGCTAATACCGCCGAAAAATTTAGGCATTAACGCACGCACTTCGTTCCAAATTTCTTCCGCACTTAAAAAATCAAACCCTTCAAGTCCCATTCTTTGTGCGATATTGCAAACGACCTTCCAATCAGGCTCTACGCCAGGAGCCGGCTCGCTTGCCTTGCGCGTGCGCTGGACGCGACGGGAAGTGTTTAAAAAGGTGCCATCCTTCTCGCCCCAGCCGGCAGCAGGTAGTACGACGTCAGCCTTCTGTGCGCTCTCGGTAAAGAAAAGATCCTGCACGATAAAGCAATCCAAATGGTGCGTTGCGTGCACGAAGTGCTCCGTCCAAGGATCGCTCATTACGGGATTTTCACCGTAAACGTAGAGTAGCTTCAGCTCGCCGCTATCCATTTTATCGGGTGCGACCGTAAGCTTAAAGCCCGGAGTCGGATTTAGCTCAAAGTGCCATACTCTGCGCGCCTGCTCCTGCGCATAAGCGGAATTTACCGCACCTGCGGGGATGACGTTAGGTAGCGCGCCCATATCGCATGCACCCTGGACGTTGTTTTGACCGCGCAAAGGATTTACGCCCGCGCCTCGTTTGCCTAAATTTCCAGTCAAAATGGCTAAATTTGAAAGCGAAAAGACGTTTGAGGTACCGTCACTAAACTGCGTGATACCCATCGTGTAGCAGATTGCCGCTGCGCCTGCTTTAGCATACATTCTAGCAGCTTCGATTACGAGCTCTTTTTTCACGCCGGTCTCGCGCTCGAAGCGCTCAGGAGTAAAGTCCTTAACCGCTTCTTTTAAATACTCGTAGCCGTGAGCGTAGTTTTTGATAAACTCGTCATCTTGCAAATTTTCGGCAATGATAACATTCATAATGGTATTTAGCGTCTTAATGTTCGCACCCACCGGGATTTGCAAATAGATATCGGCTTTTTTCGCCATATCTGTGCGCTTCGGATCTACGACGATCATCTTGGCGCCGCGCTGAAGCCCGCGCTGCATCTGCATAGCGATGATCGGGTGACACTCGCTCGTGTTTGTGCCGATGAGTAAAAATACGTCCGTATCGGTAGCGAATTCTACCAAATCGTTCGTCATCGTTCCGTTTCCTAGCGTGTTGGCAAGACCTGCCACTGTAGGAGCGTGTCAAAGACGGGCGCAGTGATCGACGTTATTGCTGCCCTGAGCTCGGAAAAATTTCTGAAAAACATAGTTGTCTTCGTTATTCGAGCGCGCCGAGCTAAAGCCCATTATTGAGCTTGGGCCATATTTTTGGGCGGTCTCTTTAAATTTAGACGCTACAAAATCGTAAGCCTCTTCAAAGCTTACCTCCTCAAGCTTGCCGCTTCTATCAAATACTCCGTTTTTCTTACGGATCATAGGTTTGGCAAGGCGTTTTGGAGAGTTTACGAACTCCCAGCCGAACATCCCTTTTAAGCATAGCTCGCCGTCATTTACGTGGTGGGCCTGCGTAGGGCGCGCGTTTACGATCCTGCCGTCTTTTACGATAAGATCAATACCACAGCCGGTGCCGCAGTAAGGACAAGTCGTTTTGACAATCTTTTCTCTGGATTGCATAAATATTCCTTTCAAGAATTTTGGTTTGCACGGCTATTATACTTTCTAGATTATAAAAGAATTTTTAAATTAGTGAATTTTTTTAAGCAAAATTTAAGCAATATGCAAATATCGCATATTAAATTGAATAGTTAAATTTTACGCTTTTGCCTCGATAATGACGGCGTTTTAGTGTAAAATTTATCGCTTATCGTAAAAGACGCTTTTTAAGCTAAGTTTTATAATTTTAATAGAATTTTGAAATTCTATTACGCTCCGTTTTATTTCAAAGCACGATTAAATTTTTATGAAATTTTAATGCTAATTTATCGGTATAATATATTAATTTAATTAAATGAAAATCTATATTAAAATTTATCAAAAACTCGCTATCCTGATAAAATTTAAGCCACTAAATTTAAAATTTATAAAATTATTATTTTATATCTTAAATTCATGCAGAAAAAACCTTGATTTTAATCTAGACTAAGCCGTTTTTTTATGCTATTATTCAAAATCTTAGTAGAAATTAATTCTAAACGAAAGGTTAATCTCATGGATAGACGAGACTTTATAAAAAGCTCTGCGGCAGCGGCTGCCTGTAGTGTTGCGGGCATCAGCTTGCCTAGCAGTCTTAGTGCTGCTGACGAAGCCGAAAAAGGCTGGCGCTGGGACAAGGCGGCCTGTCGCTTCTGCGGCACCGGCTGCGGTATCATGGTAGCCACCAAAGACGGTAAGATTGTAGCGGTCAAAGGAGATCCGCTAGCACCCGTAAATCGCGGTCTGAACTGCATCAAAGGCTACTTCAACGCCAAGATCATGTATGGCGCCGATCGCATCACCAAGCCTCTTTTGCGCGTAAATTCCAAAGGCGAATTCGACAAAAAGGGAAAATTTATCGAGATCAGCTGGCAAAGAGCGTTCGACGAAATGGAGAAGCATTTCAGGCGCGCCTATAACGAAGGCGGTCCCGAGGGCTTTGCCGTACTTGGTAGCGGTCAATACACGATCCCGGAAGGTTACGCCGCAGCAAAGCTAGTAAAGGCGGGCTTTCGCTCCAATAATCTCGATCCTAATGCTCGCCAGTGCATGGCCAGCGCCGTCGTAGGTTTTATGCAAACCTTCGGTATTGACGAGCCTGCGGGCGTTTTCGACGATATCGAGCTAACCGATACCATCATCGCCTGGGGTGCGAATATGGCTGAGATGCACCCGATTCTTTGGTCTCGCGTCTCCGACCACAAGCTTCGCAACCCGGACCGCGTAAAAGTTATAAATCTCTCGACCTACTCTAGCCGCACTTCAAACATCGCCGATATTGAAATTATATTCCGTCCAAATACCGATCTTGCTATATGGAACTACATAGCGCGAGAGATCGTCTACAACCATCCCGAGATGATAGATGAGAAATTTATTAAAGAGCACTGCGTATTCGCTACCGGTCCAGTAGATATCGGCTACGGCTTACGAGAAGATATCAATCATAAAAAATACCGCAAGACCGAGCTTGACACAGCAGCTAAGCAAAAATCCAAAATTTTAAGCAAATCCGAGGGCGTTACCTTAGCATATCTGGGTATGAAAGAGGGCGACGTACTCGAAAACAAACACTCTGACAAATCGGATGCTCACTGGCTCATAAGCTTCGAAGAATTTAAAAAAGCGCTGGAGCCTTACACGTTAGAATTTGTAGCGCCTTTAGCTAAGGGTGACGAAAGTGAGGATTTAGAGGCGTTTAAGACAAAGCTAAAGCAGCTGGCAGATTATTACATCGAAAAGGACCGCAAAGTAGTAAGCTTTTGGACGATGGGCTTTAATCAGCACTCAAGAGGAACCTGGGTCAATGAGCAAAGCTACATGGTGCATTTCCTTCTCGGCAAGCAAGCCAAGCCAGGCTGCGGAGCGTTTTCACTTACCGGTCAGCCTAGCGCTTGCGGCACGGCTAGAGAGGTGGGCACGTTTTCTCACCGCCTACCTGCTGATATGGTCGTGGCAAATCCGGCTCACAGAAAGGTTTCCGAAAAAATTTGGAAGCTTCCGGAAGGCACGATAAATCCAAAACCGGGTGCGCACTACGTGCAGGCTCTGCGTAATCTCGAAGATGGCAAGATAAAATGGATATGGGTTCAGGTAAATAACCCGTGGCAGCAGATCGCCAATGCAAACCACTGGATAGCCGCGGCGCGCGAGATGGATAACTTCATCGTAGTAAGCGAGCCATATCCTGGACTAAGCGCGAAGGTAGCCGATCTAATCCTGCCAACCGCGATGATCTACGAAAAATGGGGTGCATACGGCAATGCCGAGCGTAGAACCCAGTGGTGGAGACAGCAGGTTCTTCCTGTGGGCGACGCTATGAGCGATACGTGGCAGATGTTAGAGTTTTCCAAGCGCTTCAAACTCAAGGATTTCTGGGGCGAGGTTAAAGTAAATGATAAGCTTACGCTTCCAAACGTATTGGATAAAATTTCAGAATTCGGCTATACACCAGAGACTACACTATTTGAAGTGCTCTTTGCAAACAAAGACGCTCAGGCTTTCGCGGCAAAAGATCCGATTATGGCAAGCTTCGATAACTCTGAAGTAAACGGCGACTCACGCGGCGTCATCGGCAGCGACGGCAAAGAATTTAAAGGATATGGCTTTTTCATCCAAAAATATCTTTGGGAGGAGTACCGAAAATTCGGCACCGGTCACGGACACGATCTAGCTGATTTCGATACATATCACCGAGTGCGTGGTCTTAGATGGCCGGTCGTAGACGGCAAAGAAACACTTTGGCGCTTTAACGCTCAATACGATCCTTATGCTAAAAAAGCGGCTCCGGATAGCGACTTCGCCTTCTATGGCAACGCCAAAGCGGCGCTTCCTAGCGGCGATCTGAAATCCGCTACTTCTGGCGAAGAAAAAACAAGCCTTGCCAATAAAGCTAAAATTTTCTTCCGTCCATATATGGATCCTGTAGAAGTGCCAAGCGAAGAATATCCTTTCTGGCTATGTACGGGTCGCGTGCTAGAGCACTGGCATACGGGCACTATGACTATGCGCGTACCGGAGCTTTATCGCGCGGTGCCTGAGGCAAGATGCTATATGAACGAAGCCGACGGCGCCAAAATCGGCGTACAACAAAACGAGATCGTCTGGATCGAGTCGCGCCGCGGCAAGGTAAAAGCGCGCGTGGACTTCCATGGACGTAACATTCCGCCGAAAGGACTTATCTTCGTGCCGTTTTTTGATGAGAAGGTTTATATCAACCGCGTCACGCTTGATCATACCTGCCCGCTTTCAAAAGAGACCGACTACAAAAAATGCGCGGTTAAAATTTACAAGGCGTAAATTATGGATAGGCGTGAGGTCTTAGGTATTCTTTCTTTAGCTGCGAGCGTAGGCGTTCTGGGGCTAGGAGTCGCAAACTCCGGCGAGCACGCCAGACTCCGCCCGCCCGGAGCTATAAGCGAGAAAGAATTTCTTAGCAAATGCCTAAGGTGCGGACTTTGTGTCGAGGCGTGCCCATTTGATACGCTTAAGCTTGCGAGCTTTTGCGATCATGCTATTGCAAACGGCACGCCGTTTTTTATCCCGCGTGAAATTCCGTGCTATATGTGCGACGACATACCTTGCGTCGCGGCCTGTCCTAGCGACGCACTAGATAAAAGCTTAGTAAGCGAAGACTCTAAGCTTAACGTGCGTCTATCCAAAATGGGCGTTGCGGTCATAGATACCGAGCATTGCATCGCTTATGCCGGTATCCAATGCGACGCGTGCGTGCGAAGCTGCCCCGTAATGGACAAGGCGCTTAGGATCGATTACCGCCACAACAACCGCACCGAAAAGCACGCCCTGCTCGTGCCCGTTGTAGATAGCGACTACTGCACGGGTTGCGGTAAGTGCGAGCATGCCTGCGTCACAAAAAAGGCGGCTATCAGCGTCGTGGAGCGCGAGCGCGTCATAGGAATTTCCAGCGATAACTACGTCAAAGGCTGGATCAAGGGCGACGACGCGAAGCTCAAGGATGCAGATACCAAAATCAAGCTCGATCCGCAAAAGAGCAAGGACTACTTAAACGAGGATGATCTAATGGAGGGGGCTAGACAATGAAATACACTATTTTAAGGCGTTTAAGCCAAATTTCTATTCTAGTCCTTTTTATTTTAGGAAATAATTTCGCCTTCAAAGCCGCGAGCGAAAACGGAATTTTATCCGGAATTCTAAAAGGCAATCTAAGCTCGTCGAAACTTTTCGGCACGATTAATCTAAGCGATCCGTTTGCGACGGCACAGATGCTGCTAGCTAGCTTTTCTTTGGGCGCTACGGCGGTTATCGGAGCGGTTATCGTAGGCGCATTTTATGCACTTATAGCGCCGCGAGTATATTGCTCATGGGTCTGTCCGATAAATTTGCTGACCGATCTTGCCGCCTGGCTTCGTAAGAGACTCGGCGTGCGCACCAAAATTTTAAACGTAAGCCGCAAGGCTCGCTACGTCCTAGCGGTGCTAGCGCTTGTTTGCAGCGGAGCTTTCGGCTTTGCGGCGTTTGAGAGCGTAAGCTTTATCTCGCTTTTCGCGCGCGCCGTCATATCCCTGAGTGCTAGTGCATTTGCAATCGCGCTACTGATCGTAGTTTTTGAAATTTTTGCAGGAGATCGCACGATCTGTTCGCGGCTATGCCCGCTCGGCGGATTTTGGGCGGCGCTTAGCTATTTTAGCATCATTCGCATTCGCCACGAGGTTGATAAATGCACGATGTGCGGCAAATGTAAAATGGTCTGCCCCGAAGTTCAGGTACTTAAGATGGTCGGGCGCGAAAACGGGTGCGTTAGCAGCGAGTGTATCAGCTGCGGGCGCTGCATCGACGTATGCGACGACGATGCGTTAAATTTTAGTATATTAGGAGTGAAAAAATGAAAAAAATGGTTTTAGGCTTGGCTCTTGCATGCTGTGCGGCGCTATTTGCCGCGGACAAGACGGCTTCTATAGATGCCGACAGCTTGGGCTTTATAAAAAGCGTGGACGAATCGGTGCAAAATAAAAACTCTCTGCCCGATTTCAAATATAGCGAGGACGCTCCGGGCGCCGCTTCAAAGATCGAACGCAGCTTCGAAAACGCTCCGCCGCTCATACCGCACAGCTTAGAAGGGCTTGTACCGATCACAAAGGATAACAATATGTGCGTAACCTGCCATATGCCCGATGTCGCTAAGGATGTAGGTTCTACGCCGATTCCAAAAAGCCACTTGGTGGACTTTCGTACAGGCGCGGATCTAAACGGCACGCTAGCCGAGCAGAGATTCAACTGCACGCAATGCCACGTACCGCAAGCCCAAACCAATCCGCTAGTGAAAAATAATTTTAAGGCTGATTTTAGCAGGTTTAGCGACGCAAATTCCACTTCTAATCTCATAGATACGCTAAATCAAGGCGCCGAGGTTGAGTAGGAGCGCACGATGAAATTTTTACCACCGCTGCTACTTTGCGCCTGCTTCATCTATGCCAGCAACGGCGTTGCAATACCTAGTGGCGCTACGAGCATAGATGCGCCTGCAAAGATCAAACACGCTAGCTTCATACTAGAGCTTGACGCAAATGTCGCGGTGCTAAAAAATCTAGACGGCGAAATTTACGCAGGGCTTGACAACGGCAAGCTCTATAAAATCACCATTAACTCTGCGGAGAATTCCGCGCCAAATTCTGCCGCCGGGCAAAATTTTGCAGATCAAAATTCCGTCGCAAGCACAAATTCCGATGCGGCGCAGAACTCCAATGCGAAAGCAAGCGTAAATTCCACGGGAGATTCCACCGCAAATTCCGCTGCCGTAAATTCTTTAGAAAATTCCGCGAAGCAGAATTCTGCCGAGAATTCTACGGCATTAAATTCCGCCTCAAATTCCACCTCGAGCGCAATATCCAAAACGCTAATTTTCGCCCTGCCCTCGTCCAAAAATTACCTAGACGAGCCGATGGGCGCTACCATATTCGATGTCGATAAATTAGGCGAGCGATACGCATTTTTGTATAACGGCGACGCGTTTGAAAAGATGCTGGGCGTGTTTGCGGGCGGCAAGATCACGCACTACAAGCTACCGATGACGGGAATTAAAAACGTCTATTTCTACGATGAAAATACCGTGATTTTGCTAGGTCTTGGTAGCGAAATTTTATATTTCGACCTACCTAGCGGCAAGGTAAGCTTTGAGCAAAAGCTCACCATCGCGTCTTTGGGCGGCAGCGCCTACGACCGCGCTAGCGGGACACTACTAATCTCGTGCGAAGGCGGCATCGTGTTTTATTTCGACGCAAAAGCGAAAAAACTTATGAGCCAAAAGTCCCTGCACAAGGACGGGATCTACTCCGTGGCGCTGCTTGGCGATCGTATGATGAGCGGCTCGAACGACAAGGAAAGATCGTGCTACTACGAAAACGGCGATTTCGCTAAATTTTATAACGCCCATTTTGCAGTTTTTGCCGTGGCGCTAAGCCCCGAGCTGGGCGCTTTTACCGTTGGTAACGGCGTGCGCGTAATCGATAAAGCAGGCGAGATCGTTCGCAACATCGAGCTAGATAACGACGTCATCAACTATCTGCTTTTCGAAGGAGATTATCTTGTGGGCTCGGGGTACAATAGATATATCTACTTTTGGGGGCTAAAATGAATATTTCAAGCGTCGTGATCTATCTAAGCGCAAATGCCGACGTAACGGCGTTTCGCAAGCAGCTGCAAAGTATCAGTGGCTGCGAGTTCGTAGCGTGCGAGGACGGCAAGGCGGTAGCCACGATTAGCGCGGAGGGCTTCGAGGACGAGATCGCCGCATTTCGCGCGATAGAAGCCATAGAGGGCGTAAGCGAGGCGATGATGATCTACTCATACTCCGATCTGGACGCAGATATCGCCGCGGCAAACTCCGACAACGGCGAGCAGATAATGCGCGAGCTGGACGAAAAAGACCCGAGCCAGATCAAATACGGCGGCAAGGTGCGGGTCTAAACCGCCGCCGCTTTATTCGTGCTTTTTGTCTAAATTTTATATTTTCGGCGATCTCTGCGTCACTCGGTAAAATTTTTTGTATAAATTTTATCCGCACCCACGGAATTTGAAATTTTTTCCAACTCATCTTTACCGCTTCTAGCCTGTTTTTGCATCTCTAGCCTGACGCCGCTTTTGCACCCCTAGCCGATTTTAAGCTTTTGATACGCCGCATTGCATTCGTCTGCGAAATTTTAGTCTGCAGTTAAGCCCCACGATGATGCAAAATTTTAAGAAGCGGCGGGCGGATAAATTTATAAAATTTCTACGCAAGACAATGCCTCGCGCCGCATAAAAAACATGCCGCACCAAAATCAGATGTCGCATAAAAAGATGCCACAACTGCCGTCCGGCGCCGCAGCTTATAGCCGCCGCGACGCCCGTCTGCTTGGGATGCGCTATAAAAATACGGCGACCGGGGCGCCGACTGCTAGGCATAGACCGCTTTTATGCGCATAGCTTAAGTGCACCGCAAAGATAAAATTTTATGAGGGTTGGGCGACATACCGATGTTTATCAAAACAGTCAAAACGCCACCGAAGTAAGCCATCTGCTAATTGCCGTAGATGAGCCGTAAATTTTAAAGATCGTGCAAGATCGCGGTTTTGATGCCGCGACAACCCTTCGTTAGGCTCACGGGCTTTGCGGCGCGCAGAGGGTTTTTAAATTTCAAAACAAGAGCATAAGTTTTAAAATTCCTAGGCGTAGAAATTCTGCGCCGAAGCTAAATTTTAAAATTTATACTGCGGGCACTCAAAGAGAGTTAGCAGTGCGCCGAAATTAAAATTTGCCTTTAAATTTAAAGCCTTTAAGCCCGCGCAAGAGCGCGATCGGACAAAATCGCAAGGACGAAAAAGCCGCCAGGACATGTTAGGCATTGCGCTTTACGGGCGACATTTTTATAAATTTAAAAACGCCAAGCGGCGCAAGCCCTACTCGAATTCTATTTTTTTTAGATAATCGTATAAATTTAGCACAGCGATAAATAGCGTTAAAATCGCGGGCCCCAGGATCACGCCCCAGAACCCGAACGTGCTGATGCCCGAAAGCATCGAGAAAAAGATCAGCATCTCGTTGATGTTTGCGGGGTTTTCGACCAGGCGCGAGTTGATAAATTTGATCACGAGCGGCTTTACGAAGCTGTCCGCGAGCGTCGAGATCAGTATCACGCAATACGCCATTATCACGATCGCGCCCGAGGTGCTGCCCCCCGCTAGCACGTATAGCGCGGTGGGCACATAGATGAGTGCGCCGCCGACTGCGGGGATGAGCGAGCAGAAGGCGAAAAGCACCCCCATCAGCAGCGCGTCAAAGCCGAAGATCCCCGCGATGATCGAAAACAAAAAGCCCTGCAATACGGCGTTGAAGATGGTCGAGTAAAACACGACGCTCATCGTATTTGCCGTCTCGGAAAAGATATAATCGATCTGCGCGGGCTCGACGGGTAGAATTTTTTTGAAAAAGCGCTTGAAGCTCTCGCCGTAGAGGTATGCAAAAAAGCAAAACACGACGATAAGCACCATATCGACGATAAATTTCGCGCTGGACTTTCCGACGACCGAGAGGTAGGAGATGATCTGCTTCGCTAGGCCCGCAACGTCCAGGTTCGCTAGAAACGAGCGAAACTGCATATCGAATTTTTCAAAAGGCCCAGGCAGCTTGATGTCTAGGCTCTGAACGTAGCTAAGCGCATCGTTTATGCGCGCCATATCGAAGCTCGCAGCGTTTTTGGCGATCTCGATCACCGCGTAGATGAAGGGCACGAAAAAAAGCGCGCAGAGCAAAAACAGGCTAAGCACCGAGGATAGCGTGCGCCTGCCGCGGCACAGCTTCGTTACTTTAGCATGCAGACCCGAGGTCGCCACCGCCATCAGTACGCCGATTGCGATCACCATCAAAAACGGCGAAAACAGATAGATCACGCAGCAAAACATCAGCAAGGTTGCGCCGATAAAAAATATCTTGTTCGTCTTTGCGCGCCCGCTAGCCTTGGCAAGACCTGCTTTCATGCCCGCAGCGGCTCCCGAAGCGGCGGCGTCGCCTAACGCGGAGGTACCAGCAGATGAGACTCTGTCGGTTTCGACCCGGTTTTTGCTTTGATTTTCGGCGGCGGCTTCGATTTTGCCCCCCGCATTATTTGCGGTTTGATTTTCTGTGAAATTTTGAGCCTCGCTTTTGGCGTTATTCTCGGCGTTATTTTGAGCTATCTTTTCAGCCAGGTCTTCGTTGCGGCTTGCGGCGTTGTCTTTTGGCGTCGGCAAATTTTGTCCTTTTGAAATTTTGATGACGTATTTTATAAATTTTTTTATCAGATTTCGATTAAATTTTGAAATTTCATAAAATTTGCGAGCGGCGTTCTCGTGTGTTTTCAACATACAGTGCGCTATACCACATATATGGACCGTCGCCTAATTTATGCAAATAGCGCATAGCTCGAACATGCGTCAAAACCAGAAGTGGCGCTCCTATGCCGTATTTGAGCCCTGCGCACACCGCGGCAAGACGCCGTCTTGCGCCGAGCTTTTGGCGGAGCTCGGACTATCGCGCGTGGTAATCGGCGCGCGCGATACGAATGCGCAGGCTGCGTGCGGCTAAATTTGATGAAATTAGCGCTTTGGTGGGCAGTGCTCATATGTTGACGCCAGATGCGCGCGTTGCGCCGCAAAATCTAAAGCTGCGCGCACCTGATGTTTGGATATACTCGCGCCGCAACTCTTATAATAAGCCCAATGGCAACTTCAAGCGGAAAAGAAAAATGTATAGCGAATGCGTCTGCTAGAAGCGAAGTAAAATCGGTACGATAAACGAGAGTAAAGTAAAAATTAAGCGGGCGGCAGGCTATTTTTTAGAAAATCAATGTACCTTAATAATCGCAAACAACAATCTGCGTAGGGTAAAAGAATACGAATTTATAAAATAATGAGCATAACGGATGCTCGAATAGACTAAATTTTAACTTTCAATGGAGAGTGAGAATAATAGCCGCCCCTATAGGCATATGAAAGCAGAACTTCGCTCCAGCTTGCGCTGCAGCCGCATTAGCGAGACCATGCGAAAGCGCATCCCTAATAATACCCAACCCGTTACTCATTTTTTGCTCCTTCTTCTGGATTTTTTTTAATCAAATTTCTATCTGAAAAATTTATAAAAAATATCAACAAAAGTAGAAAAACCACCCCTTTTAAAAAGAATTTAAACTGTGCGGTCATCAAATATGGTCTTAACAATCTATGATCGAAATTATATTCCTTATATATCTTTCCATCTTTATCTTCAAGCTGTAAAATTTCATTATTGCCTAATATATCTGGGCTTGGCTCGCCGTAAATTTTGATTTTTTGCCCTTTTAGCTTTTCGTAAATATCGCTATCGCTTTTGCTTATTTCATAAACCTTTTTCTTGCCGTTTTCTAGTTCTATATGTATTCGTCCGCCGCTTCCGCGAAAATCATAATAAATGCTTCTTAAAATTCCGGTATCTATCTCAAGTTCATTCAATTGTTTGGGCGCCGTATCCGTTCTATAAATAGTAAGAAGCATCCCGCACAGGACAAAAAGCAAACCATAACAGCCTATGCTAGCCACCTGTGCCGGCGGATGCGAAACTCCCCTGATAAAAACGCGTCTGTAAAATACATCGTAAAAATAATAGAAGAACCTTCTTATATATTTTGTTATGAATTTCATAAAATTTCCCTTCATATTCTTTTGGATATTTTATTGAGCCGATAATAAATTTGCTCTAAATTTACAAAATCTCCCGCTTTAAATTTTAAATCTGAAGAAATTTTAAAACCAAGCAGAATTCAAAGACCAAATATACAAAATCGCCACGATAGAGTTTCCACCTGCGTAGCTATGACTTAGCGCCGTGAAGTATAAAATTTCATCCGCCCTGCCTACCCCTCAAACAGATTTCTCTCCGCGGTCTTTAGCGCGCGACCGAGCGCCTCGCGCGCCTTATCGGTTGCGATGCGGCCTTTGGCAGTCTTTTCGATGTAGCCGTTGGCGAGCAGATAGGGCTCGATGACGTCCTCGATCGTGCCCTCATCCTCGCTAAGCGCCGCCGCGATCGTGCTAAGCCCCAAGGCACGGCGCTTGGCGTCAAATAAAATTTCCAAATATTTTATATCCATCTCGTCAAAGCCCTGCTCGTCCACGCCCAGCGCTTCAAGCCCTTCGCGCGCGCGATCATGCGATATAGCGCCCTCGTCGCGCACTTCGGCAAAATCGCGTATACGGCGCAGCAGCCGTAGTGCGATACGCGGAGTGCCGCGGGAGCGGCGCGCGATCTCGGCGCTGGCGTCGGCTGCGCTCTCCTTGCCGAGTTTAACCGAAGCGATCTGCACTATCCGCGCAAGCTCGGCGTGCGTGTAAAACTGCAAGCGAAACTGCATACCGAAGCGATCCCGCAGCGGCGCCGAGATCATGCCCGCGCGCGTCGTGGCGCCGATGAGCGTAAAGTGCGGAATGTCGATCTTGATGGTCTGCGCGGCGGGCCCGGAGCCGATGATGATGTCGAGGCGGAAGTCCTCCATCGCCGAATACAGCACCTCCTCGATCGCGGGGCTTAGGCGGTGGATCTCGTCGATGAAAAGCACGTCGCCGCTTTGCAGGTTCGTTAAAATCGCCGCCAGATCGCCCGCCTTTTCGATCATCGGCGCGGCGGTAACCTTGATGGCGGCGCCCATTTGAGCGGCGATGATGTGCGCTAGCGTGGTTTTGCCGAGCCCCGGCGGCCCGTAGAAAAGCACGTGATCGAGCACGTCGGCGCGCTTTTTCGCCGCGGCGATCGCGATAGCGAGGTTTGATTTGATCTTCTCCTGCCCCACGTAATCCTCGAAGCTCGACGGGCGCAGCGAGCTCTCCACGCTCTCATCGAGCTGCATCTTTTCGATCTCTACAATTCTGTCCATAATCTCTCTTTAATCGTTTTTAAAATTTTAGCAAGTGTAGCGAAAAATGGCTAAATTTTGACAATTTTAAAGGGACGGATCTTTGCGGGCGGAATAAAATTTGCCGCGCGGAATTTTACGGTACGCGCTTAGGGCTGGGGCTAAAAAGCAGAGCACCCGTCGCGAAAGACTGCGAAATTTTAGCGCGATGGGTTTAAGGCTACGCTCATGCCGTCGCTCGCTATGCTTTTTAAGTGCGAAATTTTGTCGTAGCAGCTCTCAAACAGCGCGCGGGTCGCTAACTGCGCGGAATTTGATCGCGCAGAATTTAAGACTTTGGCGTTCGCGAGCAGCGATTGCAGGGCGGCGGTGCGAAATTTGAGCGCGCAGAATTAAGGGGCGAAATTTAGCCGTTTGAAAAATACGCGCAGAGTTTTTACGACGTAAAATTTGGCGCTTAGAATTTTGCGATATTAAATTCGGTGTCTGAAATTTTGCAGCGGAATTTTGCGACAAAATTTTGCTTCGTAGAGCTTTGATGCGGATCTTATTTTTGCGGCAACGAGGCTTTAAATTCTGCGCTTCAAACTCCACAGCACACAGCCGGCTAGAATTCTGTCTCGCACAATCGGTTAAAATTTTGCAAGAAATTCTGCGTAGAATTTTATGCGGAATTCTACCTTGCACACTTGCGCGGCTAGGTAAAATTTCGCGCGAAATTTCGTTTTTCAAGACGACTTAGAATTTAGCGTGAATTATAAAATTTGCCGCCAACCTCAACGCGGGCTCGTGCGATTAAATTTAGCCGTGAATCTCACGACGCCTTATCGATCGCTCTCTTTGATCAAGACACTTTTATTGTCGTCGTCACTCTTACAAAGCACTCTATAATCTGATATTTCAATTGCATATAAAAATACTACACCGTCGCTTTGAAATTTTCTCGAGCAGCCCTTGGCATATAGCTCGGCGAGTTTTGGACTATCGAGAACATAAAACTCATAGCTATCGGCAAAGTGCTCCATATAACTATAGGTGATGCTCGCCCAAGGCACCCCGCTATCGCCGCTTCTATTTAGCACGATGGTTCTGGCATTTATAGCCGCGAGCTTTGACTTTAGCTCCCCGAATGTCTTTTTGTCCCAGCCAATGAGCTTTAACCCCTCGCCTATGCTCGGCGCATTATCTTTGAAAATAGAATTTGAATAAAATTTCGTCTTATTGCCGTCCATATAGATCCAAATATACTCATCGCCGTAGGCACTTTCGATCATGACGCGCGAATTTTTAGGGAAGTTGCGATCGGCAAAAGCTAACAGATCCAAAAATTTCTCGCGATTTTGCTCGTAATTTTGCATTAACGGGGCTTTATCCAGCTCCATATCATCTTTATCAAAGAAAGAATTAAACGCAAAAAATACCGCCAAAATCGGCAGTACCTTTACACAAAAGAGCAAACCCAGAACTGCGGCTATGAAGGTTTTTAAAGCTTTAGCCAAATTTTCTCCTTAAATTTTATAAGCCGTTTAGGCGTGACGGCTGGTTTGTACTTGCATTCTACGACTGCGTGCGTAAAATTTATCGCTCATAGCGTATTTTAGAGCTGCGGGGTGCGAGAGCGTTCATGAAAAGCGCTCGCGAATTGCAGTCGGCGACAGAAATAGCGCCCGCATGCAGAAGCGCGCAAACTCTCGCACGGCGCCCCGTATAAAATATACCGCGCAGAGTATCCGCCCAAAGTGCCTGCGATCTCTCGCACTAGCTAAAGCGCTCGCAATCGCTCGCGCCGAATAAATTTCAATCGGCGCGAGCTGTTTGTATAGCCTTCGGCGCGCGAAAACGAAGCGTTAATTTAAGACAAGCGAGGCTTTATTGCTAGAATTTCGGCGCGTAAATTTTAAAATTTAGCTCAAATCCCGCTACTGCTTATATTCAAACTCCTCGCTCGGAAAGCTCTCCTCCTTGACTTCGCGCGCGTATTCGCACACCGCGCCTTTTACCAGCTCGGCGCCGTCTAAATAGCGCTTAACGAATTTCGGCCGAAACTCCGTGAAAAATCCGCACATATCGCTCCACACGAGCACCTGTCCGTCTATGCCCGCGCCCGCGCCGATGCCGATAACCGGCACGTCGGTGCCGAGCGCTACTTGATTTGCGACCGCAGAGATCGTGCCCTCGACCAGCAGTAGCACTGCGCCCGCCTCGGCAAGCGCTCTGGCGTCGCTTAAGACCTCGCGCGCGCCCTCTTCGCCGCGTCCGCTTACCTTGTAGCCGCCCATAAAGCGCGAAAACTGCGGCTTTAGCCCAATGTGGCTCATCACGGCGATACCGTTTCGATTAAGTAGCGCCACGGTATCTGCCATATGCGCGCCGCCTTCGATTTTGACGGCGTCGCAGCCGGTGCTTTCATAGACTTTGACGCAGTTTTGCAGCGCAAGCTCTGGCGTCGCGCACGAGCAAAACGGCATATCCACGACCATATACGCTCGCTTTAGCCCCCGTCTTACGGCGCGCGCGTGATAGATCATCTGCTCCACGCTTGCGCCCAGGGTCTCGGAGTGCCCGCCGAAGCTCATATTTAGGCTGTCGCCTACGAGTACCATATCGACCTCGTCGTCGAAAATTTTAGCAAAAAGCGCGTCGTAGGCAGTGATCATCACGATCTTTTCGCCGGATTTTTTCATCTCATATAATTTAGAAAGCGTGATTTTTGACATTTTGGCTCCTTGATTTGGTTAAAATTTGAACACAATTCTAGCATAAGCCGGATTTGACATTTATAAAATTTTAAAGTAAAATGCGCGCGCATTCTTTCGGGGGTGACTTGGCTTCGACGGGAACGGATGGGTCAAGGCTGCATGTCGCTTTGGATACAGCGTATAAAATCCAAACTAAATTTAAACGCAAACAACGTTAAATTTGCTCCTGCTTACGCTAAAGCTGCGTAAGTCCAGTCGAGCCCTGCTCTGCGCCGATACTATCTAAGCGCGGCGGCGGGTAATCTGTGATAGCGTAGCTCTGCGGCGTGACGAGCCGTAGGGTGAAATCCTAGTCTTTGCGCCGGCGGGTCGTTTTGGAAAGTGAGCGAGCCTGCGCGAGAACTTCACTTTTGCTAAACATGTAGAGGCTTTGGTCGTTTGTTTTCGGACTGCGGTTCAATCCCGCACACCTCCACCAATTAAGCTATCTTTAAGTTCCAATCACTTCTTTTTACTTCTCTTCAATTCCCGTATATAGGTGCTTATCTTATATTTCGATTATTTTTCTCTCCTTTTATTTTTGTTTGTAGTATAATTACTTCTGAAAAAATGAGGGACTAATTCAGGGACTCTTTCCCCATTAAGGGACTTTCCCATTTTAGGAGGGTATTATGGCAAATATATCTAAGGCGCATCTTTCCGATAAAGATATTAGAAACCTTAAGGCAAAGGATAAAAGATACAAAGTAGCCGTTGGCTCGCCTAAAGAGCTTTATCTTTTCGTCCATCCTAGCGGCACAAAAACCTTTTTCTTGCGTTTATCGGGCGATAAGGTATCAAGTCTAAAGGAATTCCGCCCGGGTATCTATTCCGTAGCAGAAGCACGCAGGGATGCCAACGCTCTTTTAGCTCAACTAGCACAAGGCAAGGAGCTAGACGTAATCTTAGGCAAGTCGGATAAGTATAAATTTAAAAGCCTATTTAATAAGCTTATAGAACAGAAACGTAAACAAAATAAGGAAAGCACTATAGTCAGAATCATTAGAACGGTTTCTACTTATATCTTACCCAAATTCGGCGATAGAGACGTTAAAGATATAAAAAGAAGCGAGCTTTTAGAGGTTTTTAATGCGATTTTTAATCCGAACAATCCTAGTAAAAGCAGATTAGAAACTTTGCGCCGCCTAATAGGTATTTGTAAAAACGTATTTAATATAGCCATAAAGGATAGATATATAGACTATAACCCCTGCTTCGATTTAGAGAAAGAATTTCCTACAACATACATCTTCAATCACATCCACGGTATAGATACTAGATACCCCGCCTTAACGGAAGAAACGGATATAAAGGAATTCCTTGACGATCTAAAAGCCGATAATAACTTAGATTTGCCTACCAAAAGAGCCATATATCTGCAAATCCTTTGCGTCAATCGTCCTGGCAATACCGCAAGCGCTAAGTGGGATGATATAGACTTAGAAAAGGGGATTTGGACTATAAGGGCGGTCGAAATGAAAACTGGGGTTATTCATCAAATAGCTCTAAGCTCATATGCCAAAGAGATTTTAAAAGAGCAGCAGCTATTTAGCGGAGATGATAAATTCGTCTTTCCATCCACTAGTGCAAAAGGTCATTTGAATAGAGACAGTATAGGCAAGGCTATAAAAAATTTAGGCGGTAAGGGTAAGTATAAGCATAGAGCTACTTCTCACGGCTTTAGAGCCACCTTCCGCACCATTTGCTCTACGCATAAGGCGGAGCTATACAGCTTAGGCGTAACAGAAGAAGCCATAGAAAGCGCTTTGGCACACGTTGAGCCAAACGAAGTGAAAAGATCATACGAGCGTAGAAAGGCTACCATAGAGCAGATCGCAACGCTTATGCAATGGTATGGGGATTATTTAAATTCTATAACGCCGCTATTTTGATAAGCAAAATTACTTCAAACGCAAGCCGGCATTCCCTTCCGCAAGGTCTTGAAGCTCGTCTAAATTCTTTTGCGCCTGCTTTAACAGCTCGTCGAATTTAAACCCGAGCATTACGATACGATAAAGCTCGGGCTTATTCTTACGCCAATTATAAAGCGTTTTTGTATCGATTTTTAAAATTCCCGCTATATCTCTTTGTGATAAGTTATGTCTCATTTTTTACCTTTTAAATGGGAATTTTCAAGAAAATTTACTATCTATTCAACAAAGGAATAGTTCCCGACTTTTAACTTTTACAAAGGAATTGTTTCTTTGTTTTAAGTTAAGTCATACGTGATTAATATTCCAAGAAATTTTTCAAAGGAGTGCATATGAGTTATGCAGATAGTAATCTCTAAAAATGGTGGGAAAATCGTCAAAATGACGAAAAAAGTCGGCGATATATGCCTATTAAAATACTTATGGATTAGTCTTTTTATCCACGAGAATTTTAAAAAAAACGACTACTTGTCAATCTAATCAAGAAAGGGAAAATCATGGAACAAGTAAGAAAATACTATGTTTTAGCCGTTGCGGCTCTTAACTTTGTAATATGCGCTATCGCATTTTTTATATGGACGAGGATTGTGGTGATGGCACAAGTTGATGATAAATGCATTTTTGTCCTCATATCCGCGTTCGTTTCATTTATTATGTGTTCTATATACGCAACAATAGCTAACAAAAAAGGCGTAATTCCAGAAAAAAAGAGAAATTCTTTAAGCATTATAACAATGCTACTTAGTATTATAATGGTCATACTGGCTGTCCTCGCAGTTGATGCTCTATCGCAAGCATCAGAAAGAACGAAAAAACTTTATGTTCCGAAGATATTTTCAAATTATGCAGTTTACAATGTCAGCGAAGAAAGAATAAAAGATAAGGTGTATATTTTAAAACAAGAATATCGAAAAGAACACGAGGATTTTTTTAAATAATAAAAAAATAGTTGATTTTAAGAGACGCGCATTAAGCCTTGTCGCAAAATTTAGCCGTAGAGCTTAACGATCTTTTAAAATCTTTCACAAGATTTGAAATATATGTTTGACAAAGATTCGGTTAAAAACAAAACTCAAAAATCGAATATCTTAAAACATTTTTTCAAATAAACTAAATTAAAAACTAAAGGATATAAAATGAAATTTTCAACCCTAGCTTTAGCTACAACAGTAGCTTTAACATTCTCTGGCTGCGTTATAGATGATGTATTAAATACAACTGGAAGCGCAATTGATTCTATAACTGGGAGCGTCGATAATACAATTGCTTCAACAAAAACATATAAAGACCCAATTTTGACGATCACATCACCATCTCAATTAGATGCTTTTTGCCATGAAAGACATAAAGTCAATGGATATATCGTCAAATCTCTACCTCCTATGAAATATGTAACGACTGAAAATGGAGGCGACATGGGAATTCTGCAAGTCATAGGAACGAAAAGCGAAGTATATTTACAACCAAAAATAGTCGGTGATATTCTTAGCGACCCAAGAGGGCAAGCAATAGATTATTTTGATCGCGCAAATCCCGATAAAATTATAAAATTGAAAAAACCAATATATATATATTCAGATACAAGACCATCTTCTATTCATTCTTATAGCCACGCCGGTTTTTCGGGTTGTGAAATTGAATTTACACTAGCTCGTTAAAGGGATAGTGCCTATAATTATCTCGATCTTAAATAAAAAAGGCGGAGTCGTTTCCCTTTTTTTCGCCTTTAGCATAGCAAAGGATCTATCGCTCTACTTACAAAGCAATGATACAAGCTGTATAGAGCAAATCTATCCAAATTATGCAGTTATTACCGATTCACCTAAATTAATAGATAACTGCGTATATGATTTCGGCGGCTTTAAAAGTGCCGGCGTATTAAAAATCATATCTGAAAGCGACTATGTATTATTTCATAGAAAGGATAAACAATGTTTGCTATAGTAGCAATAATAGTATGTATATGGTGCTTAATAGAAGCAGTATTCGCAATATTTTGTGGACTAACAGCGCCCTTATTTAAACTAATAGGAAACGGTATAGTATGGCTAATTAGTTGGATAATTGGTTCTATCGTTTTTGTATTAGGTGTAATATTTTACATTATACCTGCAAAAATATTAGATCGTATCTTAGGACGTAAAAAACATTCGAAAAAAGATGCTTCCGATGCAAACGACTATAACTACGACTTCTATCAATTAGATTCCTATACACAAGATCTAATAAGAAGCGCTAGAAAAAATAATTTTACATCCGTTCATAACGGACAAGATCTGCTTCGAGTAAAAGATTTTTTAGCTTAATTAGTCATAGTTGAAATAACGTTCGAATTTACGAAAGCTTATTTACCGTTAGGGGCAGCGCTGCGCTATCGCTTGCGCTGGGGGAAATCACAATATCGGAAAGAAAAGAATTTAATCGATCTTTCGTTCCCCCCGAGCGGAGCGGAGCGACGCTCGCTCCTACCGGTATGATCAGTTACACCGATAGATAATCGAGCGTATTCTGTCGGAGAGCTATATACCGCGATCTCTCATATCTTGAGAGCCTAAATTTTTCGATTTGTTTTGAGAAGGTAGATTTTTCTGTAGCGATGGAGATATTTCTGCGATCTTCTTTTGAACTCTTTCATATGCCTTATCTATCATTTTTTGCTTATCCATTTCAAAATTTTCGCCTTTCTTTTGCTTCATCGCCGATCTCGTTTTAATGTATTCCTCTTTATTGAAAAGCCTAGCCGAAAATTCTAACATACCACCTGTATTGGGAAGCTCTTGTATATACGTGTCAAATTCATCGCTATAATCTTTATCTAATAACTTATTGAGCGATCTCTTACATTTCATAAGAAGCCACTTACGAGCTTCTTCGTATGTTTCGAATTCGAGCTTTTCGTTAGTTCTATTTAATTTCTCACTATATTTTACAAAGATCACATAAGGTTTTTTGAAATTGCGATTCCACCATTCTTCGCGCTCTTTCTCTTTACGTTCTTTGTTTTCCTTCTCTATACGAGATTGCTGCGATGTAGATTTCTTCGGTGTAGCTGGTTTAGGCGCAATAGGCTGTGGTGTAGGTTTTTGCGTCGATTGCGATGCTTCTTGCTCGGCTTTTGTTTGAATAGGTTGCTTTTGAGAGAATAGCGATCGGAATTTATTTTTAACACTTTCCAATACGCGGACGTATCCTTCTCTACCGCTTGGTTTTTCAGGCTTTTTCTTTTTGATAACGACCTTTTCTTTATCTACTTTTTCTTCCGCAGCTTCTTCTACGACTTTTAATTCTTCAACCTTTTCCTCTACAATCTTTTTAGCACGTTCAAGTTGAGACAGCGAGAAATGGTTTTTATGTTTTCCATTGGGTAGGTTTTCCTTCTCGGTTTTCAGCAAAATTTTATCGCCTATACAGAGATTATTATCATTACATATACGATCGAGATCAATACCCCTTACTCTGCTTGGTTTACCATTTGACGAGCGTAGTTTGATTTGATCCACTTTGCCATCGCTTTCGCGTCTAATGATCTCTTCGATCGTCATAAGGCGGTCAGGCTTTTCGTGCTCCGGATATAAAGTTTTATCAAAGCGCTTCGGATCATCTAGCTCATAACCGCGCATTCTCATTAATAGCGTCATCTCTTCACGCAATTCATACATTTTAGTGCGGTTAAGATCTTGATAACGACAAAGCACGTGTATATGTGGGAAGTTGCGTTCGCCATTTGGTCCTTTTCTTTGTTCGGGGTGTTGAGCGATTAGGCATTCATCATCGATCATCCATGAATGCCTACACTTCTCTACCGTTTGCTTCCATGATTCTACAAGCGCTTCGGTGGCTTTACGCGGATCTTTGCATTCAGCTTTAACATGAAAAATCAGATGCATAGTTTGAGCGCGCTTTGAGTTTTTTTCAAAACCCGATATGAAATCATTAATCATAACGCGCTTTCCATCGGGATCTGAATGTTCAATATCAGAAAAGCCCGGAGCATAATGCGTTAATATAACATCGTCATTTTTATCGTTCGATAGCCCTGCGATGTATTGTGCGGATCTAATGATTTGAGCTTGCGAATGATGTATGCTGCACTTTTTCATTATTAACTGATTTGACGGTTTAGATCCACCGCTGCCATAATGCCCCTTTTTCTTATCGTCATAAAGCTTAGATGCTTTGGAGGGTTTCGGCGCTTTGGTAGATTTTGGCACTGGAGCTAATTTAAATTTGCGCTTTGGCTGATATTTCGCTTCGTTAGGCATAGCTGGTTTTGAATGATGCTTTATCCCGGTTGGAATATTGATTAAAGGCGCAAATGGATCTTCGGCATCTACATACGATCGTGATTTATTATCCCAAACTTTTTTTGGCTGCAGTTTCATTTTTTATTCTTTGGTTTGCGCTTTGAATGATCTTGACTTGTAAATTTCCTAGTTACGTGTAAGGGCTCAAAAAAATCTTTTAGTTTTGGACTATTGACATAACTAAGAATTTGCTCTTCTACTTTGTATGTATATTCGATCAGATTTTCCTTTTCGGCTTGATTTAAATCGCTAGAAGTTAAAAAGAGCTGTATTAAATCTCGTAGCTGCGCATAAAGTTTTTTAAATTTTTGAGAGATTTTAGCTATGTCGATATAATACTTTGACGTTACATAATTACTGCCATAAAGCACACTGCGAAATGCGTTCGAGATGAATTCTCTAGGTATAAAACCTCTATCAATAATCGCTTTAAGCTCACAATCGTAGAGTAAAATCATTATACCGTGTCGTTTATTTTCGGCAAAATTCATCGGCGGAAATTCTTCGGGCGATCTATTCATTAGAGCATTTTGGAACAGACGAAGCATAAAATCTTTGTTACTTAATTTCTCATTCGGGTATAGTTCGTTTTTGAAAGCATTCATTTTGTCTTTGGGTATTTCAACATACGAAATATCACGAATTCGTTTTGGTTTTTGAATTGGATCTTGCATCTTTTATTCCTTTCTTTATAAATTTTATCGTGCGATAGCACTTGATTTTATACCTGCGATAGCACCACAAGCCGTCGGCAGGACCTAGGTGAAAGATAGCGTTGGTCTGACCAATGCTATCTTTCACCGTTCTGTGCACTATATAAATTTCTTTCATTCTAATCCCTCTATATTATCGTCATATTCTCCACCGATCCATTTTCGTTTCCAAAAATAATCACAGATTTCTTTAGCAGCTTGGGATAAACTTAATCCTTTATGCGCGCTATAAAATTCTAAAAGGTCATTGCCGTTTTGAGTTTCGCCGAAGTCTGTAAAAATAAAATGGTCGTTCACTTTTTTAAAATGTCCGCTTGGATTTTTATCGTTAGCCCTGATACTAAAAGCATGAGACTCTGAAAAAATTGCATCCATCTTTTCGATCAAAAATTTTTTGATGTTGTTTTCGTCGCCCAGAGCTTTTGATTTTTTAAGAGCTGAAAAATCTACCCAATCATTTTTTCTTATCACCTCCGGCTCACGATAAATTTTAATATCGTCTGGAGATGAAAAATCTTTTGCGACTGAATTTTTTCTAGGCTTATCGTCTTGAGTGGATAAAATTTTAACAGGCAAAGTTTTAAGCTCGCTTTGCTTTTTTAAAATTTCATCGCTTGTAATTTCGAAAGCCTTTCCATGATAAAAAGATTTTAAAGAAGGTCGAGAGCTTGCATAGCAGAAAAACATTCTTGCCTTATCGGTTACGGCTAAGTCGGAGTTTATTCCCAACTTTTCATTAGCTACTGCGTAAATCGCTTTTAAATTTTCGGGAGTTTGTTCTATCGGCAGAGTTTCGATAAAGATACGATAAGCATATTGGTTATTTGGATCAGACGTGCGACAGATGATGTGATCTATATTCATAGCCTTTAGCTTGTCGTGCATTTGCTGATCGCTAAGGGGTTTTGTATCGCCTTCGTGATAATCTACGTCCAAAACTAAAACTACGATCGGGAACAACTCGGTAGTATCATTACTGCGATAAGCTCTATCCTTAGGCTCTTGGCTACGAGCGCGTTCTTTGCTCTTTTCGCCGTAGAAGTATATGACTCCGTTCTTGCCGTGACGGATAAAAAGATGTTTATTCTTCTCCGTTCGATAGCACTTATTCATAGCAAAGGCAGCAGAGCTACTAAGTAAACTTTCTAGATCACTAAAAGACGGGATATTTAAGCGATAGTTCGTAAAATACGTTGCCCTGCTTTTCATCTCTTCTTTCGTGATATTCGGATTATTCTTATTGCTTACGGACTCTTCCGGATCGTAAAACATTTTTATAGCAATGTATAATTCCATATAAAAAATCCTTTCTCCGATTCAATCGGTTATGATGAGAAAGCTTATTTACCGTTAGGGGGCAGCGCTGCGCTATCGCTTGCGCTGGGGGAATATCACAATATCGGAAAGAAAAGAATTTAATCGATCTTTCGTTCCCCCGAGCGGAGCGGAGCGACGCTCGGCTCCTACCGGTCAAAGCTTTTTCATAATTAAATCAAGACTATTTTCTTGAGAAATCTCGCTTTTCTCGAAATCAGCCAAAACGCCATAAACGGCTTTGCGATAATCTTTGCATATTTTTAAACGCCCTATATCGGTTGCCGCACACATACAACGCTTGTTCTTTTCATCATAATTCAAGCAACCCAAATAAAACTTCGAGCCGCCACTCTCGCATGGAGCACTAAAATTAAGATTATTTAACATCTTTAATCCTTTGATGAATTAAATTGTTTGGCTCTGCCAAGATAAATTTGAGTTTTCCGTGGGGGTATCACTCAAAAATACCTTCAAAGCACCTATTTTAGGGCATTTCATATTTTTCATATGCTCTAAAAAACTGTAAAAACACCCCAAAAACTGTAAAAAACAGTTAAAAACTGTCAGAAAGGGGCAAAAAATGTAAAAAAAGGGCAAAAACTGTCAGGAGACCCTATTTTCAGTCAGCCTTAAGGTTTCTATTAAGCTAATATTAAGCCTACGAGGTATTTTGAGCCGGGTTCTCTTCCTTCCTTTCTAGCCCGTCCGATAAAACAGAAACCGCGAATCCGCCCTTTTCATCTATTTTTATACTCAAGTTTAGTTCATTTCCACCGGTGCGAGCTTTTTCTGTGGTAAATTTATAAACTATGTCATGTCGCTCTGTTATGTCGGATATACGTTCTACAAAGTAAGCCGTATCGATGGAGTTTTTAAAGCTTGCTGCCCCGCTATAGGTAGATGTTCCTTTTGGCATATGATTTAGAAAGATTATGCAACAGCCAAATTTATTACGCAAATTCTTTAAAACTTGCATAACGGCTTTTATATAAGTGTCGTCGGTCATATCTTTTTCAAGAATATCGCGAATGCTATCTATAACGATAACAGAATTTTTAAAGTAGGTTTTATTTTTTTTCGAAAAATCAAAACGCTTTAAAAATTCCAATAGCTTTTGAATAGGAAAATTTTGGTTCTTGTCTTGTCCAAAGCAGATATATTTAAAAGCAGGCTTTCTCGATATAAGTCGATCCAAGCGCCTATCGCTTAAAGTAATCATGCCGTTATCGCAATCAAAATATATGACATGCTTAACCCCCGTTTTGGCTTTATTATCTAGCATCCACCAACAAAGATAGGTAGTAGAAAGTGTTTTGCCAGTTCCTGCTTCTGCAAAAAGCATAACGTTGGTGTCAAAAGCTATAGCGCCCGGGATAATCCAACGCACTTTTGTATTGCGTATCTCTTGGGGGGTTACCGCCATAGCATTTATACCTTCTATAGTAGGGCTAAATTGCTTGTTCTTTTTTGTAGTAATAGCAAGCTCAGCGCCGTTTAAAGACTTTTTCGATATAATAGAATTTTTATTTTCTTTAAGAAGCTCTTTATCTCTTTTAGAACCTTGAGATAAAGAGCCTTCTATTTTCTCATTCATCGCATATCGCCCCTTTTCTTTGAGACAATAGCCATTTTTCTATATCTGCTTTTAGATACAAAATATGTTTACCTATCTTCACAAACGGAATGGGATATTTTGTAGCACCATCTTTATAGTTACGCCTCATTCTAAGCTTTGCTTGTTGGGTCCTAGAAATACCGTATTGGTTTTGAAGCTGTTCGGGCGTTAGCCAACTTTCATTTTTGATGTCGTTACATACTTTCATGACATTTTCCTTTCAAATATATCATAGCTTATTTAAGTAAATTATACTCCTAATACCTTAAATTTCAATTAAATAGATTATGATATAAATATTATTCAATTAGTAAGCTAGTTTGGCGTTTTAAATTTCTATAAATTCCAAATCTTAAGCTAAAATTTGTATAATTTAATTTCCTCAATATATAGTTTTCAAGGAATCGGAATGAAAACAAATGGCGAAAAGCTAAGAAATCTTAGGACGGCTTATGGATTATCACAGGAGCAATTCGGAAACGCATTGTCGATTACTAAGAGTAGTATAAATGCTTATGAACATGATCGGAACCCGATAAATTCTAACGTTAAGTATAAAATATTGCAGGCAACAGGTATCGGTTTTGATTATTTTGATACGGATATGGAGTTGTGGGAAGCTTTTGCAAAGTATGGATTAGACCCTAATCATTTAAAGCTAAAGTCATTTACGGAGTGTATAGTTTATGTTTATCCTTCTATAAGCGATTTCGCAGCTAGAGAAAGGGCAATACAAGAAAAAAGAGGCGAAGTAGATTTTTTAGAATTTATTACAAATTATAAAAATTCTAAATATTGTCTAGTAAAAGTAAGGAACGGTGAGGGTGGCTTTATAGCACAAGAAGGAGATATCTTAGTGCTAATCGATGATGATGAACCTCTGACAGAAGAATGGATTATAGCTAAATATAGAAATAACACTTTCATTGTTCAATATTTCTTTGTTTCTGATGATGAAATAGAGTTGAGATCGTCTATGTATAATTTTAAATTTAGTGAAAAGAGATTCAAAGACGAAGTTGAGATTGCGGGCGTGATAAAGTCTAAAATCCCTAACCCTATCAAGATCAAAGAAACTATACCGGATTATTTAAAAAATTAGTATATTATTCTTAAGCTTAAATTGATAACATATAGCAGAAAATAAGGTTTATAAAAAGTAAATAGGGGCATAATTAGGGGTCTTTATGCTAGCTTAAATCATCAAATCCCCATTTTACCGAGATTATAAACTTAGAAACGGGTGAGCACACCCCAATTAAGCTATCTTTAAGTTCCAATCACTTCTTTTTACTTCTCTTTAATTCCCGTATATAGGTGCTTATCTTATATTTCGATTATTTTTCTCTCCTTTTATTTTTGTTTGTAGTATAATTACTTCTGAAAAAATAAGGGACTAATTCAAGACTTTTTCATATTAGGGGTTTTGTAAAAAAAGACGATATAGAAAAATGGCAATGGCAATAATCTTATACTTAAAAGGAGCGAATTATGTCATTTATAGATGAGGATTACGTAAATATCGTGCCGCAGGATCTGCTAGAGCGCAGTATACGCCTAAGGGAGGAGTACGGAATTTATGCTATAGCTTGGAGATTTGACGATGTAATGGAGGTACTAAAAATCGCAAGAGATAGAGATATGCTTATCCTAGGAGGAGAAGTATATCGCCTAAGCGGCGATGAGCCCATCATCACATACGACGGCTGGAGTACCAACAGGGGAGATGACGATGCATTCGAAGTGGCAATCGAATATATCACTAAGTATCGCGCTAGAAATGGAGATAATTTTATATATTATCCAGCCATTGGCCCCGGACGGGTGTCCAAATGAAAATTTTAATTGGATTGCGCAAATAAAATATCGACAACCGATTAAATTTTAAAAGGAAAAACAATATGAAATTTAGAATTTTAGAACCGAGGCTTTATGAAAAATATAAGGATATGGTTATAGATGCGTGAGGACGAAAGGGTAAATACAGCATTGATGGCCAAAATAGATATTTTATTAAATTTAATAAATTTTTCTAAAAATATAAGCGCGATAAAAAGCGACTTGGCAAAGATAGGTTTTAATAGCGAATCGGAGCTTGTAACAATAACTCAAAATACCATTGCAAACATCTTAAATAGGGTCGTCGATAAAGAAATTTCATATGATCTCCTTGAGGAGTGGGCAAATTTAATCGAGTGTCGCGAGGATATAGGATATGAGGATGAAATTTTGCAAGAGATCATATTTGAGCTGGCAAACCCTTGCCTTTATGGGGAGATAGACGAAGAGAAGATTTGTATGATTTTAGATGAAATTAAATACAGGCGGAGCGATTCAAATGATATTAGAGAAAAATATTGACATGGTAAGCGAAAGGGCAATTTTATTGATGGCGCTAGGTTCATTGCAGGCATTGGAGCACCAGGCGATTACCATAGATGAAAGCCAAAGAATTTTGTTTTCGCCCTATATTTCAACGCATTTGGAAAACAATAAAGTTAGCAAGCGTGTCATAGATATAATAACTGAATGTTGCGAACTAGAGGATATTTTCGAGATAATTCCTACAAAATATATACAAACCTTACGAATATTGCAAAATAGAATAATAAAAATTTTAAAGCGATACGATGAAGAATCTGGAAAAAGATGGGTAATTATAGATAAAGAATAAGCTTCCATGACTTCCGTCTTTGCGAGCAGGCGAACGGATAAATAAAATTTGACTCAAGATAAGTTAAAAACTTTCAAGGAATTTTTAACTTTTCTTGAACCTTTAAAATTTTAACGTCACGATAGAAACTCTGTGTAAATTTAAGTCCTTTCAATACTTTATAATGCTATTAACAAGATCGGCGACACAATATAAATCATAGATTTTAGATGAATCGGCAAATTTTACAGTTTAAAGAGTTTAATGTATCTTATTTGATGACTTTATGAATTTTAAGCTATTAGTTTAAAAATAAATTTAGTAGATAAAATCCTCTGATTTAGATAAAACACATTTTTCTTATACCGCAATGAAGACAAGAGTAAAATTTTGAAGCCACGATGCTGTGATATAAATTTAAAGATATTGGTTGCAGAGGGTGGATTTGAACCACCGACCTTCGGGTTATGAGCCCGACGAGCTACCACTGCTCTACTCTGCGATACAAGAAGCGCAAATGAATTTTAAAACAGCATTCGCGATTGGATGGGGTAGGAGGATTCGAACCTCCGAATGATTGGACCAAAACCAATTGCCTTGCCGCTTGGCTATACCCCATCAAAAAAAGACTTTAATTATACAAAAACTGTAACTAAAAGTCAAGATTATTTTTAAATATACCAATAATTAATAAATAATTCTCAGAAAGATTAAATTATACAAAATTTTATATTTACACAAATAAAAAAAGGCTCTAGCAAAAGCTAGAGCCTTAAAGCTATATCTACACTAAAATATTAGTTATAGTTAACGTTTTTACCACCAAATTTTAGACCAGTATCTGCATCAATTCTAGTTTTAATTTGTGATAGACCTGGCATACTCCATACTTGACCGCATAATCCAGTATCGTTCACAGTTACAGATATTGTATCATTACCAGCAGTAGGAGTGTTAGCCGTAAAGCAAGCTAGTGATTTAACTTTTACTGGATTAGCAACATTTGTCATAGTGCTAACAGTAGTAGAGAAATTTCCTTGAGATGTATAATATGCACCTAAATCTGTTACCATAGTTTGAATATTGCTAGCTGCCTTAGAAACCTCAGCATCATCACGAGTAGCTGCAAGTCTTGGAATAGCAACAGCTGCCAAAATACCTAAAATAACGATAACGAAGATCAACTCGATCATAGTAAAACCTTTTTTCATGGTTTACTCCTTAAATAAAATTCATCCCGCATACCTATATGCGAAACTTGGCAGAATTATAGAGAAAAATTTAAAAATTGTCAATAGTTTTTAGCAAATTTTTTACAATTTATTTATAAAGTCCGATTTTGCGGGCATTTTAAAATCAAAATTTTAAGTCCGCCTCGTTCTATTTGATGTATTTTGACGGCGCCTTGCACATTAAAATTAATAGCATAAATTAAATACTTATTCTCACGTTTCCACGCGCCGCCCAATAAACCCTATCTATTAGCGATACGGGACTACAATCCGTATCGCTTAGTCAAAATTTCATAGTTCTCTACGCGTCTATCGCGCAAAAACGGCCACCAACGGCGCACGTTTTCGCATCTTTGCATATCGATCGCTACGACTTCGCATAGCTCGTCGGTGCTGTTTGCGCGAAATAGCTGCTCGCCCTGCGCGCCAAAAACAAAGCTATTACCCCAAAACCTAATCCCTTCTTCGCTGACAAGCTGGTCCACGCGCTGTTTATTCGGCAGCACCTCTAAAGTTTCGCCGTTAAATTTAATCTCTATAGAAATTTTTAAATTCTCTCGCGCCGCCTCATTTTTCGCGGGCAAAATTTCGCCGCCGATCGCCATTTTGCCGCCACCCGTTAGCGCCTCGTTATTAAAGGATAAAATTCCGCCCTCGCTTAAAATTTTACTCTCGCTGCTCACATCCGCGGAGCGCGAAATTTTATCGCGCATATTCAAATTTGCTTCACTCCCGGATAAAATTTCATCCGGTGAGATCTCGCTAAGCGCGGCGCTTTCAAAACCCACGCGATTTACGGCGACTACGGGTAGAGAGTTTGCCACTACATGCCCGCGCTGTACCGCAACCCAAGCCTCCAGCTGACGCGCTTTTTCGTCCTCGCCGTCGCCGTCGAACCACCCGATCGCGGTCGGATATATGAGCAGCTCGGCACCGCGTAGCGCCATCGCGCGCGCCGCTTCTGGATACCACTGATCCCAGCACACCAGCACGCCGAGCCGCCCCACGCTCGTATCTATGGGCTCAAAGCCCAGATCGCCCGGCGTGAAATAAAATTTTTCGTAAAACTGCGGATCGTCGGGAATATGCATCTTGCGATACCGACCCGCGATAGAGCCGTCGCGCTCGAAGACCACGGCGGTATTGTGATACAGCCCCGCGGCGCGGCGCTCAAAAAGCGAGCTTACCAGCACGACGCCAAATCTCTTCGCCACCTCGCTCCACAGCCGCAAATCGCGCTCAAAATCCTGCGCGTAGTCGAAATTTTCGGTATTTTCGCGCTGGCAAAAATAATGCGTCTGATGAAGCTCTTGCAAAACGATTAACTGCGCACCTTTCGCCGCCGCACGCGCGATGAGCTCGATACTGCGCGCTATCGTGCGCGCTTTAGTTCCTTCAAATTTATGCGAAATCAGCCCAACTTTTAAAATTTTCATATTTTTCCTTCGATCTAAATTTAAAGTTTAAATTTATTCATGCACGAGCAGTGCAGCGAGCCGTTTTGGCGGATGAAAACGCGCGCATTCACTCCCACTACTTCGCGATCCGCGCATGCCGTACGCAGACGCGACAGCGCCAGCTCGTCCGCCGCGCGATTTGGATCATGCGGATCTGCGGGGTCTGCGTAGGTAGGTACGATGAGCGCGCCGTTTAAAAAGACGAAATTTGCATACGTCGCAGGCAGCCTACGCCCCTGATAAAGGATCGCGCGCGGGATCGGCAGTTCGATCACGTCGTATCCGAGCGATAAAATTTCATTCCTCATCGCGCCAAGCTCTGCATAGTGTAGATCGCTCGGATCGTCGCACGACGAAATAGCCACAGTGCGCGGGTTTAGAAAGCGCGCGAGGGTATCGACGTGACTATCGGTGTCGTCGCCTTTGATGAAGCCGCGTCCCAGCCAGATTATGTTTCTTAGGCCGAAAATTTCACGCAGCCGCGCGTCCAGCTCGGCCTTGCTAAGGGAGTTGCGATTTTCATTCAGCAAACACGCGCTGGTAGTTAGCATCGTGCCCGCGCCGTCAAAATCGACGCTACCGCCTTCTAAGATCAGATCTACGTCTCGCAGCGGGCGCTCGCTCGCGGCGTAAAGCTTGGAATTTAACGCGTCGTCCTTGGCGCTTGCAAATTTGCCGCCCCAGGCGTTGAAACGAAAATTTAGTCCCGTGATTTTGCCGCCCTCCTCCACGTCGATCGCGCCGTAATCGCGGATCCATGTATCGTCGGTGTCGATTTGCGCGAAGTTGACGTTTGCTAAGCCGCCGCAAATTTGCTCAAAATCCTCGCGGCTCGGCGCGATCGCGACGATAGGCTCAAACCTCGCTGCGGCGGCGATAAAGTCGCGATAAGCCGCCCGTATCTCGCCTAAATACGGCGCCCAGTCGGTACCTGTGTGCGGCAAAGACACCAAAAGCGCCTCTTGCTCTTCCCATTCGGCGAATGCTCTCATTTTTGCTCCAAGATTAAAATTTCACGGATTATAGCGAAGCTCGGTTTAAAAAGATATTTGTGGATGGTGCGCCCGGAGGAATTCGAATCCCCGACCTTTTGAACCGCAATCAAATGCTCTATCCAGCTGAGCTACGAGCGCACGAAATAAAAGAAACGGGATTATAGCGTTTTTAGCTTAAATTTAGCAAAAAAACCGAAGTAAATTTTAACGCAGCGGCAAATCTGGCACAAGCGCGACGGCTCTGGCGCGATCGCATAAAATTTTAAATCGAGTATCTGCTGCGGATCGCCGTATAATTCGCGCCGCGAGATTAAATTTTAAAATTTTGCGCTACTTTTAAATTTTATGCGGCGGCACAGCGACGACGCAAGACGGCAGACGCAACCAGAAATCGCAAGCTGCACGCGCCTATCACGATAAACGAGATGCGATCTAAACGGCGTCGGCATTATCGAGCCAAAACCTCGCCTTGATATGCCCAAATAAGATTCGCCGCCGTAAAGATCGGCAGTATGAATCAATACTATTGTGCGCAGTATCGCAATGTACTCGATTGCGGCCAAAAAGCTATCCCGCAAGCAGCGCATAAATTTAATCCGCTTCGCAAAACGTTCAAATTTAAAAATCCGTTTCGCCAAAAACTTCTAAATTTAAGAAATCCGTTCCATTAAAACATTCAAAATTTAAAAACTCGCGGCTGCCTCGCGCACGAACGTGAAATCACGAAATCACGAAAAATAAGCCGAACTCGCGCATAATAAATAAAATTTAAATACTTTTTTGCTACCATAACGCAAATTTAAATAGGGGTATGCAAATGAATAAACGAAGTTTCTCGTCGCGCTGGGCTTTCATCATCGCCTGCGTGGGCTCTGCCGTGGGTATGGCAAACGTTTGGGGCTTCCCCTACAAACTCGGCACGAACGGCGGCGGCGCGTTTTTGCTGATCTATCTATTTTTTATCGCGCTGTTTTCCTATGCGGGGCTTAGCGCCGAGTACGCCATCGGACGCCGCGCCAGAACGGGCACTCTGGGCTCTTACGAATACGCGTGGAAAAGCCGCGGTCTGGGCACCATCGGCAAGATCATCGGCTGGCTGCCGCTTGCGGGCTCGCTGTGTATCGCCATCGGCTACGCAGTCATTATCTCATACGTGCTTAAAGCCCTAGCGCAGGCCATAGACGGCTCTTTGATGAGCGTGGATACGAACACCTGGTTCGAATCCTTCGCGCTAACGCCCTATTCGGTCGTGCCGTTTCACTTCATAGTCGTTGCGGGCACGCTTTTTACGCTGTTTTTCGGCGCGCACAGTATCGAAAAAACCAACAAAATCATGATGCCGCTATTTTTCATACTTTTTGCGGTACTCGCAGTCAAGGTCGCCACGCTACCAGGCTCGGGCGCGGGGTATAAATTTCTATCCACGCCCGATTTCGGCAAGCTCAGCGATCCGATGGTGTGGATATCTGCGATGGGGCAGGCGTTTTTCTCGCTTTCGATCACGGGCTCGGGTATGATCGTCTACGGCGCGTATCTGCCTAAAAACGAAGACGTCGTCTCGGCTGCGAAAAATACGGCGTTTTTCGACACGCTTGCGGCGATGGTGGCCGCGCTAGTGATGATCCCTGCGGTCTTTGCGTATCACACCGATCCCGCCGCGGGTCCGGGGCTGCTTTTTGTGACGCTGCCTAAAATTTTACAAGATATGATCGGCGGGCAAATTTTTGCGATCATCCTCTTTACGGCGGTGATCTTCGGCGGAATTTCATCACTTCAAAATATGTTTGAAGTCGTCGCCGAGTCCTTGATGCATAAATTTCCGCGCCTGAACCGCACCTGCACGCTCGTGCTTTTGTGCGTGATCTGCTTCGGCGTGGGCGTGAATATGGAAGCGATCGTCAAATGGGGGCCGTGGATGGACTTCGTATCGATCTACATCATCCCGATCGGCGCGGTCATCGGCGCGGTTTCGTGGTTTTGGGTGATCAAAAAAGATGAAATTTTAGATGAAGTAAATTCGGGCGCATCCAAGCGGTACGGCGCGTTTTGGTACAACACGGGGCGATTTTTATACGTGCCGCTGGCGATGTTGCTTTGCATAATCGCGCTAAGCATGCATATTTCGTTTTGAGTTAAATTTAGAATTCTAGGCGCCGATACGAAGGAGAGAAAATGAAGCAAGTATTTTTAGCGTTTGCGCTGTGGCTCGGTTTTGGCGGGGCTGCTTTTGCAGCGCAAGATACGGAGCTGAGCGAGGCACAAGGACAAAATTCCGCGGAAGTTAAAATTTTAAGCGACGGGTTTTTTAAGCTGTCCGCAAGAGAATACGCGAATGCAGTCGGTCGCTGTGTTACTTCCCATATTTACGATGATTGTGACAAAATTTACTCACTAGAAATTTCACGACTTATAAAGGAGTGCGGTTTCGGCGATGGGAGATATAGCGCTTGTCAGAGCTTATTAAGTATCGCGGATAAGCGTTGCTTTGAAAAAGATCAAATTGAAAATTTATTAGCATGCAGCTTGTCCGGAGAAATTTTAGTTAAAACAAATAAGATCGAAACTGGATTAAAGCGATTAATAAGAGCTTGCGAGATAGGCAAGATAGGGGATTCTTGTTTGCTCTGTGCAATAACCCATTTTTATTACTCTTTAGATATAAACGAGGTAATAAAATATATGACAATGACGCGAGATCTAGCGTATGATAAAGAACATTTCAATAAAATCATCAAAAAATTGCAAGATTGTAAAGCCGACAAAGAGTGCAATCCCGCGAAATTAGAATTTCAATAAGCAAACGGCGATATAGCAAATACGGCGGGCTAAATTTCTAAATTTAAAAAGCAAAGGAAAGATCGCTATGGCGGATAGGCTGATCGACATCGGACTCATTTTGTTTTTCGGCGGCTTTGGCTTTGTATGCTATATAAACGGCGTATTGGGCATCGGCAAAGACTATATGCAGCGCAGTAAAATAGACTTCGTGCGCTGGATGTTTAGTCCAAAGCACATCTTGCGATCCAATACGCCGTTTGATTCGAGCGAGCCGCTAGAATTAAAATTTAAAGAGCCCAAAAGCAAACACATAATCTACAATTTCTTCGAGTTCATCATCCATTATGCGATAATCGCGCCATTTTTAGTGATCTATGCAGGGATTTTCATATTTTGCGCGGGGCTAGCCATTAAAATTTTATCCTAAATTTAAAATTTGCGACGCGGATGCATAGCGGGCATTGCATAGACGCCGTTTTCGTTGCAGAATTTTAAATTTTACGCCGCATCTCTTGCTAAGCACGCTACACTTATTATATTTTAAGAGATAAAATTTCAAAATTTCATCCCCAAATTCACGACTTGCGAATTTTATGCCGTGATTTCCGTTTCTATCGGGGCGGGAAGGGGTTGCGAGGTCACACTTCTCGCAGAGGTCGCGCTGCCCCGTAGCACCGTGTTGCTCTGCTCGCTCGCAAACCCCACCTAACCCTCTACAACGCTATATGGACGAGCTGCACTCGCGTTAAATTCTTTCTATTGCGACTACGCCGCATGAAATTCTTTAGAGGTAAATTTTTATCGTATTTGGAATTTTAAAATTCCATCCGTAGCCGCCAAGCCAATTTATCCGCCGATAAATCATCAAACCGCCAAGCCGTCCGCCGATCGTCAAGCTTCCGCTCAACCGCAAACTAAACTAGCCGCCAGCCAAACCGATCGGCAACCGACCGATTGAAAATCGATCGTCTAGCCGCCAAATTTATCGATAGCGGAGCCGTATAAAACCGAACGACCGCCAAAAGCAGTAGCCACAGACTAGAGAAGCGCGCACCCGAGTTACAAAACGACTGACCGCCGAACCGATATACCGCCGACCGATCGGCAGCCGAGCCGTATAAAACTAACCGACCGCCGAGCCAAAGCCCTAGCTCGCGTTATTCTACGTAAATTTTATAATCCCCGTAGCCTAGCGCGTCCATCTCCTCAAGCGGGATAAATTTCAAACTCGCGCCGTTGATGCAGTATCTCATACCGCCCTTCTCTCTCGGTCCGTCATCAAAGACGTGCCCTAAATGGCTGCCTCCTACGCGGCTGGAGACCTCGACGCGCTGCATGCCGTGGCTGTCATCTTGCGCATAGGCGATCGCATCGGTCGTTATCGGCTTTGAAAAGCTCGGCCAGCCGGTGCCGGAGTTGTATTTATCGGTAGAGGAAAAGAGCGGTTTTTTCGACACGATGTCGACGTAGATGCCCTTTTTATAATTCTTGTCGTATTCGCTAGAAAACGGCTGCTCGGTCGCCTTTTCCTGCGTGACTTGATACTGAAGCTCGGTCAAATTTTTCTTCAGCTCCTCCTTACTTTGCACTTTAAATTTTTCATCATCCTCAAGCGGCTTTTTAGCAAGGCGCAGATCGATGTGGCAATATCCGCCAGGGTTTTTACCGAGATAGTCCTGATGATACTCCTCGGCGCGGACAAAATTCCTTAGCGGCGCCACTTCTACGGCGATCTTTTCTTTAAATTTTGCCTGCTGCGCCGCTATGAAAAAGCGCGCCAGCTCGCCGCTCGCCTCGTCGGCATAGTAGATGCCCGTGCGGTATTGGCGCCCGCGGTCATTACCCTGCTTGTCGATCGAAAACGGATCGATGATGCGGAAATAATGCGCCAAAATTTCAGGTTCGCTGATGATGTTTGCGTCGTATTTTAAGTGTAGCGTCTCGGCATGATCGCTGCTATGCAGCCCTTCGTAGCTTGCCTTATCGCTCTTGCCGTTGGCGTAGCCTACCTGCGTCGCGACTATGCCGTCGAGCTGTTTGTAATACGCCTCCATGCCCCAAAAGCAGCCGCCTGCTAGATAAATTTCTTTTACGTTTGCGTTCACGCCGCCTCCTTTAACTTTAAAATTTGCGTCCGACGCACCGGCGCTACTGCCGCCTGCAGCATTGAGCGCGACTAAATAACCCGCCGCCAAAGCAAAGAGGCAGATTAAAACTTTAGAAATTTTCATTTTGATCCTTTCGTTTTGAATTTTGCGCAATTTTACAATCTCTAAATGAAGCGAGAGTGAAAGAGAGAAATTTTATCGCTTACGACGGATCGCTACCCAAATTTTATCGCCGCAGGATCGGAGCTTTCGGCTCGCCGTCACCGCAGAATTAGAATTTTATCGCCGCGGTGAGGCGGGACCAAAAATTTTACCTTACCGCGGCGGCGCAAGATCAAAATTTTATCTTACCGCAGCGCGCTGCAGCATCGGAATTTTACCTCCTCGCAAGCGGTTAAAATTCTACGCTATAACGAGGGCTGAAATTTTACCGCCGCCGTCAAGATTAAAATTTTACCGCTTCAGCAGGGGGGCGGATTTCGCTAACGCGGCAAGCGGTTGGATTTGATCGCCGCGGCAGGAATTAAAATTTTGCTACCGCTGCAGGGTTAGAATTTCATCGCCCCCTGCGCTACGATGAAATTTGTCCCTTTTGTGAGCGAGACCCTTGCGCCGTCGATTCGCCTGCGCTACGGCTCGCGTGAAATTTATCCATTCGTCGCGGCTTACGTGGAGATTTTAGAGATCTTGATACGCCCTATTGCGGCGCGAAATTTTATTGTCGCGCCTCGCGGCTAGATTTTGCTACCATCGCGGGGATCAAAATTTTACCGCCGCGCAACCGTGGCTTGAGCCTGATTTAGCGCCTTTGCGAGTTTTACGACGCGGCCGAATTCTACCGCGCGCCGTTTTGCGAGGGCACGGACTGCTCGCGGGACGGAAGCTTTGCACTGCGCCCGCTGCTCTACTACGCGATTAAATTTTATCTACGCACCGCTTCAAATGCGGCACGGCGTCCATCCGCTTGCCGCGCGATTAAAATTTATCTACGAGCGCGCCGATCGCGACGAGGCGCCGCCTTAAAAATTTATACTCCGCTCCGTATCTGCTGCGAAACGGCGCCGAAATTTCAACGCAAAATAGGCGCCATGAAATTTTCGCGCCGTGAGATAAAATTTGCGCCGTTGTGTGACGGCGAGGCGCGAACCCATCCGCTGCGCGCGCGATTAAATTTAAAATTTTCGCGTTACGGCCGCTAGATAAAATTTCGCGACCATTCAAGAGCGGCGGATGATTAAAATTAAACTGCGCCGCACCGATACGAAGCGGTATGTCGCATAGCCAAAAACCCACGCCGTGCAGTAATATAACGAAGCGCGAGCAGCCGGATCCGCACTGCCTCCGCCACGTAGCGGAGCGCAGTCATTTACATCGCACACGACTTCGTAGCTGAGGTAGCCGGACTTGCGCCGCGCAGTCGCGAACAGCCGGATCCGCGCTGCGTTGGTGCGTAACAAAGCACTATGCATTAGATCCGCACCGCGCCACTACAAAACGATATACCGTGCAGCCAAATCGGCGCCGCATAGCTGTATGGCAAAACGCAAGTAGTCCGATTCGATCACGCCCAGCGCGTATCGGAGCACAGTCAAATTTACATTGCGCACGGCTGTGTAGCGGAGGTAGCTGGGTCTGCACCGCGCTGGCGCGTAACAAAGCACCGTGCATTAGACCCACACCGCGCGCAATAAAGCTAGCGCTACAAGATCCGCTCCGGCACGGTTTTCAAGATTTGCAACGGCATAAAAAGTTACGAAGCTATCGCAATAAATCCGCCCGTGCCGCAGGTGAGCAAAATTTAGTGCAAAAAGTGGCGCACTCCCGTAAAATACATCGCCATGCCGAACTCGTCGGCACTTGCGATCACCTCATCGTCGCGGATGCTGCCGCCGGGCTGCACCACTGCCGCGACGCCCGCAGCATGGGCGATCTCGATGCTGTCTTTAAACGGGAAAAACGCCTCGCTGGCAAGCGCGCAGCCGCGCAGATCGACGCCCACGTCGCGCGCCTTTGCCACTGCCGCACGCGCGGCGTCCACGCGGCTCGTCATACCCATGCCGATCGCGACCATCGCGCGAGCTTTGACGTAAACCACGCAGTTGCTTTTCGTAAGTGCGGCGATCTGCCAGGCGATTTTTAGATCGTCAAGCTCGCTCTGGCTCGCCGCGCGCCCCGTGACGCAGCGGGCATTTGCGACCTCGCCCGCGCCCACGTAGTCGCGCTGCTGATACACAAAGCCGCCGTCAATAAATTTAAAATCATACTTGTCGTTTTCGCGAATCAAAAACTCCCCGCCCTGCTCGAAAATTTTAATACGCTTTTTCTTTTCAAATACCGCAAGCGCTGCGGGCGTGACGCGAGCGGCAAGGATAACTTCGACAAAAATTTCGTTAATTTTATGCGCCAGCTCCTCGTCCAAAACGCCGTTTATCGCCACGACGCCGCCGTATGCGCTTACGGGGTCGCATTTTAGCGCCTCGGTGTAGCTTTCAAGCAGGCTCCCCTTTACGGCAAAGCCGCATGGATTGGCATGCTTGCAGATCGCTACCGCAGGCGCCTCCCCGAAGCTGCTAGCGAGCATCAGCGCGCCGTGCATATCGGTCATATTGTTAAAGCTCGCCTCGCCCTTTAGGCTCTTAAAGTGCTTGCTAAAAAAGTCCTCGAACTCGTACAGAGCGCCCTTTTGATGCGGATTTTCGCCGTAGCGGGTGTCGAATACCTTGCTACCCATGATAAATTTTTTCGCGCCGAAGCCGCCGTTAAAGCGCTCGTTCATATAGTTTGCGATCATCGCGTCGTAGGCTGCGGTGTGCTCATAAGCTTTTATCATTAAATTTTGCCTAAATTTCAGCTTCTCGCTCTCGTCCGCGCTGCTTAAATTTTGCAAAACCGCGTCGTAATCAAGCGGGCTAGTAACGACATATACGCTAGAAAAATTCTTAGCCGCGCTTCGCACCATAGCGGGGCCGCCGATGTCGATATTTTCGATGATCTCTGAAAAATCGTCGGTGCGGGCTACGGTCGCTTTAAAAGGATATAAATTTACGCAGACTAGATCGATGCCGCCGATGTCGTACTGCGCGGCTTGGCTGGCGTGATTTGCGTCGTTTCGCTTATACAAAATTCCGCCGTGGATCTTTGGATGCAAGGTCTTAACCCGTCCCTCAAACATCTCGGGCGAGCCCGTGTATTGGCTCACTTCCGCTGCTTTCACGCCATTTTGCAAAAGTAGTTTATGCGTGCCGCCCGTGCTTAAAATTTCAAATCCGAGCTTCTGTAGCCCGAGAGCAAACTCTACGACGCCCTCTTTATCGCTGACGCTGATTAACGCTCTCATCTTTTCTCCTTTTAATTTATTCGCATAATTTTTTAAAAATCAGCTCGCGCGCGTCGTTTGCGTTAAGCTGAAAATACAAAATCGCCTCGCGGCGAGCCTCTTGATACTCGCGTCTCGTCTTTTCATCTGCCGCGCTGAGCTTTGCGCCGTTAAATTTCGCCATGCGCGCCGAACTCAGCTCTTTTAGCCTCTCGCCGCCCGCAGAAATGCCGCCGCTATAATTAAACCACTCTTTGCTTTGAAAAATATTAAATAAAATTTGAAAATCTACGAAATTTCCCTTATTATACTCGGCGCAGACCCCGTTTTTGTGGCTTACGGCGTAGATCGCGCCGTATCTGCGCTCGAAAAAATATAGTTTTATGAGCTTTGCGTTTTTGTCTAAATTTGCGCCGCTACCGCCTAAAATCGCAAGCTTCGCATCGCCGCGCGTTTCGTAAGGGCCTAAAATCGCGCCGTTTTCGTAGAGATTGCCGCCGTAAAAAGCGTATTTCGTATCGCCAAGCTCGCTTGAAAGAACGTAGGTTTTATCGCTTGCAGGCGAGTTTTTGCCAGCGCAGCCGAGCAGCGACAGAGCCAAAAACAGAGATGAGATAAAAAATTTCATCGCGAAAAATCCTTTAAATTTTAAAATTTTGTCTAATTTATGAAGCGGGATCGGCAAAGCGAAATTTGCTAAATTTACCGCATTTACCGCGCGCAAATTTTAATTTTGCTTTTCAAATACCGCCGCTTTGCTCGCGCGGACGTAAATTTTAAAATTTTGCGCCGCTTGCAAAGGCTAAATTAAAAGCCGCGCGCAAAACGTAAATTTAAATCGCAGCGTAAGCTTAGCCGAAAAGATCGGCGCGAACCGGCTAAATTTAAAATTTCACGGCGCAGCTTTTATCGCCGAGCTAGGTTGGCGCCTCCTCTTGCCGCTTTTAAAATTTTAAATTTACCTGCACATCCTATTTTTCCAGCTCGTCCATAAGCGCGGCTACGTCATCGCCTAGAGCTCCATTAGCGCCGTTTGCCGCTGCTGCTCGTTTAAATTTTGCACGCCGATTTAAATTTTACAAGCCGTAAATTTAAATCGGCACGAAATCCAAACAGCACTAAATATAATAGATGCTGTTTTTGATATTTTTGCCGTCGATCTCGTTTTTGCGCCACGAGCTCTCGTCGTTTAGCACGATCCAGCGCTTCTCCTCCTCACGATAAAACCAATCCTTGTCGATCTGATAATAAATCTGGCATCCCGAAATTTCGATGATATTGGCGATGTTGTTGTCGTGGTAGTTGTTCTCATCGAAGTCGGTGAAGGTGCGCTGCCCCATCTCGGCGTAGAGCTCGTTTAAAATTTGAAGCATCTCGCTTAGGCGCGTATCCATCTTCTCGACCTGAAGCCCAAGCTCGTTAGCCTCTCTGAATAAGATCGGATAATCGTGCGACGGATAGCCGCTGTTTAGCTTGTCGCTGATAAAGGCGATCTTTTGCTCATCTTCGAAGTGGTAGCGCAGAATTTCGCGGCAAATTTTAAGCGACAGGCTGCTTGCGCGATCGACGGCGCCGAAAACGAGCGGATGGATATATTTGTAAAGCTCCTTGTACGGGTTCTCGTCGTTCGGGCGCTCGTTATTTTTCCAAAGCTTCACCACGCGGCTTAGCTCGTCCATCGAAACGTTGGCTTGATCGTTGGTGTTCGTAACCGGCGAAAGCTCGTGGCGCAGCGAGGTGTCGACCGACGTGAGGTATCCTAGCGGCCCCATTAAAATTTTATTCGCTCCAAGCGCCATCATCGTAGCCGCCGAAGCGCAGTTTGCCGGCACCAGCGCGATCAGCTCGTCGCAGTGGTTGCGCAGGATCGAGACGATCTTAAGCGATGCGATGCCGCTGCCGCCGTCAGATTTGATGTAAAGGTAGAGCTTTTCGAAATGCTTGCCTTTAAGATGGTCGTTGATACTGATCGCGTCGTTGCCGCAAACGCTGCCCGCGCCCGAATTGAAGTAGGTAAGCAGCGGCGCGCCCAGATATTTCTCGATATTGGTGATCACCTCTTGCGTTTGCTTCATCAAGATCGGCGGTTGCTTCGCCGCCTTTTTAGCGCCCTGCTTCTGCGGCTCCTCGTCTTTGGATAAAAATCCCATGTTTTTCCTTTCGTGTTGGTTTGGTTTTTAAAATTTTATCTTACAAATATCGCGCAATTTGTCCCGGTGCCACTCGATGCTCTCTTTAACCGTATTGCCTAGAGCCGTATGCGGGCTTTGCAAGAATGCCCTACTATTTTTTAGTCTTGAGCCCACGTACTCATAGCGTGAGATCACGTTTGCGCTGGAGCTTTGCGACACCGAAGCCGAAAACGAGTATGAATAAAGCGGCGCGGAGGAAGCGTAGCCGCTAAAGTGCTCTTTCAGGCTTACGAATTTACCCTCCGTAAAGGCCTTGCAAACGCCGCCGCTCGCGGAATACTCGGCGATTCGTAGCTCTTTATTGGGCGTAAAAACGTAGATCGTAAATTTATTTAGAGCTCTTTGCGAAATTTGATCCTTAGCTACGCCGACTCCTCTTTCGTCCGTAAATAGATAGAGATTGGAGCCCGCCTCTTCGTATTTTCCTAAGATCGCGTCATCTTTAAAAAGCACGCCGCCTGAAATTTTATACTCTGTGGCGGTCTGCCCGTCATAGCTCATCATCACGGAATTTTCCGGATGCAACTCGGCTTGCGAATATTTTACCTTCATACAGCCTGCGAGCAGCACGACCGCCGCAAGCAGCGCTAAAATTTTAATTTTATCCATAACTCCCTCGAAGTTTATCTGCAAAAATCGTCTAAGATCATGGTTTTAAGACCATCGATCGTCTTTTTGAAAAATCCAGCCACAGCCAACTCCTCCGCGATATATTTCGTATCTTTGCGATCGATCGCTTTTTCAAAATTCATATTTTTATATGCACTCAACGTTTTTGAACTCATATTTTGCACCGAACTCTCGCTTTTTGAAATTTTGCCGTCCGCGTAAAGCCAATCGCCGTCTTTGAACATATTTGAAGTATAGTCGAAATTTACGTATCTGCCGGCGTTATAGACGCTGCAAATCCCATCTTTGTGCCAAATGCTAAATACCATAGCCCTTTCATCGTTAAAAAGATAGAATTTCATCCGCTTGGCATTCAGCGCGGACTTATAGTTATTGCCGTAAGACTTGCCCGCTTCATCGAGCACAAGCATCCTAAACTCGCTTCTATCCATAGAATACACGCCCAAGCTTCTGCCGTTTTCATACAGATCCTCGCCCGCAAATTTATAGATCACGGTTTTGTTGCCGTCGTAAAATTTAAACTCCTTGTCACTCTTAGCGGGGCGCAATATCCCACATCCTCCAAGTAGTGCCGCCAAAACGGCAAAAATTATGAAATTTTTCATTTATTACTCCTCAAATTTAATCCAACCTTTTAGACTTTTCTCTACAAAGCAGACCAAGAAGCGTAGCACCACTAAGCACGACGGATGCTTGCACATGATCTGCTACTGTCGAATTTAGTTTTTCTAAAATTTTTTTATCCACATAAGATAACTTTTCATTAGCGAAATCATACCTGGATGAAATTTTCCCCATTCCTTTTCTTGACATCAAAACATCATAACTATATGCCACGATCGGCTCACCTCGTGAATACATAGTAATATACTCCTTTATATGTACATATTTTCCTGCGGACAATGCTTTACAAACGCCGTCATTATGGCTAAAAGAGATTACTTTAAGAAATTCGTTCGGAACGAATATTATCTCCGTAATTTTTTTAGAATTATGTTCTTTTATCGCGCTGGGATCTATATAACCATTTCCCATTTCATCAGTATAAATGTGCGTACCAAGTCCCGGTGCCGTAAGATATTTGCCTAACACTTTGCCATTTTTATAGAGTTTTCCATTATGGGCTCGGTATCTGGTGGAAATATTTTTGTCAAAGCTTAACATTGCGATATCTTCCGAGTCGGCAATTCCGTTTTGATCTTTTTTGCCCGCGCATCCTCCAAGCAGTGCCGCCAAAACGGCAAAAACTATAAAATTTTTCATTCATCGCTCCTTAAATTCTAATCTTTCGCCGCACCTTGCCGCCGTATCGCAATCCACCTCAAAATTTCAAGGCGTTTTGCGCCCTCAAATTTTAAAATTTGCTCGCCCTACTTCTCGCCGAAGCGCTCCTTTAAAATTTTATACGCCTCGTTGATCTCCTGAAGCTTCTTCGTGCCCTCCTGGATGATCTCCTCGTCCGCGCCCTTGCCCATCAGGATGTCGGGGTGGTATTTTTTCACGAGCTCGCGATATTTTTTCTTGATCTCGCTAAACGTAGCGTCCTTGGAGAGCCCCAAAATTTCATACGGATCTCTTTTGCCTTTGGCGGAGCTTTGCGAGCCGCCCGAATAGCCGCCATATCCACTCGAATACCCGCCGCCGTATGAACCGCCCGAACTTTGCGAGCCTCCGTAGCCCGAACCCGTCGTGCCGCCATAGCCGTAGCCCGTACCGCCGCCGTAACTGCTGCTTCCGTAGCCGCCGGTGCTTCTGCCGCCGTATTTGTCCCAATATCCGCCGCTTCTTGTGCTATAGCCGTCGTATTCGTCGTAAGCCGCATCGCTTGGCGCGCCGCCGTTTTCGTAATATGTGCCGTAAAAGCTGCGCTCAAAGGTCGCAAACATCTGACTTTGGATATGCTCGGGCAAGCCCAATCCATCGCAGATCTGCGAGATTGTGCGCCGCTCTGCCGCGCTAAAACCGCGATCGACGTAGGCTAAATTTAAAAAGAAATAGATTAGCCCCGTTTTGCGGCTCGGGCTAGGGCGGTAGGTTTGGTTATACTTCTCGGCGAGCTCGCGCACGTTTGCGAGGCTTTCTTTCTCGACTTTGTAAACGAGTTTCAGCGCCTCTCGCTCGCGCTCGCCGGCGCCCATTTGGCGCACCAAATCGTCCAAAATTTCGCTTATCATCGCGGCTTCGGACTCGCTTACGTGCCCGTCGCTTTTGGCGACCTTGGCTAGAAGCGCTACTAAAATTTTAGCCTCTCCTAGCTGCATTTGCGCCTTGCCGCGATAGCCCGAGTTGCCGAGAGCCCCGCCGATCTGCGCGAAAATATACAGCGCGATTAAAATAAATATGACGCTAAGCACGCTAGTCTTCGCTCTTTATGATCTTGGCGAACTCGCCGAAGTAAATTTCTTTTAGCGCCTTTAGATTTTTGCGGATGGAATTTATGCGAAACTCTTCGCCGCCGCTGACGCCTAGTCGCATCAAGCTTAGCCCGTATTTTGCGGCCAGCTCTTTAAATTTCGCCTCGTCGCGCACGCCGAAAATCGCGCGCGAAAAGCTCTCGTCGAAAATATCTCTGCTATCGTCACATCTCATCTCAAACTCGCCGCCGATACCACCTACGCACGCCATCTTAGCAAGCGTAATCGCCACGCCGCCGATGCCTATGGAGTTTGCAAATTCCAAAACTCCGCTCTTGCCAGCTTCTATCGCGAAGTCCCACAGAGCGCGCTCTGCTTTTAAATTTAACTCAGGCAGGCTGCCTGCGACGCGGTTTTCTACCGCTTTCATATAAAGCGAGCCCGCAAAAACGCCCTTCGTATCGCCCGCCAGATAGACGCTTACGCCGCTAGCGCAAAAATCGCTAGGGATGATCTCCCCCTTATTCGTTCCCACGCACACGATCGCGGGAGTGGGCTGGATGCTAACGCCGCCCGTTTCGTTATATAGGCTTACGTTGCCGCTTACGACGGGGGTATTTAGTGCGGCGCAAGCCTGCTTGATCCCCTCGCAGCCCTGCGCGAACTGCCACATAACCTCTGGATTTTGCGGATTGCCGTAGTTTAGGCAGTCGGTGATGGCTAGAGGCGTCGCGCCGCTCATAGCGACTTTTCGTCCCGCTGACGCTACCGCGAGCGCCGCGCCTATGCGAGGATGGACGTAATTCATCCTCGTGTTGCAATCCGCAGCCATCGCGAGCTTGACGCCGTTTTGCTTAACTCGCATTACCGCAGCGCCCAGCATACCGGGACGCTTGGCGGAGTTTAACCCCACGTTAGCGTCGTATTGATCGTAGATGTAGGATTTATTTAGCACTTCGGGGTCCTCAAAAATTTTATCAAACGCCGCGTCCAGCTCGCGCTCGCTCGCGCCGCAGCCGCATAAATTTTGCCGCGCGATCTGCGCCATATATGCAGGCTCTTTTATCGGGCGATCCAGCACGGGCGCCGCCTCGCTAAGCGGCTCGATCGGGATAACGCCCGCTAGCTCGCCGTGCCAAAAAAGCTCCATCTTGCCGCTATCCGTCACCTCGCCGATTACGGCGGCATCAAGATCCCATTTGGAAAAAATTTCTTTGATTTTCTCCTCGCAGCCCTTTTTGGCGCAGATCAGCATACGCTCTTGGCTCTCGCTTAGCATCAGCTCATACGGGCTCATCCCCTCCTCACGCATTGGCACGCGATCCAAATTTAACCTCATGCCGCTGCCGCTGCGCCCCGCCATCTCAAAGCTGCTTGAAGTAAGCCCCGCAGCGCCCATATCCTGGATGCCTATGACGTAATCTGTTTTAAAAAGCTCCAAGCACGCCTCCATCAGCAGCTTTTCGGCGAACGGATCGCCCACCTGCACCGTCGGGCGCAGAGATTTGTTCGCGTCGTTAAAGCTATCGCTCGCCATCACGGCTCCGCCGAGCCCGTCGCGCCCGGTCTTAGAGCCCACGTAGATCACGCTATTGCCCACGCCTTCGGCCCTGCCGTAGAAAATTTCATCCTTTTTAACGATACCTAGAGCAAAGGCATTAACCAAAATATTGCCGTCAAAGCTCTTATCGAAGCTCGTCTCGCCGCCGATCGTAGGGATGCCCATGCAGTTGCCGTAGTGAGCGATGCCTGCAACCGCGCCTTTAAGCAGATAGCGCTGCTTGCGCGCATTCTCGCTTCTTCCACGCACCTCGCCGAAGCGAAGCGAGTTCATATTGGCCTCTACGCGCGCGCCCATCGTAAAGATATCGCGCAGTATCCCACCCACGCCGGTCGCAGCCCCCTGAAACGGCTCAATGAAGCTAGGGTGGTTGTGGCTTTCCATCTTAAAAACCGCAGCCATGCCGCCGCCGATGTCGATTACGCCTGCATTTTCGCCGGGGCCCTGGATAACCCAAGGCGCCTTGGTCGGGAAGCCATTAAGGTATTTTTTGCTCGATTTGTAGCTACAGTGCTCGCTCCACATCGCGCTAAAAATCCCAAGCTCGAGCAAATTCGGCTCGCGATCTAAAATTTTTAAAATTTTTTCATATTCTTCGTCTGAAATTTTATGTGCCGCTATCGTTTTTTTATCCATTTTTTCGCCCTTTTCGCCGTTAAATTTAGATTCCAATGATAACTAAAATTTTCTATCATTTCGATTAATCTTCGCCCTTTTTAAGATACTTCTCGTAAAGTTTCGCCTCTTTTAAAAACGCGTAAAATGCGTTAATATTTGCCGTGATAAATCCCTTGCGCCCGTCAAAAAGCGATCTGCGCAAAATGTATGATTTAAAAAACGCAAACGGATAGATCAGCAAAAGCTTCACAAGGCTCGGCTTTTTGCCCTTCTCAAAATCCCCCTGCGCGCGCAGCGTAGAGTAGTTGTTGTTTTTCATAACGAGCTCGGCGATCGGCTTTTCGCTAAAATGGTTGATGCAAAATTTGCTCTTTTTCACCGCGCCTTTTATGATCGAAATTTGCGCGTGCACCCCCATATTTTTATACTCGCCGCACTCCTTACGAAAGAAGCGGATGTGAGTATTTTTACGCACGAGATCCGAGCACTTGCGCCCTAGCGAGTATTCGTGAAATTTAATATCCAGCGCCGAGTAATCGCTCTGGCTCATAAACTCCTCTATCTCGCCCTTTAGCTCAGGACTTACCTCCTCGTCGCCGTCGAGATTGAGCACCCATTCGTTGCTACACAGCGAAAACGCGTAGTTTTTCTGCACCCCCTCGCCCTGCCAGTCGTGATGGTAAATTTTATCGGTAAATTTACGCGCGATTTGCAGCGTGGCATCGGTGCTGCCGCTATCGACGATTATGATCTCGGCAAAATCCGCCACGCTACGCAGCATACGCTCGATGTGGCGCTCCTCATTCATCACTATCGCATAAACGGACGCTTTAATCATAGTTTGTTCCTTATCCTAGTAAATTTCAGCCAAAAATCAAAAAACCCCTCCGTACCCAAAATGCCGATACGCTTTACGGCGTATTTGTCGTCGCCCGCCTCGTAAAGTCCGCGCTTGACGACCACCGCGCCTTTAAAATTTGATCTGGCGATATTTAAAATTTCGTCGTTAAATTTACCGTACGGGTAGGCAAACACCTCGCAAGGCTGAGCGCAAATACGCGCTACGCGAGCCTTGGATGCGATGATCTCATCTGCTGCGAGCTGCGGATCGCTCGCGTAGGTAAGGTCTAAATTTACGTGGTGCATCGTATGCGCGCCAAACTCAACTAGTCCGCTTGCTTGCATTTTTAAAATTTGCTCCTCGCTCAGCATCCTTGCAAGATGAGCGGTGTTGACACGCTCCCAGTCGTTTTGCACGGCATCCGGCACCAAAAATATACTCGCTTTAAAATCGTATTTTTTCAAAATTTCAAAGGCGCTAGTAAAATTATTTTCAAACCCGTCGTCAAACGTAATGCAAACCGCCTTTTTAGGCAGCCGATCTAGCGCGATAAGCTCGCTAAACTTAAAGCTGCTAAAGCCGTTTTTCGCAAGCCACGCGATCTGTCTTTCAAAATCAGCGGGTCTTAGACGCCATTTGTCGAATTTATCGCCCTTATGTTCCTCTACGCTATGATACATCAGCACCCGCGCCTTATGCCAGCCCTGCGGGATCCGCCACCAGTTATACCGCAGCGAAACGCCCGCTGCGGCGGCAAAGATCAGAAACGCCGCAAAATAAATCATCTAAATTTCTCTCCGTTTTTATAGACGAACTCGCGCCATTCGTAAGGCTCGCTGTAAAAATCGCCCCGTTCGTTTTTGTCTTTTCCGCCTAGTGCGTCGTGACGTTCGCTGCCGATCTCGCTGCATTTTTCATCAGAAATTTCACCGCAAGCATCTGCGCCGAAGCTCTCTTCGAAGATCGTCTCAAGCATAAATTTTGCCACTCGGGCGGCGTTTGCGATCCTTAGCGTCTTGGCTCTGCCGCGCCGCGCGATACGCGCGTATTCGCCGCTAGCAAGAAGGCGTTTGATCTTTGAAAAGCAATCCGCAGGATCATCAAAATAAACTATCTCCGAGCCATCCTCGTAAAGCCGTTCAAACCCCGCGATCTTGGGACTAAAAGTGCAGACGCCGCATCCTAAAAACTGCGCCATGCGGTCGCTCGCGCCGAGCAATTTATGAGCACGCGCGCACTCAAGCTCGTCGTCGCGATTAAAATTTATCGCAATCTTAGCAGCCGCGATCTCGCGATGAAATTTATCTCCGAATACGGCAGGCGCGCCGAGGCTCGCAAAAATTTTAAGCTGCAGCCCCTCTTTTTCGCAAAAATCGCGCAGCAAAAGCGCAAATTTATACCTCACGTCCTCTTGATAATCGCGCGCTATGTATATAACGTCGGTCGTTTTAGCGGCTTCTAGGCGTCTATCAAACGCCGCGTCGGAGATGTTTGGAAAAAAAGCGAATTTCGCGCCGTATCTTGCAGAAAGATCACGCAGCTTCAGCGCATTCGCCCAAAAAAACGCGTCGATGAAGCTTAATTTTTCGAAAAATTCCCGTTTTTCTTGAAGATGATCGACATACCAGATCGCGATTTTAATCTTAGGAAGCGCCGATTTTATCGCTCGCAGCGTGCTAAGACCGATCTTTTCGCCTTTGCCGATTAAAAGCAGATCGGCGCCGATGTTTTCGCAGATACGCACGAGTTTGGCGTTCATCTTTTTTAAGCCGCTATTTTTCAGCCCGCAAAAGCGCAGGCTCCGCTCCCAATCGCGGTAGCTAAAATCATAGACGAAGTGGCCGCCGCGAACGAGCCCATGGCTGATCTTGCGCTCCATGCCGTAGAAAAAACTGCCGTCGTCGTATTCGTTGAAAATGCCGCAATGCACGATCTTTAGGCTTCGCATAACAGCTCCTCGTAGTAATTTTTAAGCGAGCTAATATAATTTTGCAGCGTCAAAGTTTGCTTAAGACCGGCGTGTTTTTGCGCAAAAGCCCGGGCGTATTTGCCGTAAGTGCGGTAAATTTCATCGATCTTGGCGCCCAGAGCCGCCGCCTCGCACAAAAACTCCTCGCTTAAAATTTCCGAAATTCCGCCCACGCGGGTAGAGATCAGTACGGGCGAATAAAAAATACCTTCGATCAAAATCACCGGAAAGCCCTCCTTGCGCGAGCTGATGACGTGCAGGTGCGACGCGGCAAGAGCTGCCGCAACGTCGTCACAAAAGCCGCACAACCGCACGCGGTCCTGCAATTTTAGCGAATCGATTAAATTTTGCAAATTTTGCCTCTCGCCGCCCTGACCGTAAATTTTAAGCTCGAAATTAAATTTCAGTTCGCTTACGGCGCGGATCAAAAGATCAAAACCTTTGATCTTATCGAGCCTGCCGACCGCGACGATGCTAAATTTAAAATTTTCCGCCGCCGCGTTTGCGCCTTTTTGCGATACGAATACGCTGCCAGTTTTATTTTGCGATGCGTCCGCATCCAAAGGCGTATCTTGCGACGCAAATGCAGCGCCAGCCATGTCTTGCGACGCGCCCGCAGCATCATCCGAGTCGCCGCATGCATCTTTTTTTCTCTCAAGCGCCCTATTTGCAGCGCCCTCCGCGTCCTTGCAGCGCGCGTAAATTTCACGATTTGCAAACTCCTGTCGCGGCTCTATGCCGAAATATATCACCTTCGCGGCGTGATTTATCGTGGTTGCGACCTTGCGCGAGGCTGCGATGACGTTTCGCACGCGATCGAAAACCGGCGCCTTGCGGTCGTTGTGTTTGGTCGCAACGAGCTTAAGATTTAAAAATTTTTCGACCACGAAGCCGATCTGTGCGGCTTTGGCACCGTGCGAATGTAAAATTTCAAATCCACCCGAGCGTAAAAACCGATAAATTTCAACGAACAAAAACGGATTGTAGCGCTTGTCGCGGCTTTTATACTGATAAATTTGCACGCGAGCATCCAAGCGCTGCAAAAACTCGCATCTATCGGGCACAATGAGCGCCGCCTGCTCGCTTTTGCAAAGCTCATTTAGCGAGTCGATCACGATCTTTTCGACGCCGCCGTAAAATCTGGAGCAGCAAAGGTAGGCGATTTTCATCTATTTCTGCCCTTTTTCATCTTCAAAATAAAGCTCAAAAGCCCCTGCCTGCCGCTAACCATGATGCGCGGAATTTCAAAATTTGAGTAGTGAGGGCGCAACACGTCGTTTTGCGTCGTAACCGCGCAGCTAAAGCCCGCCTCTCGCGCGCAGCGCACACTAATCTCGTCGTAAAAGCCGAACGGATAGGCAAAGGCGCTGCAAGGGATGTCAAATTTCGCCTCTATTTCGCGCTTTGATTCACTCATCTGACGCAGCTGCTCTTGCGCGCCCAAGCTAGGCAAATTTGCATGATCGAGCGTATGCGAGCCGATCTCGATGAGCCCGCTTCGCAAAAGCTCGCGAACCTCATCGTCGCTTAGCATCTGTTCGCGATTTAGCTCGTCGCTTGATTTTTTCAGATCCTTATCGGTCGCCCAATTCCCCTCAAAGCGCCGGTTCACGATGAAAATCGTCGCCTTAAAGCCGTATTTTTGAAGTATCGGCAGAGCGCCCGTGAGATTATCGCGGTATCCGTCGTCGAAAGTGATACAAACCGCCTTTGTAGGCTTTTTATCCAAGCTTGTAAGCTCGCTTAGCGTGTAGCTCGTAAAGCCGTTTAGCTTCAGCCACGCAAGCTGTTTTTCAAACGCGGCGGGGGTCACGCGCAGGCGGTTAAATTTAGAGGCATGCTTTGGCAGATGCGCGCGAATCATATGATACATCAGCACGCGCGGATACTCGTAAGATTGGTCCTTTGCCCACCACGCAAAGCGTAGGCAAAACCACACAAAAAGCGCAGCCGCCGCAAAAGCCAAAACCGCCGCGTAGATCATCGCTCGATCCTTATGCGATAAGCCAAAAAACTCAAAATCGTAGCCAGGCTTAGCGCTTCTTTCGACAGATACGCTCCGTGATCGAACTGGCAATCTATCAAAAGATAGATCAGAAGCGTAAGAACCCCAAACTGCCTGCTTTGAATGCACTCCTTAAAAACGCTAAATAGGATCGCGCCGTAAAAGATAAGGCCAAGCACGCCACTATAAAGTAAAATTTCTAAAAATAAATTATGCGGCGCGTTATATTCGGGGTGCTCAAGTACGGGGGAGCCCGGCAAATTTATATATGAACCCAGCCCGTAGCCTAAGATAGGCTTTTCTTGCGCCATCTCTAAAATATAGCTCCAAATCACGGTTCTGCCTGAGGAGTTGCCGCTAAATAGCGCTGCTAGCCTTTGCTCAAACGACGGCGAAAGCGCAAGCAAAACAGCAAAAATCGCGATGAAGCCTACCGTGAAAAGCAGGTATTTTTTGTTTAGGCTCTTTAAATTTAGCGCGCCGTAAAACGCAAGCGCGCAGAACGCGCCGACCCACGCCGCTCTGGAAAATGAAAAGATCATAAAAAACGCAAACAAAAGCAGAGCCGCAAATTTAAGCGCCAAAGGCCGCCATATCGCCACCGCGCTAAGGCAGAGCCCAAAGCCCATAAAAAGCCCTAAAATATTGCGGTTCGAAAGCGCTCCGCTAAGACCTCCGCGAACAGAGTCGCTTGAAAAGACGATTGCGTCGCTGCTACTTGCAAACTGATAGATCGCGCTCGCCGATAAAATTCCAAGCCCTACGAACAGAAAGGCAAAAACGGCGTTTTGATCAAAAAATTTAAGCTTATAAAAATAACAAAGCACCAAAAATATCGCGCCGTATCGAAGGACGAAAAATATGGTGCTCTGCCATGCTTTTTTTGAGATAACCGCCTCGTTTAGGAGGTTTGAGATCGCTAGCGTCGCCACTAAACAGACAAAGCAGATCGCAATAAATCGCGTTTTTTTCAAAATTTCGCTTAGGATTGCGTAGTTTTTAAAATACAATAGATGCGCCAAAAAGAACAAATTCAGCGCCGCAAAGGAGATCTGATAGACCGCGTTTTTAAAAAACAGCGACGCGCACCAAAGAAGTAGCAGCGTTAAAAATGTGATCCTCCAGCCGCTAGGCGCGCCGTTTTCGTAAAAAAATTTTTTCATATTAAACTCTCATAAACCTTTATCGTTCTTTCTACCATCTGCTCTAGGCTGAAGTTTTGCGAAACGTAGCCGTAGCCGTCAAATTTCAGCTCGCGCGCGGGAGCAAATAGCCCCGCCAGCGCCCGTGCGTCGCCTACGTCAAAAAAATAACCGTTTTCGCCCTCTCTTACGATATCCAGCGCGCCGCCGTGGCGGGTCGCGATCACCGGGCAATTCAGCGCGATCGCCTCAGCCATTGAGCGCCCAAAGCTCTCGGGCTTGCTTGAAGCACTTACCGTGACCGATGAGAGCGAGTAAATCTCGGCCACCTTGCTCTGCGAACCTGCAAAAATTACGCGCTCGCAGAGACCAAGCCCCTCTACGAGCGATTTTAGCTCCGAAAAATACTCGTCGCGATCCGCTCTCGCGCCGCCTACTATCAAAATTTTAAGCTTTTGTTCGCTTGCCAAAGCCGCGGCGCGGATCAGGGTTTTGTAATCCTTAATCTGCGTGATGCGCCCAACGCCGGAGACGATGAAATCATCCTGCGCGAGGTTAAAATTCTGCCGAAATTCCGCGATGAAGCGCTCATCTAAATTTTTGGGATTAAATTTTTCTAGATCGATACCGCGCGGAATGATCGTGATCTTGGCTGCATCCGTGCCGTAGCTTCGCACCACGTGATCGCGCGTATAGCCGCTAGGACAGATGATCGCGTCCGCATCGGTCATAATCTTGCTGTAGAAATTTACGGAATTTATCCCGTGCACGGTGCTTACGATCTTTGCACGCGGTTGAGCAAATTTAACCAGCCACGCCGGCACGCGGGAGCGGACATGCACGATGTCGGGAGCGATCTCGCTTAAAATTTTACGCAGCTTTAAGACGCGCGACGGAACGCTTAGGATATTTTTGGAGCAAACATCGAGCTGTATGTGCACGCCGCCATCTTTTTCTATCTTTGGCGCCAATTTACCGCCGTTACTGATAACGAAATTTTCGATGCCGCGTCGTGCGAACTCCCTATTTAGCTCGACTACGCCGCGCTCGACGCCGCCTTCGTTCAGCTCGGGCAGGATTTGCACGACCCTCATATTTTTATCTCCCTCACAAACGCCTTAAGATCGTACTTCGCGGTCTTTTTTAGCGCTTCATCGTAGCGCCTAGCATGCCCCGTAGAAACAAGAGCGCTTATAAAATCGTCAAATTTATTATGAGCGTCTTTGCGTTTTAAACTCAAAATAGCTACGTTCGCGCTCCCGTTAGATGCAGCCTCACTTATCATCGAGACGCTGTCTTCGCTGATAAAAACCCACTCGCACTGCGCCAAAAAATCGCCGATCGGATTTACTGGCTCGCGGCTGTAAATCACGCTGTAATCCCAGCTGAGATTTTCTAGCGCGCTCTCGGTAGCCCGCGGCGTGCGCGGAGAGGTCGTTAGCGCAAACTCGCAGTCCGCAAACCGCGCCCTTACGCCCTCTATCTGCTTTAAAATTTCATCCCCCATCTCAAAGCAGGAATTCGGCCCGCCGATGATAAATCCGATGGATTTGCGCTGCGGCTTATACAGCCCCGGCGGGCGCGAAAAGCTAAGCGAAATTGGCGAAATTTTAAGATTTGCACGCGGCTTTGGGCGGTCATGCGCGCCTGCGATGATGACGCTAAAATCCTTGCGATAGCCCTTCGGATACATTAGTGCTATACTCGGCCTAGCGTATCTGCGCGCGTAAAATTTCAGCGCGTAATAGCTCGTAGAGCCCGCTCCTACGAACAGATCGAAATCTACGAAATTTAAATTGCGATCTGATGCAGCGTCTAAATTTGCGCTATCTGATGCAGCGGGGCTATTTAAAGAGGTATTATTTAAATTTGATCCGTTTTTACGGTCCGCCGCCGTGCCACTCCCGCCAAGATCGCACTTAAAAATTTTAAAATAAAGCCCAAAAAAATCAAGCGCGTAGGAGCAGAGTTTAAGAAACTTGCTTGCGTAAGCGATCTTGCAAATGCAAAAATCAAGCCCTTTTAGCTCGCAAAATGCGATACTTTGGTTCTCGTGCCCCTTGCGGCCGTCGCTTAAGATGAGCGCTTTTCGATGCGGATTTTTTGGGGCGGACGGATTTGTAGCGGAGTTTTCGCTGTTTAAATTTAATGACCCGCCGCCTGCGTGCCACGCGTAATCTGAGGCGTCGGATCTTAAATTTTTATCGCTAAAGCTTTCACGCCGCAAAGTGCAAGACGTGTGACCGCAAAACGATATAAAATTTTTGAAGTTCGAATTTTTACCTGCTCGCGCGACAGCGATCGCCATAGAGCTTTCGCGATTTAAAATTTTAACGGCGCGCGCGGCGCTGCCCAAATTTTCGACGCTTTGCTCTTTTGCAAAAAGACGCGAGCCCTGCGGCGCGGGTAAATTCCTCACAACGCTCTGCCTGCTCTCGCCTCTTAGAATTTGCCGCACCATCAGTCCATCTTCCATCGTTTGTGTATCCAAAACCACTGCTGCGGCGCGGTTCGCACGACCTCTTCGAAAATGTCGTTGCACTTTTGCGTGATAAACAGCTCGGCTTCGTCCTTATTTAGCCCTTCAGGTAGCGGCGGAAAATCCTTGATCACAATCTCGTAGCGATCATCCGCGCCGCGCCGCGCAAAGATCGGGATCAGCACGGGATGAAATTTCAAATAAAGCGACGCGATGGTCTTTGTGGTGTAGCACTGCCGTCCAAAAAAAGTCGTAATCAGGCTGTTTTTAGGGCCCGGCTTTTGATCGGGCAGAATGCCTACGTTGCGCCCCTGCTTTAGCGCCTGCACGAGCCTGCGCATCGCATCGTCCTTATAAATGAGGTCATTGCCGTAGCGCTCGCGAAAGGGCGCCACTAGCCGCTCTTCGATCAACTCATTATCGCTGCGACGCCCAACTACCGAGACAGGAAAGCCGTTGGCGCCAAAAAAATTAGCTAGAATTTCCCAATTTCCAAAATGTGCGGTAAAAAATAAAATCCCGTGCGGATTATCACCTTTTAACTTTCGGACGCGCTCTAGCGCCTGCTCGCCGTTTGAAATCAGATCATCAAATTTTAGTCTGCCATTGTAAAATAAAAGCGTGTCGGTAAGCGTCCTAGCGATACTGCGAAAATTCTCGATCGCAAGAGCGTGAAGCTCACTTTCGCTTTTTTGCGGATAGGCGGCGCAAAGGTTGTCTTGTGCGACTTTAACGCGCCTACTAAGCTTCCACGATGCAAAAAGTGCGAGCTTATCGAAAAATGCGAATATGAAGCTTTTCGGCGCGAATTTTGCAAATTTTATCAGACACAGCGCCAAAAAATATTGGATTTTTTCCTTCATAAAGACCTCGTTTTAAATGCGAGATTATATTGAATTTTGGCTAATTAGTAGCTAAAACGCTATTTGCCGAGGCAAAAATTGCTAAACATTTCGTCTAGAATTTCGTCTCGCTCAAATGGACGCGAAATACGTGCAATCGCCTCAATAGCGCGATTTATCTCAAATGCAAAAAGCTCAAGCTCGCCGCAAGCCAGGCACTCGCTCGCGTTTTTAAGAGCTGCGAGCGCGCTCTCGCAAGATAGAATTTGCCGCTCGTTGCTTAGCATAAGGCCATCGAAATTTTGAGAATTTAAGTAGCTCTCAAGCGCGGTTAAAATTTTATCCACGCCCTCATTTGCAGAAATTTCAAGCGGCGCAAAAATGGAATTTGCTTGGGTATTTTGCCTAACGGAATTTATTGCAAAGCTACTAGGCGCGATGGAATTTGCAGAATTTTGTTTGGAATCATCTTGAGTAAAATTCTCCGCAGCACAGCTTGCAGTAGTGCGCTCGGTATTTGGCGACGCTAGCCCGGCTTTTGCAGCGGAATTCTGTTCCATCAGATTTATGGAATTCGCAAGGGCTATTTGGCTTGTAGGCGCGTAATTTGTGGAAGTAGAATTTTGCGCGCTTAAGTCACGCTTTAAATTTTTAGCTTTTAAATTCTGCGCGCAGGAATTTAAAAAAACATCGCAGGTCCGACTTTGCTTTAAATTTTCGGCTGTGAAATTCTCTGATATGGGATTTTCGGCTGCGAAATTTTTTTCAGAAAAAGCCTCTAAATCCTCGCCAAGATCCTCCGCGCTAGGATGAAATTTACGCGACAAGTCACATTTATTTAAAACGTAGATGATTTTTTTGTCTTTTTGTTCGCGCAATATTTTTAGGATCTGCGCGTCCTCGGCGTCCCATTCGCGACTTGCGTCAAACACCGCCAAAATCACGTCTGCCTCGCTTGCAGCGCGAAGAGAATATGAAATGCCGATACTTTCGAGCTTTGAGCCGCCGTGTCTGATACCTGCAGTATCGACTATACGGATTAGATGAGTGCCTATCTGCAGGCTTTCTTCGATGAGATCGCGCGTAGTGCCCGCTTCGTCGCTCACGATAGCGCGACTAAAGCTCAGCATAGAGTTCAAAATGCTTGATTTACCGACATTGGGCTTACCCACAATCGCTACTTTAAAGCCCTCGATCAGTCCCTTGCGGCTGCGGCTGATGCGAGTGATTTTTTCTAGCGAAGCGATATTTTGGCTAAGCATTTCTTGCGAGTTTTGCAGCACATCTGCGGGCAGATCATCCTCCGCGTAATCGATGCAAACCTCGACGAAGGCCAACGTCTTAACCAGAGCTGCGCGCAGATTTGCGACGAAGTCTGCCAGCTCACCCCGCAGGCTGCGCGATAAAATTTTAGCCGCACTTTGTGAGCGAGAATTTATAAGATCGCTTATGGCTTCGGCTTTACTAAGATCCATTTTACCGTTTAAAAACGCTCGCTTACTAAACTCGCCCGGATTTGCTATGCGCGCACCCAGAGCCAGCACGGCATCTAACGCCAAGGATGAAGCCGTAAAGCCGCCGTGGGTCTGCACTTCTACGACATCCTCACCGGTAAAGCTATGCGGAGCTTTAAAATATATCAAAATCGCCTCGCCAAACGCTTCGCCGCTCGTATCAAAAAGATTCACAAGCGTGGCATAGCGAGGGCACAAAGAGCTGCGATGTGAAAGGCTTAGAGCGATAGATAGCGCTTCCTCGCCTGAAATTCTAACTATGCAAATTCCACCGATGCCGTGAGCCGTAGCGATAGCGGCGATAGTCTCGCTCACGATTAGCTTTTTTCGTCTACGATGACGATTTTGCCGCTACGCGTGGATTTAATGCCCACGAAACGATCTGGGTACGCCCGCTTTAGTTTATCGGCTACGATTTTGATAAATGCGCCGTCAAAAGCTTTCGTGACAATACGCTCATTTCCGGAGCGCTCTACGAGTGCATTTACATAAGAATCGATAAATCGTTCTTGATTTTGTAAAAATTCCGCGATTTCAAAAACCACAGCAAGATCATATCTGATGCTGATCCAGTTGTAAATCATATACGAAAGCGCCTTGTAGCGGTGTCCTTCTTTGCCGATAAGCAGCGCGCTATCCTCGCCTTGCAGCTTGATATAGACGGTATTTTCGTCGATTTTGCTAACATCGCTAACTTCGATATTAAACTCACTTGATCTGAAAAGTGCAGATAGCTTCTCTTTGATATCGAATAGAATTTCATCCGTCACAGCGCCCTTTTGCTTTTCTTTGCGATGTTTAGAATGCGTGGTGCGCGGACTTTGAGACTCTGATTTGTCGCCCTGCTTTTTCTCTGCTTTGCCGGCTTTATTTTGCGGGGCGCTAAATTCCAGATTTTCGCTAAATTTTTCCCCTTCGAGAACCGCTTCTATAATGGCATTTTTTTTAAAAAAGCCCAAAAATCCACTGCTTGGATGCTGCAGCACGCGCACATTAAGTTGCGTTACCGAGCATCCTAGCTCAGCTGCTGCTTTATTATATGCGTCTTTTAAATTTTCTGCTTCAATTATCATGATTTTTTCTCCGCTATTTGAGCTTGTTTATGCCTAGCAAAGGCTTTATTAATGACGTATTGCTGGATAATGGAGCAGAAATTATTTACCGTCCAGTATAACGTAAGACCCGCCGGGAACATTACGAAAAATACCGTAAAAATGAGCGGCAAGAATTTCATCATCTTCTCTTGCATCGGATCGGTAAACGTAGTCGGCGTAATCTTTTGCTGTAAAAACATCAAAATTCCCATCGTAATCGGCAGGATGTAATATGGATCTTTAAGCGACAGATCGTGGATCCACAGCGCCCACTCCGCGCCCTTTAGCTCGATCGCATTAAGTAGCACGCGGTAGATCGCGAAAAATACCGGTATCTGAAGCAGTATTGGCAAGCAGCCGCCCATCGGATTGGCACCGTTTTTCTTATACAGATCCATCATATGCATCTGCAGCTTTTGCTTATCGTCCTTATATTTTTCCTGAAGCTCCTTCATCTTAGGCGCCAGATCTTTTAGCTTATTCATCGATAGCATTCCCTTGTAACTTAGCGGGAATAAGATTAGGCGGATGATGAGCGTAAGCACTACGATCGACCAACCCCAGTTACCGATATAGCCGTGCAACCAGTTTAGAAATTTAAACATCGGGCGGGCGATGAAGGTAAACCAGCCGTATTCGATAATGTGCGTAAGAGCAGGATTTATCGAGCTTAGCGTCGCGTGATCTTTCGCGCCGATATAGCCTGTAAGACTAAGATCGCCGTCCGAGCTTATGAAAACCTGCGAAATTTTATCTGCGTCAGTCACGGTCACATTCAAGCTTTCTCCGTAAAATAGCGTCGTATAATAACGATCCGAGCTCGCAGCAATATTTGCGCCACTTATTCGCTCGTTTTTATCCACGTCGCCATCTTTAAAAATTTCTACGCTTTCGTTTATAGCCTGCGAGCCCGTAAAAAATGAAGCGATTTTATCTGAAATTCCAGCGTCGCCCGGTTTTCCTACGATGACGCCGTGAACCGTATAGCTATCTACTTCTACGTTCGGACGCGAGCCGGGGCTGATGAAATAACGCGCATTGCCACTTAACTTCAGATCCAATTTATAACTACCATTTGGATAAAAAGTAAGAATTTTATTTATGCTAACGGCGCCTAAACTTTGACTTAATGTAACACTAGCCTCTCCATTTCGTGCGTCAAGCTCATTAGATGAAGCGCTGTAAGGAGTATCGAAAGCCATTGCATTCAACGCCGCGTCCTCGAAGCGCATCTCAAGCGGTTTAGAATGTGATTTAGGATCAATTAAATTTATCGCATCGCCGTTTTCGTCACGGAATTTAGCATCGTTTAGCACATACGAGCTTATGCGACCGAGCCCGTCGATCGTGAAATTTGCTTCTTTGCCAACCACGCGCACTAACGGTGCGGAGATGGAATTTGAGGTATTTAAATTCGCTCCTTGCGCGCTCACGCCAGCGGCGGTAGTTTGCGGAGCGGACTTGGCGGCATTTTTTTGCGCGATTTGCGCTGCGGTTGCGTTTGCCTCCATAGCGGCGCGAATTTTTGATAAATAAAAATGATCGTAAGCTACGAAAAATATGAGCGCAGTTGCTATTGCGATAGCAAGGCGCTTTGATTGAGGAAGTTTATCTAGCACTATTTTCTCCTAGTCGTATGACGTAATATCTATTTTTTTTATATGGTATGAACCAAAGCTTAAATTTATCCGCAGAGGCATTGCTGCTGCGGATTTTAGAAAATACGCAAAATTTGAAATTTCGCGCGATTATCGGATAATCTATACCACCGCTAAAGAGCGGATTGCATCTTAAAATTCTAGCCGTTACAGCGCAGAGCGCGCCAAAGACGCCGTTAAACTTAAACTCATAAAGCGCGTATTCCGAACAGCTTGGATAATAACGGCAACAGCGCGGTAGCAAAGGCGAAATAAATTTTCGATAAAACCCGATCACGGCTATAAAAAATCTCTTCATTTTACTGCGCCGATCTTTTTAAACGCCCATTTTAAATTTCGCTCAATGTCTTCAAAGCTCATATCTATGATCTGCTTTTTTGCGATTAATATAAAAATTCCGCTAACAATGGCGTCTTTTTGATTATAAAACGCTGCGCGCAAACGCCTTTTAGCGTAATTTCGCGTAACTGAATTGCCTATTTTTTTACTGGCGACTGCGCTAAATTTACGCTCTTCGCTAGCTAAAAAATACACGACAGCGCATTCGCAATGCCACTTCGCCGCACTTTTATAAACCTCCGAAAAAACGCTGCTATCGCTTATTGCAGCAAATTCGCCTACGCAGCCAATCTTCTTCTGCCTTTAGCGCGTCTTGCACTTAAAACTCTGCGGCCGTTTTTTGTTTTCATGCGGACGCGAAAGCCGTGAGTGCGCTTTTTAGGGGTATTGTGGGGTTGGTACGTTCTTTTCATAACTGTTCCTTTAAGAAAATGTAAAGCGGAGATTTTATAGAAACTTTACTTAAAAACCGATAAACAAAAGCAGCCCTAGCGCCGATAAGCGTCGCCTTGCAGCTTTTTACAGCGCAGTTTTAAGTCCTGTTCATTTTTATTGTTTCGCTCCTTGATGTCTTGCATCGGCTGCTTTTTCATCGAAAAATCATCGTGGTCGCCTGCGCCTTTTGATTCACGTTGCAAATTATTTTGCAGGCTTTGCCTATCTAGTTCATTTTTTTGACGATTTAGCAGAATTTCACTATGATTTTTCTCAAATTCTGATTGTTTATCGTTCGCAACGTAAGCGCTGGCGCTAAGGCTTACTGCACCATCTTGCGCACTTAGTACCATAGAATCAGCAAATATCGCGCCGCAAAGCAGCCAAAGTATCAAAGCCTTTTTCATTTGCGTTTAAATTTGCCTGCCATCGCGCGATAGATCGCTGCCTCATTTTGTAGCGTCAAATATCTTTGATTTAGCTCGTTTATCTTAGCGTTTACGGCGTCGGTGCGGGCTTCTAGCATATCCTTTAGCTCGCTTGAACCTGCTTCGTATTTCGCGGCGTAAAGATCGGCAATACGCGCCTTTTCGTCATAAGCGGCACTTAAATTTTTAAGGCTAGCCAGATTGATCTGATAAATTCTATATAAATTTAGCACCTCATTCGTAGCGTTAGAGAGCGTCTTTTCGTAATTTACGACGTTTTTGCGAAAAGCGATCTCCGAAATTTTAAGGCGGTTTTCAACCCTCGCATAATCCAAAAACGGCAGACTTATGCTTACGTTGCCGCTTAAAAAATTTAGCTTGAAGCTATCGTTAGCGCTCACGCCTTGCCCGTTAGTAAGCCCTGCGCCTAAATTTACGCTAGGAAAGAAATTTAACTTAGCGGTCTGTTCGTCGTAAAAGCTGGAATTTAGCCTAGCGATCGCAGCTCTAATGTCGGGGCGATTAGCAAGCGCCGTGTAAGGCACATTTAGATCAACGCCTTGGAATTCTATGGAATTTATCGAATCGGTGTTATCATCAAATTGCAAGCTGGAGGAGATAAGATTTCTCATATATTTATGATTATCCTCGATATTTTTTTGAATGCTTAAGACCTTGTTTTCAAGTCCTAGAATAGAATTTTGAATCTGCCTGTAATCAAGCTGCTCGGACTTGCCGTAATCATATTTTGCCTTGATTATTTTTTCGATCTCGCGGTAATCGCTTAAATTCTGTTTTGTCCATTTTAGCGAATCGTTTAAATAAAGCATCTCGAAGTAGCCGCTTACGACAGAATTTATAAGAGTCAGGCGAGTATTTTCAAGGTCAAACTCACTAGCTTTGGCGTTCCAGCCCTCGGCATTTACCGCCGAGCGGATCTTGCCGAAAAGATCAAGCTCATAGCTTACGTTAAAACCAGAGCTATAGGTTTTGTTCCAGTTCGAGCCGGTGCTTATGTCGCGATTAGCGCCCGCACTCCACGAGCTACTTAGCGTAGGAAAAAGATCAGCCCTACTTAGCCCTAAATTTGCATAAGCACTCTCAACATTTAAAGCCGCTGTTTTTAGATCGTAGTTATTCGCAAGGGCTTGATCTACAAGCTTATTTAAGTATGATTCGCCATATTTTTTATACCACAGCGTATCTATTTCATAGCTTGCATTTTCGTCCTTGAAATGCTCTACAGGCTTAAATTCGACCTCACTTTGATTTGAGGCACAACCGCCGATAAAAACAGCTAAAACGCCGCTTAAAATTACTTTAGAATTTATCATTTTCTCTCCTTGATTATTCTTGTGCTAAAGCATCTATCGGATTTAATCTGCTGGCGTTTCTTGCCGGCAGATAGCCAAAAACTATACCGATCGCGGATGACGCCGCAAAGGCGATCACGAAAGGCGCCGTAGTAAATTTCATCGCAAAATCCGGGCTTATGGTATTAAATGCAAATCCAAGCGCCAAAGCGATTAAAATTCCTAAAGCTCCGCCCAGCGAGCAAAGCAAGATCGCCTCTATCAAAAACTGCTGCAAGATATTGGATTGCTTCGCGCCGATCGCCATTCTGATGCCGATTTCGCGCGTGCGCTCGGTAACGCTTACGAGCATGATATTCATCACGCCGATGCCACCGACGACGAGCGAGATCACCGCGATCGATGAGATCAAAATCGTCATCGTGCCGGTAGTGCTTTGTATTGTTTGTTTGATAGTATCTGCGTTCATCGTATGAAAATCCCGCGAGCCGTGTCTTTGGATAAGTAGCTGAGTTAGGCTCTCTTCAGCCACTTGAGTATTGACATCGTCTTTGATTTTGATGGTGATAGAGCTGATTTTTCGATTGCCCGTGATTTTATTCATCACAGTTGAATACGGCGCGTAAATTCTTAAATTTTCGTTGCTTCCGAAGGCGTTCTTGTCCTTGCCCGAAACCCCTATGATCTTAAGCGGCTTACCCGAAAATAAAATCGTCTTGCCGATCGGATCGGAATTTTTAAAAAATGTTTTTTTAGTGTTTGGATCGATAATCGCGACGGAGGCAGAATTTTTAATATCATCGTCGCTAAAATTTCTACCATCTTCTATATCTATGCCATTAACCGCCAAAGAATTCACGCCGCCGCCGCGCAGTTGAGCCTTGGAGCTTAAATTCGCATAGGTTGCCGTACCGCTTGCAGAAGCATTTGGTGTAGCGTAATCGACGTAGGGCTGGCGCGCCAAAACTTTAGAATCGCTTATCGTAAGGGTGCTCACAAAGCCCGCTCGCACATCGCCGAAATTTTTACCGGGAAAGATATCGATCGTATTGGTGCCAATTTTACGGATCTCGGATAAAATTTTCTCCTCCGAACCCTTACCTAGGGCAACGACGCAGATGACGGAGGCAATACCGATGATGATGCCTAGCATCGTCAAAATCGATCTTAGTTTATGCGAAAATATCGCGCTAATGGACATTTTAAAGCTCTCGATGAGCTGATCTTTGCGCAGTATGAAAGAATTTTTCGTTTTGATCTGCTCTTTTTTGCGCTCGAAAACCCGTTCCGTCTTTCTTTTATCACTTAAAATTCTGCCGTCTTTGATCTCGATGATACGATCCGCAAATTCCGCAATATGCGCATCGTGCGTAACGATAATGATGGTATGTCCCTCTTTGTGCAGTGCTGTTAAAATTTGCATCACCGTCTCGCCGCTTTTGCTATCAAGCGCGCCGGTAGGTTCGTCTGCCAAAATCACTTCGCCGCCGTTTATCAGAGCGCGGGCGATGCTTACGCGCTGCTGCTGCCCGCCGCTAAGTTTGCTCGGTAAATTTTTAATGCGATCGCCAAGCTCCAGCTTATTTAAAAGCTCCACAGCTCTTTTCGTCCGTTCGCTCGCCCCTACGCCCGCATACACCGCAGGTAGCGAGACGTTTGCGGTCGCGTCCATCGTAGCGATGAGATTATATTTTTGAAAGACAAAGCCGAATTTTTTGCTTCTAAGCGCCGCAAGCTCGTCGCCGCTTAAATTCGCGGTTTCTCGACCCTTGATCTTGTAGCTTCCGCTACTTGGCGTATCGATGCAGCCGATTATATTCATCAGCGTGGATTTTCCGCTTCCTGATTGTCCGATTATCGATATAAACTCGCCCGCCTCGATATTTAAGCTTACGTCCTTTAGTACGTGGATTTCGTTATCGCCGACAATGAATTTTTTGTTTATATCTTTAAGCTCTAGCATCTTCACACCATAAAATTCTCTAAAACACCATCGGAGGTCCATCCATATTTAACGGCGCGGTTTTTCCGTCGGCGATAAGCACCTCATCTTTTTCATCAAGCCCGCTTAAAATTTCGGTATTCAGATCGTCGCTGACGCCGGTTTTTACGTATCGCTGCTCGGGCTCTTTGCCGTTAAGCACAGTGACGTAATCGCCTCCCCCGTCGCGCTTAATGACGGAGGTAGGCAAGTAGCTCGTATTGTTCGCTTCGCTTACGATTATGTTGTTTTCGGTCGTCATTCCGATCTTTAAAAAATCGTTTTCATTGTCCACTAGCATCTTTGCGTAAAAATAGATCGCACTGTCGCTGCTGCTCGAAGAATAGGACGAACCGCTAGAGGTTTTATCGTAAGTCCCGTCGCTAAGCGTGGTAAGACCCGGATCGATCTTGTAAATTTTAGCCTTTTTGATATTATCCAGATCCGATAGTATGGAGTATTCTACGTCCATTCCAACCTTTACTTTGGATATATCGCCCTCTGCGATCTGCATCTTGATCTCCATCTTGCTTAGATCGGCGATCTTTACGATCGTAGGCGTAGTTTGGTTGGAATTTACCGTCTTACCCTCCTCTACCGGCATGGAAACGATCGTGCCGCTTATCAGAGCTGTGATTTTGGTGTAGCCGAAATTCGTCTCCGCAGTGCTTAGCTGAAGTTTCGTCTGCTCGATCTGCGCCTCGATCTGCTTCTGCTCGGCCTCTTTTAAAGCGGCGCTATTTTTGGCATTTTCTACCGCCTCTTTGGAAGCGGCGTTTCTTTTATACAGCTGTAGTTCGCGGTTATACTGCGTTTTAGCGTTTTCTGCGGCGATCTTTGCCGAAGCTAAATTTGCCTCATGGATCAGGAGCTGCGCCTTTTGCTGCGCGATCTCGTTTTCTTGAGTGACCGAGTCAATCTGCGCGATCATATCGCCTTTTTGAACCTTATCGCCCACTTTGACGTAGAGCTTTTTGATCTGTCCGCTTACCTGCGCACCCACATCGACCAAATCCCTGGCATAAACCTCTCCTGCAGCCGTCACCGTGCCTCTAATACTGCCCTTCTCAAGCCTTGTGGTAAGGGCCTTCGGCGCCTCTTCTTGCTTAAAAAATTTGCCGTATAAGAAATATATCGCAATGACTATGAGCAGGGTAAAGGCGATAAATTTCAAGATTTTTTTCATTTTGCCAACTTCAAATAAAATAAGGGCTAATTCTAATGTAAAAATATAAAATTTTAGTTAAATACTAAATTCTTTGCTCGCGCACGGCGTAAAATTTCATAATCTTTTTATGTAAAATTAGCGAAATGTAAATCAGCGCCGAGCCCGCAAGTAGGCGCGCCAGATCGGCGTCTTTTTGCCAAAACACTAAATTTACGACGATCGCTGCGGGGATGAGCGCGTTATTCATAATCGCAAGCACGCCGCTATCGACTTCGCACGCGCCTTTATTCCACAAAAAATACCCTAAAGCGCTTGCGACAGTGCCCAGATACACGATCACCGCGCCCTGCGAGAAGCTAGGATTAAATTTAGAAAAATCCCCGAGCACGATCGCGGCAATCGCCGTAACCGCGGTAGCTCCGACGAAAAAATAGCCGAAAAGCTCCTTCTGCTCGCTAAAGCCGTGGCGCTCCAGCATAAATTTATACGCGCTCTGTCCGAGCCCGAAGCATAAATTTGCGCCTTGGACTAGCAAGAAGCCCGTCAAAAACTCAGAGTTTATCGCGCCGAATTTAATCACCAAAGCCCCCAGCACCGCGACAGCGACGCTGAAAAGATATAGCGCGCGAAATCTAAGTTTAAGCGCGTCGTAAAGCAGCGTCACGTAAAACGGAGTAAATATCGTAAAAAGCGCCACCTCATAGACCTTCAAATACGCAAAGCTGCGGTAGTAGAAGATATACATCACGCCGATCTGCACGGCGCCCACGGCGCAAATTTTAAGCGCCAGAGCGGGATTTACGCCGCGAAATTTCATAAACGGCAGAAAACAAATTAGCGCCAATGATACGCGAGAAAACGCCAAATACGCGCTATCTATGCCGCGCAAAAACTCGCCTATCAGCGAGAAGCTAAAAGCCCAAATACAAGTAACCAAAATCAGTTTTTTCAAAACGTCCGCCTAAGCTTTAAAATTTAGGCGGAATTTTATAAAATTTTAGTTGAATTTGGGATTTAAATTTCGCCCGCGCGGCATAAATTTAGGTTTTTATTTATTTTAAATGTGTTAAAATTATCCGATTTTTGAAATTTAAGGGTAAAAATGAACGACGTTTCGGTTATAGTTCTTGCCGCAGGGCTGGGCACTCGGATGAAGTCGCAAAAGGCCAAGGTTCTTTTCGAGCTTTGCGGCGAGCCGATGATAATCCACATCCTAAAGAAAGCTTACGAAATTTCAAACGACGTGAGCGTGATTTTACACTATCAATTCGACGAGGTTAAAAGCGCGGTTCTAGCGCACTTTCCAAACGCTAAAATTTACAAACAAGATCACGAGCATTTCCCCGGCACTGCGGGCGGGCTAAAAGAGGTCGAAATCCGCGGGGAAAAAACGCTCATAATCTGCGGCGATATGCCTTTGGTAAAAAGCGCCGAGCTTCGCAAACTCTGCGAGGGGGACGCAGAGGTAAATTTAAGCGTTTTTAGCGCGCGCGATCCATTCGGATACGGCCGCGTAATCACCCGCGGCGGCGAAATTTTAAAGATCGTCGAGCAAAAGGACGCAAGCGAAGAGGAAAAAGCGGTAAAAGACGCAAACGCCGGCTGCTACTGCTTCAAAAGCGAGGCATTGAAACAAATTCTGCCGCAGATCAAACCAGATAACGCGCAAAAAGAATACTACCTCACAGACGCGATCAAAATCGCCAAAGATATGGGCTTAAAATGCGCCGCCGTGTGGGTGGACGAGCAAAGTTTCATGGGCATAAACGATAAGCTCGCCCTCAGCATCGCCGAAAATTTAATGCAAAACGAGATCAAAGAAAATTTGATGAAGCAAGGCGTTTTGATGCGCCTACCGCAAAGCATCTACATCGACAGCAGGGCGAAATTTATCGGCGAGTGCGAGCTGCAAGAAAACGTAAGTATCATCGGTCCTTGTGTGATCGAAAGCTCGCTCATCAAAAGCGGCTGCGTCATCGAAGATAGCGTCATAAAAAACTCCGATATCGGTCCGATGGCACATCTGCGCCCAAAATGCGAAGTTATAGGCACCCATATCGGAAATTTCGTCGAGCTTAAAAACGCGAAAGTAAACAAGATCAAGGCGGGGCATTTAAGCTATCTTGGGGATTGCGAGATCGATGAGGGCAGTAATATCGGCTGCGGCACGATTACGTGCAACTATGACGGCAAGAAAAAATACAAAACAATAATCGGCAAAAATGTCTTTATCGGCTCGGATACGCAGCTAGTAGCGCCCGTGCGGGTGGCCGACGACGTCATAATCGCCGCGGGCACGACGGTTACGAGCGACGTTCCAAGCGGCGCGCTGGCGATCAGCCGAAGCAAACAAATCAACAAAGATGGGTTTTTCCATAAATTTTTTAGGAGCGAAGATGAATAAGAAAAAGGTTTTACTCGCGGTTTGCGGGAGTATCAGTTTTTACAAAGCGTTTGAAATTTTATCCGCTCTGAAAAAGTCAAATTTCGACGTCTATGTCGCGCTTAGCGACGGCGTGCAGGAGTTTGTCAGCTACAAAGCTTTCGAAGCGCTGTGCGATCACCCCGTGCTTTGCAAAGCCAACGAAAACTGGCAGGCGGGCATCAACCACATCGCTTATTCCAAGGTGGATTTAGTTTTGATAGCACCCGCGACGGCAAATACGATAAACAAGCTCGCTTGGGGCGTCTGCGATAACGTATTTTTAGAGGTGCTAAACGCGGCTTTTGCCCACGCTAAGGTGGTTATCGCGCCGGCCGCAAATCCAGCGCTACTTGAAAACAATATCACAAAAAACTGCATCGATATGCTAAAAGCGAGCGTGAATGCGTATTTTGTGGATCCGATAGAAAAAACCCTAGCTTGCGGCGATACCGGCAAGGGCGGACTAGCGAGCACCGAGGCGATAATGCAGACGCTAAAGCGCGCGCTTTATAACGATAAATTTTGGGAGGATAAAACAGTCATCATCACCGGAGGCGCGACGATCGAAAAGATCGATAGCGTGCGCGGCATTACGAATTTTTCCAGCGGCAAAACCTCCAAAGCGATTGCCGACGCGCTGTTTTATCTGGGTGCGGACGTGACGCTGATCTCTAGCAACGAATATGAAAATTTACCGTACAAGCTCGTTAAATTTGAAAGCACTATCGGGCTAAAATCGGCGCTTGACAGCACAAAATTCCCCGACGGCGCGTATTTGATAATGGCCGCCGCGGTAAGCGACTACTCGCCGAAGGTGCGCTACAAAGATAAGGTGAAAAAAGCGGAGATCGGCGAAATTTGGAATTTACGCCTGGGCGAAAACGAGGATATCTTAAGCTCCGTGCGCGGAAATATCAAAAAAGTGGGCTTTAAACTCGAAACCGACCGCGAAAATGCCGTCGGCGAGGCCAAACGCATGCTCAATGAAAAGCATCTCGACGCCGTGTGTCTAAACGTACTGGACGACATCATCAAGCTCGGCGGCGACGTCCTTAAGGTCACTTTCATCACCAAGGGCGATCAGGTCGTAATCGACACCGCGCCGAAGGACGAAGTCGCCCTAAAAATCGCGGCTGAGCTGAAAAAAATCTGATCCGTGAATAACCTAAATCATCTAGCCCTCGTGATGGACGGCAACGGGCGCTGGGCGAAAAAGCGCGGTCTGCTGCGCACCGGCGGGCACGAAGCGGGCGCGGAGGTCGTGGAGCAGATCTGCGAGTTTTGCATCGACGAAGGTATCGCAAACCTCACGCTCTACGCCTTTAGCACCGAAAATTGGAAGCGCCCGAAAAGCGAAGTGGAATTTTTGATGAAGTTGCTGCAAAAATTCCTAATTTCACGCCGCGAAAAATTTATCCAAAACGGGATAAAATTCTATCCGATCGGCGACATATCGGCTTTTGAGGGTAATCTGCGAAGCGAGATAGAATATCTTTCAAATTTAACTCAAAACGGGCGAGCGCTAAATTTTAACCTAGCGATCAACTACGGCTCGCGAGACGAGATCGTGCGAGCGTGCGAGCGGCTGCTTGCAAGCGGCGAGCGACTAAGCGAAGCGGGCATCGGCGCGTATCTGGATACCGCGCACAGCGGCGACGTGGATCTACTTGTGCGCACCGGCGGCGAGCAGCGGCTGTCGAATTTCTTGCTCTGGCAGGCAAGCTACGCCGAGCTTGCGTTTACGCCGACGCTGTGGCCGGATTTCACGCGCGAGGAGCTTGCGCGCATAGTGGATGATTTCCGCCGCAAACAGCGCCGCTTCGGCGGTCTTTAAGCTGCGGCGCAGTCGCTCTAACGGTCGCTTTAAATTTTAAAATTTTATTTTGCAGAACCGCCTACGACGCGGTAAATTTTAAAATTTAATCTGCGGGCGCTCGCGACACCATGAAATTTTAAAATTTCAGGATTTTAATTTATAGCGTCGTAAATTTTAAAATTTTTAACTACGTAGTCGTGCGGCGCCGTGAAATTTCAAAATTTTAGAATTTTAAAATTTCACGCCTTTTAAATTTAAAACTCTAGCGCGAGCCGTATTGCGCGGCGCGGTAAATTTAAACGCGGCATAATTTTAAAAATCACGCTGCCCGTTCGCGCAAAAACCGACAAGGAAGGCCATGAGCTACTATATACAATGCGGTTGCGGCAAAAAGCTTACGAAAAAGCCGATGAAAACTCTAAGATGCCCAAGATGCGGCAGAGTGTATAAAAAATCAAAAAAATTTATACTGGCGGTCTACATTTGCCTGCTGCTGTTTTTTATGCTAGCGTTTGCTTTCATCCCCGATAAAATGGGGATTTTGGCATCCGCAGGCAGCGGGATAGGCGCATATATTATGTTTTTATGGATCGTAGATACTTTAAACTTCGATCTTTTGGACGCCGTGATACTGGTGGCGGGATTTTTGATTTTCGGCGGATTATATGAGGCATGGGGCAAGCCGCTAATCGCAGGGCTCATAGCTATTTTATTTTGCGTGGGCGCGGCGGCGATTTTCGTAAAATTTTTCCCTTACGAGAGGCAAAAAATCAATGAAAACTAAGAAATTTCTCGCTACCATAAAGCGTTTGATTAAATTTTAAAAAGTTAAAGCTCCAAAGGAAAAAGATGGATTTAAATATCGTTTACGGCGTGATTTTTGCGGTATTCGGCACCTGCGTAGGCTCGTTTTGCAACGTCCTGATCTACCGCTTGCCGCGCGGACAGAGCGTAAATTTCCCCGCTTCGCACTGCCCGAAATGCTCTCACGCTCTGAAATTTTACCACAACATTCCGCTGCTTTCGTGGCTCTTTTTGGGCGGCAAATGCGCCTTTTGCAAAACCAAAATTTCGATCCGCTACCCGATCGTCGAGCTTTTAGGCGGCGCGCTTGCGCTTGCGGCGTATTTCGGCGAACCCGATCTTGCAAAAGCCGCGGTGCTTGGGCTTTGCTTCATATTGCTTATGGCGCTTTCGGCGATCGATTTTGAGTATAAAGCCGTACCCGAGAGCCTTCTTTACGTAGTTACCGCGCTTTCGCTTGCTTATACGCTGATGTATAATTTTGATCTTAGCGGCGTGGGCGCGGCGGCGGGATACGCGGCGATATTTTTCGTGCTGCGCCTCATCGTCACCTTCGTGCTAAAGCGCGAAGCGATGGGCAGCGCGGATATTTTTATCGCGGGCGTTATGGGAGCGATTTTGGGCTGGAAGCTGGGCGGCATCTCGATCTACATCGGCGCGATTTTGACGCTGCCTGCGTATCTCATCGCGCACAAAAAGGGCTATGAGCTGCCGTTCGTGCCGTTTTTATCGATGGGGCTGCTTCTTACCTTTATCTTCAAAGATCAAATTTTAAGGCTCTTGGACATCATTTATGGATAGGGTGCAGCGCTATTTATTTAGCAATTTCGTTAGTTCCTTTGCGTCGCTTTTTAGCACGCTTTTTATCATAATGTCGATCGTATTTTTCCTTCAGATCGCGCGCATTACGTCGTTTATCGAGATAAATTTTTCAGAGCTAGTCAAGCTCTATCTTTTCATGCTGCCGCGTATACTCATATTTACGGTGCCGATCGCGTTTTTCGTAGCGCTTAGCATCTCGCTTTTTAGGCTCTCTAAAGAGAACGAAACCATCGTCATTTTTACCATCGGCTACGCCACGCGCAAGATCGCGCTATTTTTTGGCATAAGCGCCGCGCTGTGTTCCTTGGCGCTACTTTTCGTATCGCTTTTTATGATGCCGATAGCCGAAAATTTAAAGGACAATTTCATCGATTACAAAAAGATCAGCGCGACGCTAAATATCAAATCCAACGAATTCGGGCAGAAATTTTCTGACTGGCTCGTTTTTATCGATTCGCAGGAAAACAACGGCACAAGCACGCTGTATAAGGATCTGGTGCTGTATAATCCGGGTGGCTCGCAGGATCACGAGCGGATGATCGTAGCGCGTAGCGGCGAGTTTAAAAACGAAAACGCGAGCTTTTCGGCGATGCTGCACGACGGCAAAATTTACACGATGGGCAGCGATCAGTGGCACGTAAGCGAATTTGAAAGCCTAACTCTGCGCACGCAAAGCGACCGCAATATCCGCGGCGGAGGCGGCGTGATCGGATACTGGAGCGATATGAGCGGCAGCGAGAAGCGCAGGAAAGAATTTAGCATCTACACCCTAGTCTCGCTCTTTCCGCTGGCGAGCTTTTTGTTTGCGCTAAGCCTCGGTATCGTGACCTATCGCTACGAAAAGGGCTTCGTTTACGCGGGGATCTTCGGCGTGCTTTTTAGCTACTTCGCGCTGATAATGCTACTCTCCAAACATCCGAGCATCGCACTTCCAGTGACATTCGGCGTTACGCTTATCGCATCGCTGCTTTACTACAGGATCAAAATTGCCCCGAGGTACTGAAAAAGACTCCGAGCTTTGCGGCGGCGAAATTTTAAACAAAAGCTCGTCCGCTCGAAATTTAGCGGATAAAATTTCGGCGAGCAAGGCTAGCGCGTCTGAAATTTTGCGTGGCGTAAATTTAAAGCGCGAAGCGCAAAACGGCGAACAAGCTTTGATCTTAAACGACGGGTTTTCAAATTTTAAAAATTTCGCCCTCGCAAGCTCGGTGAGTGATACGGCTGCTTATACTGCGCCTGATTGCGAGTTGAGTCACGAAAGCGTCAGGCGAAATTCGGACGCCGTTTGTGCCAAAAAGGCTGCGCGTGCGGCAAATTTAAATTCCGCCCGTAAAAATTCCGCCGATACCGCCGCTTTGGATATTTGTGCGGTAAGCGCAGAGGAAATTTATACGACCGTGCGCGCAGACGACCGCGCCGCAGACTCTCTCAAAGCAGATGCCGCCTACAAAGCGGGTATTTCCGCAAACACCCTCGCAAGCGCGTCCGAACTCAAAAATATTATCAAAAGTGCGCCTGCAAGCGACTTTGTAGCGAATGAACTTGCGCACATCGGCAAAATAAGCACCCCGCCAAATATCCCCGCAGATGCGTGCACCTTCGCAGCAAGCGCAAACTCCGAGCGCGTAAAGCTCAAGCTCGTCTATTCCTATGACGGCTCGAAATTTAGCGGCTCGCAGTCTCAGCCTCACGGGCGCGGCGTCGAGGACGCGCTGCGCGCGGCTTTGGGGCGAGTAGGGATCTTTGCGCCGCTGATAAGCAGCTCGCGCACCGATAAAGGGGTGCACGCGCTGCGCCAGGTAAGCTGCGTCGAATGCACCGTGCACTGGGAGCTGCCGCGCCTAAAAGAGCTCATAAACCGCCACTGCGCGCCCTATATTTTTGTGCAATACATCAGCCCGGTGCCGCGCGATTTTCATCCGCGTTACGATGCCGTGGCGCGCTGCTATCGCTACGTTTTAAACCATGGACGTCCAAGCCCCTTTCTTAGCGATTTTTGCGTGTTTTATCCGCGCGTGGATCTTGCCGCGCTCAATGCTGCGCTTGCAAATTTTATCGGCGAGCACGATTTTAGCGAGTTTATGAAAAGCGGCAGCGACATAAAAAGCCCTGTGCGCGAGCTCTACGTCGCGCGCGCCTATTCTTTTAGAAATTTAACCTTGATAAATTTTAAAGCCAACGGATTTTTGCGAGCGCAGGTGCGGCTGATGGTCGCAAACGCCCTAAAATCCGTGCAGAGCGGGCGCAAGATCAGATTCTCGCGAGCGCTTAGCAGAATCCCCTTTCCGCCGAACGGGCTGTATCTTAGCGGCGTGAGTTATTAAGACTTGAAATTTATAGCGTTAAATTTTATCCACGGGCGTTTGGATTTCAAGCTTAGAATTTTATCGCGGTAAAATTCTGCATATCAGAGTAGATCGCCACCCTACTTTGATATTAAATCACCTGCACCACGATGTGTAAAATCGTAAATTTGCGCGAAATTCGATCTATTTTTATTAGAATTTTATAGAAATTTAGCAATACTTTCAAACTTTTAACTCAAAAAGGAGCAAAGATGAAAAAAATTTCTGTTGCTTTGGTCGGTTTGGCCTTACTAGCTAGCGTTTCAGGCGCTAAGGAGTTCATCAATATTGGCACCGGCGGTATGACCGGCACCTATTATCCGGTAGGTGGCGCGATTTGCCGCTTGGTAAATATGGATAAAAATATGAAATGCTCCGTGCAATCGACGGGCGGCTCGACATATAACGTCAATAACGTGCTTAAAAAAGAGCTAAATTTCGGCTTCGTTCAAAGCGATGTCGTCTATGATAAGTACAACGGTACGGGCAAATTTCAAGGCGCGGCGGATAAAAATTTACGCTCCGTAATTTCGATCTATCCGGAGCTTTTGGCTTTCGTAGTTTCTAAAGAGAGCGGTATCAAAGCCTACGGCGACGCTGCGGGCAAAAAGATCAATATCGGAAACCCGGGCAGCGGCAACGAGCTAACCAGCACGATAGTTTTTGAAAACTACGACTTCGATCTTAAAAAGCTCGCCCAGCACGGCGTCCTAACCGCGCAAGAATGCCCCATGGCGCTAAAAGATAAGAAGATCGACGGATACTTCTATGTCGTAGGACATCCGACCGCAAATATCACCGATGCGGCGACTTCGCTTCCTATCGACTTAGTCGGCATCGACGATGAGCATATCAAAAAAATTATGGAGAAATATCCATATTTTGCCAAAGGCGTGATCCCTGCGAAGATGTATGACGGAGTAGATCACGACACGCAGACTATCGGCGTAAAGGCTGTGCTCGTAACCGACGCTAGCCAAAGCGACGAGGCGGTTAGGGCGGTAGTTAAAGCGATACTTGATAATTTCGACGAGTATAAAAAGCTACACCCTGCGCTAAATTTAGTGAGCAAAGAATCTCTTTTAGAGGGGCTTAGCGCGCCGCTTCATCCTGCGGCAGAGGCGGTGTATAAAGAAGCCGGGTTGTTGAAATAGGCTAGTTGATGGAGAAATCTACACAAAAAGATGAGCAGGTTTTAGAGGTAAAGAGTAGAGAATTTACCTCTAAAAAGCTCTTCTGGCTCGTGACGCTGGTCTGCTTCTCGTGGTCGGTCTTTCAGCTTTATATCGCGTATTTCCCGATGAATACGAATATCGCGCGCTCGATCCACTTAGCGTTCGCCGTTTTTATAATTTTTTCGCTTTTTCCATTTCGGCCGCGCTCCAAAGCGCATTTTTACATCCCGTTTTACGATTATATTTTATTAATCGTCGGAGTCGCCGCGATCCTATATCCTGCGATCGAATTTAACGGGCTAGCGCATCGCCCGGGAGATTATCTAACCAGAGATATTGTAGCGTCGTTTATCGGAATTTTCATACTCTTTGAAGCCGGGCGCCGCATGATGGGACCTGCGCTAGGCATTATCGCTTTTACCTTTCTTCTGTATTGCTACTTCGGCCCCTATATGCCAGATATCATCGCGCACCGCGGCGCAAGCTTTGAAAAGCTCGCAGGGCATATGTTTTTAACGACAGAGGGTGTATTCGGCGTGCCGGTAGGGGTCAGCACTAGCTTTATCTATCTGTTCGTGCTATTCGGCGCGCTTTTAGAACGAGCGGGCGCGGGGCAGTATTTTATAAACGTAGCGTTTGCGATTTTAGGTCGCTTCCGCGGAGGACCCGCCAAGGCTAGCGTAATTGCCAGCGGGCTAACCGGTATGGTAAGCGGCAGCTCGACCGCAAATGTCGTGACGGTGGGCACCTTTACGATCCCGCTTATGAAAAAAGCGGGGCTTACCGCCACTAAGGCGGGCGCTATCGAGGTCGCCGCAGGCGTAAACGGGCAGCTTATGCCGCCTATCATGGGCGCTGCGGCGTTTATCATCGCGGAATTTTTGGGTATGAGCTACACCAACGTAATGATCGCGGCGGTGATCCCTGCCTTCGTCTGCTACGCGGGGTTATTTTTCATCGTGCATCTGGAAAGCTGCAAGTTGGGGCTTCACGGTAGCCGCGATTACGCCAAGGTTTCAAAGCTAAAAATTATATTTAGCGGAATTCATTACATAATCCCGATTTTGGTGCTTCTTTTTACTCTATTGATTCTAAAAGAAAGCGCGATCTCTGCGGCGTTTAACTCAATCTGCGTGCTATTTTTGATAATGATCGTACAAGAGCCTGCTAAAAAAACGATATTTGGCGAAAAAGTTGGCAAGTCCGATTTTATCGTAGGTTTCGTAGATATCTTTTGGGCTATGGTAGGTGCTGCCAAAAATATGGTCACGGTAGCCGTTGCCACCGCGCTAGCGGGCATCATCATCGGCTCGATCTCGCTTACCGGGCTGGGACAGGTTCTTTCAGAGCTAGTAGAAGCAGTCGCAGGAAACAGCATAGTACTGATACTTCTGATGACTGCGATAATGAGCCTTATTTTGGGCATGGGACTTCCTACGACGGCGAATTATATCGTCGTTTCAAGCCTTATTGCACCGGTGATTTTGATACTAGCGGGCAAAAACGGCTTTTTGATCCCTGCGATCGCAGTGCATCTTTTCGTATTTTATTTTGGAATTTTAGCCGATGATACCCCTCCGGTAGGCATTGCCGCATACGCCGCCGCGGGCATCGCAAAGGCAAATCCGGTAACTGTGGGACTTCAGGGCTTCGTGTATGATCTGCGCACCGCGGTGCTTCCGTTTGCGTTTTTCTTCAACAATAAGCTGCTTTTGATCCAAAGCATAGGCGATCCGATGGATTCAAAGAGCATCGTTTGGATCAGCGATCCACTGCAAATCGTGCTGATTTTTGCCACGGCGATCGTGGGCATGTTTGCTTTCAGCTCCTCGCTGCAGGGCTGGTTCGTAACCAAGTGCAACATGGTAGAGCGCCTGCTATTGCTGCTAGTAACGCCGCTAATGCTGGTACCTAATATATGCGCGAAATTCATAGAGTTTATCCCAAGCGAATATGCAAGCTACGGTATCGGCGCTGCGATCTACGTGCTGATCTTTACAAAACAGTGGCTTTTAAGGCCCAAAGACTCTGACGATGCTCACGCCGAAAATAGCGTGCCTGCGGCGTAAATCCAAATTTGATCTCGCTAAATTTTAAAATTTGCGGGGTCTTATTAAATTTATCTTCTTACTTTGCATTCTTGCGCCAGGATTTTAAATTTGGATTGACTCTTTACTTCTAAATTTAAAACCTCGACAGATTGTGCCATGCTGATAAATCTAGTTTAAATTTAAATCCGCCTATATAAACTACTCAAAATTTTAAATTGCGCCGAAGCGATTATGCCCCTTAGTAAGATAAATTTATTCATACGAAGCTACTGTGTTAAAAACATCGCATATTAATCCCATGCTAGTTTAATAATTATTGCAAGCCGCAGGATGCACGAAATCAATAGAGTAAAGCTGTTTTCGCGCTGCCGCTTGTAATGCCTTCAATAGTTTAAAATATACACGTCCACAAAAGCGAAAATGATTCTTAAAGCAGATAAAATCAAAAACTGTGCAAAATTTCTCCAAAACAACTTGATGATTAAGGATTAGCGTTACAAAATTTTACTTATTTAGAGCGACTCTTGATTATATGTTGTACTTTATTTAAAATAATTTTTATAAAAATATCGATGGAATGGGGAATTATTAGTCAAATTTAATTCTATAAAAATACTTTAATAATTAATATTAAATTTATCCGCTTTGAGTTATAATCCGCGATTAAATTTCAAAATAGAGGAACAAAAATGCAAAAAGATATGTATTTTAAAAAGGTGAAATTTATCGCATTATCTATATGCGCGAGCGTTTCGATTTTATGCGGCGTCGAAGGCTCACACCTAAGCAGTGACGCAAATAGCACGAATCTTGGCGAGATCGTAGTAAGCGCTAGCGGCTTTCGCCAAGATATCAGGCAGGCGCCGGCCTCCATCTCCACCTTGGATAATAAAGAGATATCAAGCGGCAGATTCACTTCGCTACACGATATTGCGAATAAAATGCCGGGCGTCAGCGTTATTGCAGGCGATGATGGCCCGGCAAGCGGAATCTCGATAAGAGGCATGGAGAGCTCTAAAACGCTCGTGCTTATAGACGGCAAACGTGTAAGCTCGGCTGCGGCAAATCCAAAAGGCGGCGCGGGCGATATGAACTCAAATTTTATCCCGCCCGCAGGAGCGATAGAGCGTATCGAGGTGATTAGAGGGCCGATGAGCTCGCTTTACGGGAGCGATGCAGTAGGCGGCGTGATAAATATCATTACGAAAAAGAATTTTTCTAAATTTAGCGGAAGCGCTGCTATATCTACAACTATCCAAGATCACGAAGGTATCGGAGACGGCAAGATGGGCGAAGCCTACGTCAATATTCCCTTCGGGCAGTATGCGGCACTTCAGCTGTGGGGATATAAAAAGCTGCGCGACGAGGATGGCTATAAGGGAGGCTATCAGAAGAGTGATAAATCGGATTCTAACGCCAAACTTTGGCTAACGCCGGATGAAAATAATAAATTTTACTTTCAAACCGGAAGACAAAATCATGATTATTCAAGGACCCTTGGTAAAACCGCCGTTTATCCCAATGCGCGTGGATTAAATCACTATAAATATAAAAGAGAAAATCACGGCGTCGGATATTTGGGCGAGTTTGAAAGCTTAAGCGCTGATATAAGTTATTTTTGGGATAAGACTCGCCGTACGAGCATTTTTGATAGCCTTTCTCCCGCAATCGTAAAAAATAGAAATTTTAATTCCAAATTTACGACTTATCTCGGTATAAATACGCTTACCTTCGGCTATGATTTTAGCAAACAGGATGTGCAAACGACTTTCATCGTTTCAAACGCGAGCAGGCAAAATTTACGCTCTCCGCAGCGATTTTCTATGAACGAGCATGCGGGATTTTTAGAGGACGAGATTGAAATTTTGGAAAATACGCTATTTTTGACGCTCGGCGGCAGACTCACGCACAACGAATACTTCGGCAACCACTTTTCTCCTAGAGCCTACGCGACGTTTAATATAGGCGATACTTGGACGATCAAAGGCGGCGTTGCAACCGGTTATAAAACTCCCGACGTCAATCAAATTTCGCTGGAAGTGGGCACGATTCAGGGCGGCTGGAGGATTATAGATTTTGGTAACAAGGATTTAAAGCCCGAGAAAAGCACGACCTACGAGATCGGGCTTTATTACGACAATGCAGACGATCTGCGCGGCAATATCACGCTATTTAAAAACGACTTCAAAGATAAAATTTTAGATACCGATGGCAGCAATATCAATAGGATTCCCGCTTACGGAGGCTGCGCCGGCGCGCCGAGCGTTAATTGCCCGGGTTGGGGAACGTATTTTAATATAGAAGGAGCCGAGGTTTACGGCGTTGAGCTGAGCGGCGATTACGATATTACTAAGAGGCTAAATTTCAAGGCGAACTACACCTATAGCCACTCCGAGATCGAAACCGGGGATCCTACGATCTATACGCCAAACGGCGCCGTTAAATTTAGCCAAACCAATCTTAGTAGGCTGGATGGCAAATCCCTGACCGCTACTCCGAAGCATGCTGCACATGCGACGCTTAGCTATAGGCCTATCGCTCCGCTTTCTACCTTTATCGGTCTTAATTACGAAAGCGAGCTTACAAGCGTGCAATTCGGTCCGGGCAATAGGGTTAGCAAAAACGACAAAAAGCTTTTTACTACGGATTTGGGCGCACAATACGATTTAAACGATAATCTGAGCCTAAATTTAACCGCTTATAATATCTTTGATAACGTCCGATACGACGAGGGTCTCGCAGACGACGGCAATTACTATTGGTACCCCGAGGAGGGCAGGAGGTTTTGGTTTAAGGTAAACGCTAAATGGTAAGCCCAAAGAACTTCCTTGTGATATTCGACGCACTCTTTTTAGTATGCTTATTCGCTTGCGATCTGAGGGCAAAACCGCCGCAAAAGATTGAGCAGGCAAGTGGAGCTGCGCACGAAATGTTTAATGTGAGCGATTTTATTCTAAAAAGCAAGAACGGCGAAAAATATAAAATTTTTATAGCTCGCCAAAAAAATGTCGCTCGCTACGATAGGGTAGTTTTTATGGTTGATGCGAACGCGCAGTTTCCGATACTTTTAAACTCCTATGCGAAAATTTATGCGAATGGCGCAAAGCAAAACGCAAAAGCGGTGCCGAAATTAAGCAAAACCGTCCTTATAGTAGGCATCGGATACGACAGCCCGCTAGCGTATGATATTAAGCGTCGCACGAGAGATTTAACGCCCGCGGCGAGCGGCGAAGAATATGCAAACGGCGGCGGCGCAACAGAATTTTACGATTTCGTAAAAGATGAACTATTTCCGCTCGTGGAGAAAAAATACTCTACGGCAAAAAGCGATAAAATTTACTTCGGACATTCTTTTGGCGGGCTATTCGGGATTTATGCTTTGCTGCGCGACGATGGGATTTTCGACGGGTTTTTTATCGCCTCACCTTCGTTGTGGTGGGGCGAATCACAGCTGATCAGAGATGCCCTAGACGAGGGAAAGCTTAGATCAAATTTAAAAGCAAAATTCATAATGCTCGTTGCTGGCTCGCGTGAAATGCGTAAAGGGAAAACCGATAAAGCGGAAATTTTAAAAGCGGCCGATCTAGCTGAAATTTTAAAAGCACGGGGGCTTTCTTGCGAGTTTAAGCTCTACGAAGGCGCTTCGCACGGCGAAGTAATCCCATTGGCTTTGCGAGATTTAGCGCTATTTACGCAAAGATAATTTTCTATTTAGCTGGTAAAGCCTTAATCTAAACCCGGCTCGTTTATATTTGCAAGCGTAAGACCGAGTGGCGCAGGCTCGCTGATCGCGCCGAAACGCGTCGCTGGATTTAAGAAATTAAATTTTAAAGCTCTTTTGGCTAGTATCGCACAAATTTAAAGGATGGAAAATGCAAAGTTTCAAATGGCAGATTTCAAAACGGCTCAAACAGGCGATGCGCGAGCGAGATATCGATAATCTCACGCTCGTGCGCCGCACTGACGAGCTGTATTCGCGCTCACACCCGGGCCATGACGAGGATATGCGCGCCGAAGTTTACACGGTTTTGGACGAATACGCGCCCAACGTCGATATTGAAATTTTTGATCTAGTCTGCAGGGTACTCGGCGTCAAAATCGAGCTAGGCGAGACGCTTGATTGAGTAGTCGTAGCCGAATTTTATCCGTGCCGCAAGGCTAAATTTAGCGCTACGATAAATCGTAAAATTCTACTTAAAGCCTAGCTACAGAGCTTGCTTAAGTAAATTTTGCCGCAAAATTTCGCCCAAAATCCGCAAGATTAATATCTATTTTAACTGCAAAGTGCTAAATTTAGCGCTAAAATTTTAATCCGAGGTAAGCTTTGAACTACTTAATCCAATTTAGTGTGATTTTAGGGATATCTTTTGTTGCGGAGATTTTGGCGGCGCTCGTGCCTGTGCCGATCCCCGCTAGCATCTACGGGCTAGTCATTATGCTTTTAGCCCTGATCTTCAAACTCATCAAAGTATCACAGATCAGAGAAACCGTGTCGTTTTTTATGCAGATTATGCCTGTGATCTTCATCCCGGCGGGTGCCGCGATCATCATCGCAGGCGACGCGCTACGCCAGCATCTTTTCGCAATCATCGCCATTACAGCAGTCTCTACGGTAGTAGTCATCGGTGCAAGCGGCGCGGTAACGCAAATTTTTTATAAAATCGCCCTCGCCCGCGTTAAGCGCAGACTCTACGCAGCCGCACACGAACAAGACGGCATGAATACAAAGGGCGTGGATGCGAAGCTGGAGCGCGAAATTTTATCCGGAGACGACAAAAAATGAGAGAAATTTTAATGAACTCCGCTTTTTTTGGCGTGTTTTTATGCCTAGGCTCGTTTGAGCTGGGGCTTTATCTAAAAAAGCGCTTTAAGCTAACGATTTTCAACCCGCTTCTAATCGGCATCGTGCTTACCGTCTGCGTGCTTTTACTCTTTAAAATTCCATATGAGAAATTTAACACAAGCGCCTCACACATTAGCTTTTTCTTAACGCCGATTACCGTCTGTCTAGCCGTGCCGCTATACGAGCAGCTGGCGCTTTTGCGAAGTAATTTTTTAGCTATTTTTGCAGGACTGATTTCGGGTATGATCGCAGGGCTAGGCAGCATCTACGCGATGTCGGTGATATTTGGGCTAAATCACACAATGTATGTCACGCTACTACCGAAATCCGTCACAGCGCCGATCGGTATGGGTATCAGCGAAAGCTTAGGCGGCATCGTGACACTAACGGTAGCCTGCATCATCGCTACGGGCATCATCGGCAGCGTATTTGGCGAGGCACTACTTAAAATTTTTGGCATCAAAAAGGCGATGGCAAAAGGTATCGCCCTAGGCTGCGCGAGCCACGCGATGGGAACGGCGCGCGCTCTTGAGATCGGCGACGTGGAGGGGGCGATGGCGTCTTTAGCAATGGCGGTTACAGGGCTTCTTACCGTCATCGGTGCCGGTATTTTTGCACATTTCATCTAAGGAGAAAATATGATAATCTCGATCGCTAGACAAACGGGCGCAGGCGGGCGCGAAACCGCGCGCAAACTAGCCGAGCGCTTAGGCTATACCTATCTAGCCAAGGCGGATCTGCTCCGCAAAGCAGACGAGCTTGGCTGCTTCGAGCAGATGTATGAGTTCTACAACGAAATGCCCGTAAATACGCTACTTCAGGCAATATCGCACAACGAGCTAGCCAATGAGCAAAAACGCGATCGCATCGTAGCAATCTACGAAAAGATCGTCTCGGGCGGCAACGTTATAGTGCTTGGACGCTGCGCAGGGTTTTTCTTGCGCGGACATCCGGATCTGCTGACGGTATTTTTACGCGCGAGTGATGAGTTTAAGCTCGCCAGATTAGAAAAAGAGGGCCATACCGACGCGCGCGAGTATATGGAAAACAGCGACGCAGGCAGGATGAGCTTTCATCAATACTACACCAACCAAGTCTGGGGCGCGTCCGCAAACTACAATATCTGCATCGACACGTCGTATTGCGGCATCGATAATGCGGTAAATATCATCGAGTATCTGGTCAAACATCACATTGAAAAGTGATTTGTGCCTAAGCGCACAAAAGTGGAATTTATCTTTTCGAAGATGAATTCCACTTTATCTCGCAAACCCACCCTACTTCTATTGTAATTTAAAATTTACATCTCTTTTCAGCTTAGATTTCATTTGTAAATGACGCATTTAGCTGTATTACAAAGCCTCTCGTTCAATGCGACATAAATTCTAAACCGCGCTTTATCGCCACAAAACAGTAAAATTTAGCTAAAATTTGACGAAATTTAAATCCAAATTTAAGGAGATAAGATGCAAATCAAAGCCCATCTATGCCCAAAATGCGGCGAAAACACGATCTATTTCGACGGCATCTGCCACTCATGCAGCCAAAGGCAGAGGCGGGACGAAATTTTAAACCTAAGCGCGGACGAAGTGGAGGCGATGATCCTAAAAATCGCGGGTCGAATCGACGAGATCGAAAAATGGGATGAGATTTACAACGATTTTTGGGCGCTTTTTAGCCTACTGGGCATCCACGATCCAAGGATCGCGCGAGCCGCTGCGGCGAAGCAGATCTACTATCCGCCCGAGCTCTACTTCAGCGCGCCGAAGGACGTGAGAGACGCGCTCGTCCGCAAGCTCGCCTCGCTGCAGGACAATGCCAAAAACACTCTAAACGACCTACTGTGCGCGCTTGCGTGGCAGGGCGACGAGCAGACGACGCAGCTTTTTTACGAGCTGTATCAAAACCCGAAGCCGTGGCGTCAAAAGCTCTACGCAGGCACCGAAGTTTACGCGCAAATAGGCGGCTGGGGCTTTGACGAGACGGGCCGTAAATCGTTAGTTTTCGATAAATGCCTTACGGCAGTGCGCGTAAAAGATGGCGCGGAGAAAAACGGCGAGCGCACGAGCGGGCGCGGAGATGAAAGCGGCGGCGCGCAAGGCAAAAGAGAGAGCACACAAAATGGCGGCACAAATGAAGGTGTGAGCACTAGCTTGCAGAACGAGCGCGTAAATTTCAAAGGCGGCGCGGGCGGCGAAAATTACGAACAAAACGCGCAAAACGGCGCGGATAAAACTTCAAATCTGCACGCGGGCGCGCAGAGTGCTCGCGCAAGCATGGACGAAGAAGCGAGCTTGCAGAACGAGCGCGTAAATTTCAAATCAGACGCGCAAAAAGACGCTGGCAGCGGTTTAAATTTAAGCGAAAATGCAAAGGCTGCTCGCGAAGGCGCAAACCAAAACGCGGACGAGTCCGTGCAGATCGGCGAGCCTACGGGTCAAAAGTGCGAGTTTTGCGGCTGCGAGATGCTCGATATGCTGCGCCTTAAGGCCGATGAGCCGCGGCTTGCGTTTCTGAATTTAAAGCGCGATGCGATCTTTCGCTGCTGCCCGACCTGCGTTGGCTCAGTCAGATATTTTTGCAAACGCGGCGCGGACGGTGAGATAGAGCTAAGCTATGAGGGCGAAGGGATGGAGAAAAGCTACTTTTCGCAGCAAGATCTTGCGCGGCTGAGCGGTATGAAATTTAAGCTAGGCGGCGAAGTTCCCCCGTTTTACGGCTATTTTGACGAGCTTGACGTGACCGTGGGCGGCTATCCGCAGTGAGTACAGGACGCCGAGTATCTGAGCTGCCATAGCTGCGGCGGGACGATGAAGCACCTAGCGCAGATCCCATTCGGCGAGCTGGTGCAGGGCGAGGGGGTCATATACGTGCAGATCTGCGAGAAATGCGAGGTTTTGGGCGGCTGCTTTCAGTGCACATGAGGGCGGGATTTTTAAAATTTGCGCTCCGAGCCTACGCAAAAAATTAAGCTATAATTGCGTTTAAATTTAATTAGAGGAGAGATTATGGGGCTATTCGGTTTGAGCAAAAAGGCTGAAAAGGCGCAGGAGCCGAGCACATTCGCGGACAGAGTGGATAAATTTTGGGCGGAATTTAGCGGCGCGATAGATGAGATAAAGGCCGATCTGGCGGCAAAAGAGTTTGAAAAGGCGATGCAAAAGACCGACGAGAAGCTTCGTATCTGCCTTGCCGAGCCTTATTTTATGACGGGGCTTGCTGGCGATAAGCTTGATTTGGTGCTAACTCCCGAGGGCATGAGGCACCGATTATTTTGGCTAAGCTTTATCAAAAACGCTATGCCCAAACAGCTTGAGTCCAAGATGCTCTGCACGCTCGGAAAGCCGCGTGCGCCGCGAGGTATCGGCGGGATCGAGATGTACGATACGCGCGTAAACGCCGAGGAGTCGATGATCTACGCGCAGTTTAACGAAAGCGACGTAGATATCAAAATCTACAACGAAAACCTAGCGGCTCTGCTCGCGCAGGATGAGGGCAAGGCGGGTAATCTAAGTTTCATCCTACTTGATAACATCATCGGCGAGACGACGGTCATTAACACTTTAGGCATGCTTGAAGTGCTGGCCCAGCCGCAGGAAAACGGCGTGCCGCTAAGCGAATTTGCCGATCTGATCGATGAGAAATTCGGCGAAAAAGCTGCGCGCGAACCGCTAAAGAATTTTTTCAGCTATGAGATGCAGCCGCGCGGCAGCGAGGTGCGCGAGGACGTGATCGTGGGCACCACCTGCCTGCGAAATCTCATAGGCGAGTACCTAGGCGGCAAGCGCGACATCTATAACGAAGCCTTCGAGCTCGGCATCAAATTTTGCTTTCTGAGCATTGATAACGGCGGCGACGTGCAGGCGGGCTTTGATCTGCGAAACAAGATCGAGGACGAAGAGCTAGAGAGCTGCGGCTCGTTTTTAGAGATAATCGGCGGTGCAACCGGGCAGAAGCACGCATATATCGATCTCATCTGCTATGACGAGGAAAAGCTGAAAGAAAAGGTAGGCGAGCTTTGCAAAAAATACGGCGCGGATATACAAATCCATGATTTTAAGCGGTAGCGACTTTGGTTTTTACCGCTACTAAAATTTGCGACTTAAGCGGTAGCGGCCTCTGTTTTTGCGGCAGATGAATTTGAAATTTTGCGCCATCGCAGAAAATAAATTTTAAAGCTCTACGCCGCCGCGTAAAATAAATTTAAAATTTGCCGCGCCGCACGCTTTTCGTTCGGTTTTACCATTTCACCGACACGCGGTAAAATTGAGCGAGCCGTGAGCTTGCGATATAAATTTTGGCGATTTAGCAGTAAAATTTGCGAAGTTCGCAGTGCGAATTTACGATGATAAAATTTTGCTTCGGTTTCAGTGCAAAGCGCGCCGATTCAGGAGCTTTGAAAGATAAAATTTTAGGGAACGAACATGAAAATTATCTCGAAATTTAAAGATAATTACGATTTTATGGTGTCAAAATACGGGCTTGACGAGACTTTGGTCTATGACCGCAGAAACTCTACTCTAGTCGATGCGGACGAGCTATGGAGGCTTGACGAGGGCGATAAAAAGGTCTTTGAAAGGAAGCTTAGCGGGTACCGCTTTATCCGCGGTAAATTTATAAACTGGAGCAAAACGGACGTAAATAAGCTGCCGCGCCTGCTTCACTCCGTGATTTTCATCGGCAAAAATTTAGTCCATATTTTCGCCTCTCAGGATAAAATTTACACAAGCCTAGAGTTTGACACGAGACGGAGCTAAGAAGGCAGTATTGGGAAGACAGAACTTTGAGCTTTAGCGATGGATTTCGCGCCCATATCGTCTCGTGGCTAGGCAAGGTCGGCGAGCAGGCTACGCGCGAGGAAATTTTGCAGCTCGTAGCGCTAGAGGGCGACCGCAAGACGACACTAAAAAATATTGTTCGCGACGATAAAATTATAAGCAAAGATGAAATTTTGAGCGCCCCAATCGTATTTTTTAAGCTCACACAGGACATTCACACCGCAGCGATAAATCCACAGCTTAACGCGATGGGGTTTTATCTGGACGCCGACTTTGTCTGGCAAAGCCTAGTCGAGTTTTTATCCGCCAAAAAGGACGCCTCCGCTCCGGCAGGCACGATAACCAAATGATATAAAAATTGCCAGCAAGGGCTTTGACGTAAAGCGCTCGTTTCGCCCAAAAATGAAATAATTCGGCTCGCGCAACAAATAATCCGTGCAAATCGTCGCCATAATTTATCCCTCTTTACTTCGCTGTTTTGACGCGCCTCATAAATCGAGCGAAATTTTATAAATTTTTACAAGTTTCGACGAGCAAGCGCACGAAAGCTTAGGCACAAAATAAAATGTGGATAAAATTCCGCAAAAGCTCTTTCGCAAAATTTTAAAAGAATTAAAATATTTCCTTGAGGAATTTTAGAATTCCGCATAAGGCAAATTTACAAAAATCTCGTTAAAAATATAGAATTTCGTGAAAATTCCGCAAAATTCTAAAATTTTACCGCAGCAGCATCCATCGCGCGCATTAGCCGCAGCATTTGAGCGTGTTCGAATACATCGTGCGTGCGGATGATCGCAGCGCCGTTTAAAGCAGCGATCTGATGCAGATACAGCGAGCCTGCGAGCCTATCCTCGACCGCAGAGGGGCTGTAAAAATCGATAACGCTCTTTCTGCTTGCGCCTACAAGCAGCGGGCAGCCGAAGTGCAAGAAATGCTGCAAATTTTTAATCAGTACCAAATTTTGCTCGGCGGTCTTGCCAAAGCCGATGCCCACGTCAAGGATGATCTTTTTAAGCCCCGCGCTTCGAAGCTGTTGCAAATTCTGCGCAAAAAACTCATCGATCTCGCCCATCAGATCGTCATATTTTGGCGCAAGCTGCATATTTTGCGGCTTTCCCTGCATGTGCATCAGCACGTAAGCGGCGTCGTAGCGAAGCGCAAGCGGAGCAAGAGCAAGGTTTGCGCTGATGTCGTTGATGATGCTAAAGCCCCGATCTAGCGCAAATTCCAAACAATACTCATCGAAGCTATCGAGGCTAAATTTAGCCTTTTCGTGCAGACGCAGGCGATAAATTTCGCTCAGCACATCCTTTATGCGCGCAAACTCCTCATCTCTACCGCAGTACTGGCTGCCCGGGCGCGAGCTCACGCCGCCGATGTCGATGATAGCGGCACCCTGCTCGATCATCTTTTCGATCTTATTGGTCGCCTCTTTTAAGCTTGCCGCACGGCTTGCGGGGTTAAAGCTATCGGAGTTGATATTTACTACGCCCATTATTTCGCAGCTTTGCGGCTTAGTGAATTTCTCGCTTAGAAATTTCGCGACCTCCTTTAGCCCGAAATCCTGCAGCGCTTCTTTCTGCGCTAAAGCCTCAATCTGGCGGTCGTTTGCGATCAAAACCGCGTCCGTATCATCGCGTCCTAGGATCACTCCTTCGTTGCACGCAAGCTCGGCGCCGATACTAAGGGCATCCTGCTTTAAAATATTTGCCGCGGGCGCTCGCAAATTTTTTAGATAGAAAAAGTTTAGGCGCGATTTTTTCTGCATTATCGCCCGCCCCGCATTTCGCACGCCGATGCGCTCGCAAATCAGCGCAAAATCGGCCTCGTTTGAAATTTTATAAATTTTCATCTTTTCTCCTCGATCATCAACAGTAGCGGAGTAAGCACGGCATGGGCTTTGGCGTTATGCTCGGCAAGATAACTCAAGCGGTCGATCCGCTGCAATTCATCGCCGCTTAGCCTGACGCCCGCTTCGAAGCACTCTAGCGCGATCTCGCCGATGAGCGCTTTTAGCGCCGTTTTGTCCAGCTCGCCCTTGCGCTCCAGCGCGATCTGCGCGTCGATAAACTCCACCGCTTCCTTTAGGCTTAGCCTGGTTAAGTTTAGCCCGGTGCGGTATCTGGGCTTTCGCACGCAGAGGTTTTGTACGATCAGACGCGAGCGGATGGTGGGCAGCAGGGCGTTGATGAAAGGGGTGATCAGGAAAAACACCGTGTTTTTAGGCGGCTCCTCTAAAATTTTAAGCAGAGCGTTTTGCGCCTCCTCGCCGAATTTCGTAGCGGCGATGACGATGACCTTATCCTCGCGCTCGGCGACGTAGGCTTCGTCAATGATCTTTCGCGCCTCGTCGATCTTAAGCTCGACGCTTTCGAAAAACCTTAAATTTTTGCGCGGAATTTCGGCTAAAATTTTATCTTTAAAGCCCTCATAATCGCCCGTTAAAACGATCTGATTTATGATTTTCAAAGCACCACTTCGTCAAAAAGCACAGCGTCGATGCTTTTGTCTAAAATTTTAAAAAGCTGGATCAGTTTGAGATCCAGGCTCGGATCGCTCTCGCTCATATAAAAGCTGTTTTGCAGCCTCTCGTCGATGAGCCACAGATAGCTGTCCTCGTGGCTTTTGGCGATTTTGGCTAGCGGATGGTTGCCGTTGCCGATGTAAAAATATATAAAGCCGTTGGCAAACGCGAGGCTTAGCATATCGTTTAGCAGCAGCGCGTCCTCGAGGCTATTTACGCCGCCGCGATAAAGCGAGCGTAGCGAAAAAAACGGCAACAGCGGGCGGGAGTTGGTAGAGGAGTTGATCTTTTTGATGATATATTCGCTAAACCAGCTTCGCTCATCGTCACAGATGACGATGAAAGCAAAGCCGTCGTGGAGGAATTTCAGCTTTGAAGCTAAAAGCGGCGTCCAGTCCTCCTTGCGATCCTCAAGCCACTCAAGTCCGGGCTCGGAGCGCATCGCCGTAACGCTCCAAGTATGCAGATCCTGCATTATTTATCCAAATCGTAGGCTTTATGCAGCGCGCGCACGGCAAGCTCGCCGTATTTAGCCTCTACGATCATCGAAATTTTAATCTCGCTCGTGGAGATCATCTGGATATTTATCCCTTCGTCCGCGAGCGTCTTAAACGCCTTGCTGGCTATGCCGCTGTGGCTTTTCATACCAACGCCTACCAAAGAAACCTTTACGATATCGGCGTCTGATTCGATGATGGAATTCGGATTTGGATTTACCTCTTTCATTACCCTATAGGCCGTTTCCAGCTCGTTTTGCGGCACAGTAAAGCCCAAATTCGTCTCGCCATTTCGTCCGATATTTTGCACGATCATATCGACGTTGATCTCCTTGCTTGCAAGCGCGGAGAAAATTTCAGCCGCGACGCCAGGGCGATCCTCTACGTTTCTAATCGTGATTCTTGCTTGATTTTTATCCAGTGCAATGCCGCTAATTACCGCATCTTCCATCTTTTCTTCTCCTGTTATGAGTGTTCCTTCATGATCGTTAAAACTGCTTCGCGTCACCAAATTTACGTTTAATTTCTTTGCAAGCTCGACGCTTCGGTTTTGCAAAACCTTCGCCCCCAAGCTCGCAAGCTCAAGCATCTCGTCATAGCTGATGCGATCAAGCTTCTTAGCCTTTGGTTCGATGCGCGGATCGGTCGTATATACGCCGTCTACGTCGGTGTAAATTTCACACAGATCGGCATTCAGCGCTCCTGCAACGGCGACTGCGCTAAGATCGCTTCCGCCTCGCCCGAGCGTAGTTACTTCGCCTGCGGTACTAATGCCCTGAAAGCCCGCGACGACGACTATTTTGCCCTGCTTTAGCGCCTCTTGCATGCTTTTTGGATCGATCGAGACGATGCGTGCTTTTGTGTGAAAATTATCCGTCACGATGCCCGCACCTCGCCCGCTAAACGCGATCGCAGCATAGCCCTTAGCATTTAGCGCGATAGCTAAAAGTGCGCTCGTGACGCGCTCGCCCGAGCTTAGCAGCACGTCCATCTCTCTGCCTACGGGAGTTTTAGTAAAAAATTCCGCCTGCTCAATGAGCTGATTGGTAACGCCGCTCATCGCAGAGACGATTACCGCGACATCGTGTCCTTCGTTTTTAGTCTTTATCACGCGCTGCGCGACCGCCTCGATCCGCTCTAGCGTACCGACGCTCGTACCGCCGTATTTTTGAACGATCAGCATTAAATGTAACCCTCCTCCTTAAAATATTTTAAAACCGTCGCGTAAATCGGCTTTTTGAAGTGATTTACGTGCCTTAAAACCTCATTTGCGCCTACGAATTTAAATGCGTCGAACTCCGGAAGTTTAGTATTGATGTTTATATCGGCTAAGCTTCGCAATCGTACTAAAAAATATCTTTGAATTTGCCCGTCGTATGGGCGCATCTTTTGAGCTACTCCATCGGGAAAATCGTAGCTAAGCCACTTCGGGCACTCAGCGATGATATCGACTTTGCTTGTTCCGATCTCCTCACCTAGCTCTCTGCGAATCGCCATCTTAGGCGTCTCACCATCGTCGATACCGCCTTGAGGAAACTGCCAAGCGCCTTTGATGTCGCTTCGTTGCGCGATCAAAATTTCGCAGTTAAACGGATACGATGGCGAAAGTACGATTGCAGCGACATTCGGTCTGTAATTTTTCTCTTTTTCCATCTCGTTTTCTCACAAAAAATTTCTCAAAATTCTATCTAAAAATATTAAAATTTGCGTTAAGAGGCTTAAAATTTATATAAATTTTCAAATTAATTCGCTAAATTTTGCGACATAAATTTAGCCCATAGGACCGCCCTTGCACATCTATATCCACGTGCCGTTTTGTACCTCCAAATGCCCGTATTGCGCCTTTGGCTCCTTCAGCGATAAGTTTAGCCTCGCAAAAAGCTACTTTCGCGCGCTTGAGTTTGAGGTGCGCGACTTTTTGGCGAAAAATCCGCACGCGCAAATTTCGACGCTTTTTATCGGAGGAGGCACGCCAAGCGCCGTGGATGCGGGGCTTTACGACGGAATTTTTGCGCTGCTTGCGCCGCATTTCGCCGCCCGAGCCGAAATCAGTTCGGAAGCTAATCCGAACTCCGCTAGCCCCGCCTGGCTTAGGGCGATGCGCGGGCTCGGCGTAAATCGCATCAGCTTCGGCGCGCAAAGCTTCAACGACGCCAAGCTAAAGTTCCTCGGTCGCGCGCACAGTGTGGCGCAGATTTTTCTCGCGGTGCAAAATGCCAAAGCAGCGGGCTTTGATAATATAAATTTAGATCTAATCTACGCGAGCAAATTTGACGATAAAAGGAATTTAAAATTTGAAATGGCTGAGCTTGCGCGCTGCGAAGTGCCGCATTTAAGCGCCTATGCGCTAAGTCTTGAGGAAAATACGCCCTTTTTCGGGCGCGAAAGCTTTAAAAGAGAAAGTGCGGCTCTAGCTAAATTTCTCTTTGCTCTTGCGGCGGATAGCGGCTTTAGCCAGTATGAAATTTCAAATTTTGCCGCGCGCGGACTGCGCTGCAAGCACAATCTCGCTTACTGGCGTGGCGAGGATTACGCTGGGTTTGGGGCATTTGCGGTCGGAACTAGCGGGCAGGTGCGCCTTAGCTCGCCTAAAAATTTGCGAGATTACATCGCAGATCCGCTGCAAAAACAGCGCGAAGCTCTAAGCGCGCAGGATAAAAAGCTTGAGCGCATATTTCTCGGGCTGCGCTGCGTTTTGGGGCTTGAAGCGCAAATTTTAGACGCTGCGGAGCTAAGCAACGCGCAGCTGCTCGTGCGCGAAAAAAAGCTGAAATTTGCCGAAGGTAAATTTTATAATCCCAACTTTTTGCTCGCCGACGAGATTGCGCTTTTTATCACGCAAGAAAGCCGCCGCGGGCGCTAAATTTAAGATTAATGAAATTTTAGTTACAATACGCCACTTTTTACGTTAGGAAATTTTATGTTTGGTATCAGTATGCCTGAAATTACGGTCATTTTAATCATCGCGATAATCGTGCTTGGGCCCGAAAAACTCCCGAAAGTGCTGGTCGAGCTCGCGAAATACTTCAAAGTCATCAAAAAAACCATCAACGACGCAAAATCGAGCTTCGATCAAGAGCTTCGCATCGCCGAGCTCAAAGAGGACGCCAAAAAATATAAAGAGAGTATCACGCAAGCAAGCGAAGGCGTACGCAAAAAGCTCACGTTTGAGGAGCTCGACGAGATAAAAGGCGGCATAGACTCGGTCAAAGAGACGCTAAATGCTGGGCTAAAAAATATAGAAAGCTCCGTAAAAGATACGCTAAATTCCGCGGAAGTCTCGGCGCAAAAACAGAGCGAGACGGCAAATTTAAAGGCAAATTCGAGTACCAAAAACAAAGGCAAAAATTCCATACCGAGCGTGGGCAGCGCAGAAAATTCCGCACAAAATATGAATGCGAGCGGTGAAGCGAAAAACGGCGCACAAAATTTGAACGCAAATTTAAACGGCGATGCGCAAAATTCTATGCAAAATTCCGTGCAAAATAACGATACGCAAAAATCATAATGAGAGAGAAATTTAATGTTTGAAGAGCTAAAACCCCATCTAGCCGAGCTTCGCAAGCGCCTAGTTATCTGCGTGCTATCCGTCATCGTCCTTTTCATCGCGTGTTTCGGCTTTTGGGAGGATATTTTAGGCTTTATGACCCGCCCGCTGGTGCGCGTGCTTCCTAAAGGCAGCGAGATCATCTTTACCCAGCTTGGCGAGACGTTTTTTACTGCGATGAAGGTATCGTTTTTTACTTCGTTACTTCTAGCAATGCCGATAATTTTCTGGCAGGTGTGGCTTTTCGTAGCGCCCGGGCTTTACGACAACGAGAAAAAATACGTCATCCCCTTCGTTAGCGGAGCGAGCGTTATGTTTTTCTTGGGCGCGGCATTTTGCTATTTTTTCGTAATCCCCGTAGCGTTTAATTTCTTGGTAAATTTTGGCGCCAAGCAATTTACTGCGATGCCTACAATCGGCGAATATGTAGGCTTTTTTGCTAAACTCGTCGTCGCATTCGGTATCAGCTTCGAGCTTCCAGTGGTGACATTTTTCCTCGCTAAAATCGGGCTTGTGACGAACAAAAGCCTGAGCGATTTTTTCCGCTACGCAATCGTCATTATTTTCATCTTTGCAGCGGTGATGACGCCGCCGGACGTGCTTAGTCAGTTTATGCTCGCAACTCCGCTAATTGCGCTTTATCTGCTCTCAATCTTCATCGCCAAAATGATAAATCCGTATAAGCCTGAGGATGACGAAAGCGAAAATTCCACGGACGTAGCGAAGGCGTGAGATGGCGGATCTAAATTTAGTTGGCAGCTACGATTACGAGCTTCCTAGCGAGCTCATCGCAAGCGCTCCCGTGATGCCCAAACAAAGCGCGCGCCTGCTGATCTACGACCGCGCCAAGCAGCAGATCACTCACGCGCACTTCGGCGATCTAGCGGACGTCCTGCCGCCCTGCGATATTATTTTTAACGACACACGGGTGATTAAGGCGCGCCTCTTCGGTCATAAAAACAGCGGCGGTAAAATCGAGCTTCTGCTAAACTCGCCGCTTGAGGGCAATAAATTTAGCGCCTATATTCGCGGCAGCGTCAAAGTAGGCAGCGAGTTAAAATTTCAAAGCGGTCTTGAAGCGCGCGTTTGCGAGCTGATGGAGGGCGGTCTTCGCATCGTGCAGTTTGAGCGCGGCGGCAAGGCTTTAAACACCCATGATGTTTTTGAAATTTGCGAACGTATCGGCCATGTGCCGCTGCCGCCATATATTAAGCGCGCCGATACCAAGCAGGACGAGAGCTGGTATCAAAGCATCTTCGCGCGCGAGCAAGGCGCCGTCGCCGCACCCACCGCGAGCCTTCATTTTAACGATGCGATGCTAAACGATCTGCGCAAAAGACACGAAATTTATTTTATCACGCTGCACGTAGGCGCGGGCACCTTTAAGCCCGTGGAAGTAGCGGATCTGCGCGATCATAAGATGCACGGCGAGCTCTACTCTATCCCGCCGCAGACCGCACAAATTCTAAAAAGCGAGCGAAAAATTTTAGGCGTGGGTACGACCGTTACGCGAACGATCGAAAATTTCGCACGCAACGGGCAAAGTAGCGGGATCTGCGAGCTGTTTTTGCACCCGGGCAATCCGCCGATAAGACAGAATTTTTTGCTTACAAATTTTCACCTACCAAAATCCACGCTGATAATGCTCGTAGCGAGTTTCATCGGCCTTGAGCGCACGCTTGAGCTCTACCGCATCGCAGTGGAGCAAAGATACCGCTTCTACTCTTATGGCGACGGGATGCTTGTGCTATGAAAGCCGTGATTTTAGGCGCGCTAGCAATATTGGCTGCGACGGCAGGCTTTGTGGCAAGAAAACTTTTTGCTAAAAAGCCCGCCGTAAGCGGCAAAATTTTCTCCGCTACGCCTAAAGCCAAAGAAAGCGATTCCGTCGTGCCTAGACGCGAGGATATCGCGCAGATCGATATTTTAAAAATTTTAAAATTTCAAAGCGAAATTTTATTTGAGGAGTGCACAAAATACGACAGCACGCTCTATCTTAGTTTCCCACCGCAGCTACCGCGTATCTACGGCGGCGAGGTGCTAAATCTCACTAGCGCGGTCTTTGACGCGTGCGAGTTTTTCCTGCAAAATATCGCTGAGCCAATCCGCGTAAGCGTGGAATTTAGCAGTAAGGAACTTAGAGCAAATATGAGCTCTATCAAGCTCGACGTGCGAGTAGGTATCGATCGCGAGCTAAAGGATCCGCGTACCTATGCGCTTAAAAGTGCACTAGAAAGCGCCGCTAGCACGGATGATGAGTATCTTACTTCGGCGCAGACCCATTTGCGTGCACTCGGTTCGCATCCAAGTATTGGAGCCGACGGGCGAGGAACCTTTATCAAAATGGATGCCGTGCTTAGCTGCTTCGCGCAGCAGAGCTTTAGCGCCAAAAAATACGACTACAACGTCATCATCACGCACAAAAACCGCGCGATCTTCGAGGAGCTGCGAGATTTTTTGAGCGGGCTTGGTTGCGACGTGATGCCAAACTCCAACTGGGAGAGCGCGAAGAGACATCTAAACGACTTCATCTACGTAGCCGACGTCGTCATCCTTGACGCCGAGATCCTACGCGCCAATATAAGCGAAATAAACTACCTCAACGCGCTGGAAAAAGACGGGGTATTTTTCATATTTTTGCTCAAAAACAAACACTCGCTCAAGGTGCTGGAGGGGCTAAGCTTTAAATTTTTCAAGCTCGAGATGCCATATTTCTACGACGAATTTTACGCCACGCTTGATCTCATCGAAAAGATCAAAAACGATGAGAATTTCTTGGGGCTGTAGCGAACGGGTAACGACAAATTTAAAACCTAAGAGATTGAAGTGCTATATTTTGACTTAGATTGGATCAAGGGCAATATAAAAGATAGTGAATATACCTTAAGGCAGCGGCGGTATGAGGCGTATTTGGAAGGGCTGCATAAAAATATGCATACGCTAGAAAGAATTTTTGCAGGCATAAACTTCAACGATGCGCTATTGCTACCCAAAAAGCAAATTAATGAAAAGTTGCATTTGAAATTTTACATCGGAGATTTGCAAAATGGATATTATGAACTAAAATGCGTTATGAGCTCGGATCAAAGATGCGACGCGGCGCCCAGCGAAATAATAACGAGCGAGATATTTTACGAAAATGGCAATTACCGCTTCTCTTTCATCCTTGCCTGTCTGAAGGAATACGCCGTTAATTTTTCCAGGATAGATAGCCTTAAATTTAACGCGATTTCTCAGAAAAAATACCACTTTGAGCATAAGAAATTTAAACTTTTATAGAAAACCGCGCGCCTCATCGGTCGCGCATAAAATTTTACCCGTAAAAATCGCGCCCTTAAATTTATCCCACTTGCAAGCCGCAAACAGCGTAAATTCCGTCGTGTCTTGCAGCTAAATTTATTAAATTTACATAGTCCGCGCACAAGCAAGTTTATTTCGTCTGCTTACCTCAAAAACGCTCAAGTCCCATTTCTAAAATTTACGCCCCAAGCAAACTTAAGAAATTTTACAAGCGGCGCAATATGTTTTGAGGCGTCCGATAAGACGTATATAAAGCGAGTAAATTTAAGAATTTAGTGCGGGGTTTGGCTTGCGATTTAAATTTTATCTTTTGCCCTCTTTTTTAGTCCTGACCGCCTCATAAAGTTCGTCGATCGAGGTTGCGGACGAGCCCGAATATTTCTGTGACGCTTGCATAGTTTTTTTGCCCCACTTACCGTCGATTGCCACGCCGTAGCCACCGAACATCAGACTGCGTTTGATATAATAGTTTATCTTGCTGCGTCATACTTTGTTGCTTCTGCACTTCGCGCTCAGCATCTTTTGCCTGCTCACTTTCATATACGGAAGCACCCGCTAAATACCCTAGAACTAAACCTCCCAAAATTGGTACGACAGACGCAATAAATCTATTATTTACGCTAGAAGTCAAGCCTTCTAAAAATGCCTTTGCAATGCAAAACACTATAAAGCCCGGAATAAAAACGATAACCGCGGCTGCAAGCCCATCAAAAACGCCACTACCAGCAAGGAAACCTAGAGAAAATTCATAATCTGTCTTTTAAAATTTAAGTAGCGTAATTCTCCCAAATTTAAATTTAATCAGAGAATTACAAAAATTTATCCGTCAGCGGACGGCGATATAGACTAATTAACGTGCTTCATAATCCTATTAAATTGTGGACTGTGATCTCGCGCCATAAAAATAGAAGCAATTATACCTATAACTCCTATAGCTAAGACGATGTAAAATATTGTACCGCTATCTTTAGTAAAAGTTCCTATAAACCAAAGCCAAACTATAGAACCAAGAAGTGTCTTTATCCATGGTCTGCGATAAGATATCTCCGCCTGACATCCACTGCATACGATTGCGCCGTATTTGATATCGTCTTTGCCACAAAATGGGCACGTTAAATAATCCGGATGTTCATTCTCTGCCATAATTTCTCCTTTGAAAAAATATAGGTGGATTATATATATAAGAGCGGGCTTAAATTTTAAAATTTAGAGTTTAAAATAGGGGGAATTTTAGCGGCTTTGTACCGCTAAAATTTAAAGATTTTCGAATGGATTTACGACCACGTCTTTGCGATCGACGATGTAAGGTATAAGGGCTGCTTGGCGCGCGCGCTTGATAGCCTTTTCTACCATCTCTTGGTATTTTTTGCTGGTGCCGGTTAAGCGGCGCGGCATAATCTTAAAGCGCTCGCTTAGGCAGTGCTTTAGCAGCGCCGTGTCCTTATAATCGATAAATTCGATCTTTGCTTCCGTAAATTTGCAATACTTTCTAGTATATTTTCTCTTATCTGCCATGATTTTTCCTTAATTAAAATGGGATCGTGTCGTTGCCGTCATCGTATTTATCGGCATCGACGTCGACTTCCGGAATCGTGCTTTCGTAACTCTGCTCTTTTTGTTTAGGCGCGTTATAATCGTTTTTTGCGCCTCTAGAATTTGAGTTTTGTCTATTAGCATAGCTATTTCCGCCGCCGTAATTACCGTAGCTAGAATTTCCTCCGCCGTAGCCGCCGGAGCTTCCACCATAATTGCCGCCCTCGTAATTGCCGCCTTGATTATAGCCGCCGCTTCCACCTTGATTGCTTCCTAGCATCTCCATAGTATCTACGCTGATGGAGTGCTTGCTTCGGTTCTGTCCGTTTTGATCCTGCCACTGATCTAGCTTTAAGCGGCCTTCGATCAAAATTTTACTGCCTTTTCGCAAGTATTGGTTTGCGATCTCGGCCGTGCGACCGAAAAAATCTATGTCTATAAAGCACGTTTCTTCGCGTTTCTCGCCGTTTGAGCTATTGTATCTGCGCGTGACGGCGATGCCGGTTTTGCCTACGGCGGTGCCCGTTTGCAGATATCTAAGCTCGATATCTCGGGTTAAATTACCTACCAAAACTACTTTATTGAACATATTTTATCCTTTATTCGCCCTCTTTGGCTGCTTCTTCAGGCTCTTTTGGCTCTACCGGCGCTTTTGGCTCGCGCTCTTTTTTCGCAGGGCTTAGTTTGATACCTTTGCTTAGCTTGTCCCAAGCGGAAATTTCGCGCTTAGTCTCATATTTGACGGTCAAAAATCTAATGATATCTTCGTTGATGCGCAGATTTCTAACAAGCTCGGAGATCAAGCTCGGCTCGGCTTTAAAATAGATTACGAAATAAACTCCGCGCTCATATTTGTCGATCTTATAGGCAAGCTTTCTAGCGCCCATTTCGATTACGGAAGCAATCTCTCCGCCGTTTTTGGTTATGATTTCTTTGACGAAATCGACTTTTGTTTTAACTTCATCGTCGGTAAGCGTAGGCTTAACGATGAATAAAACCTCGTAGTTTCTCATAAATTCTCCTTATGGATTTTAGCTCGCAAACGGTGTCTGCGGGCAAGGATTTTGCAAAAAATGCGAAGAGATGTTACTAAAATTTCACTTAATATTTGCTTTTTGCCCGAGCGAACTTAGCAGCATGCGCTGCAACCTCAAAAACGACGCAAGCAAAAGCTCGTCCTTCGCCGCGTTTTTTTCGCTTTTTAGTTCAAATTCCAAATCGTTTAAGTGGGCAAAAATTTTATAAAACGTCCGCGTTGAAAAACCGGTGGCATAGCGCTGCATCTGTGCGGCCACGGAAGGGGGCGGCAGGTAGCCTAAAACCGCCTTAAAATCAAATCTGCCGTTTATTTTCACGTAAGCATGCAGGCGAAAAATTCTATAAATCAGGCGGTAGAAATAATTTATCAGCTCCATTTCGTTGTATCCGCCGCCCAGAGCCATTTTGTAAAAATCTACGCGAAAGTCGCTTAGTCCAAAAATTTTATCAAAAAGCTCGTCGTAGCTCACCTCGCTAAGGCCATAAACCATTAAATTTACGTTTTGCAGGCTAAGTTCAAGCCCCAGACTTGCAAATTTTTCTATCTCGCTCGCGCTTAGGCTTAGACTTTCGTTGTGTATGGCGTAGATCCTGCTAAGCGCGACGGTGTTTGCAAAAAGCCCGCACATCTCGCATTTTTGCGCAAGCAGCGCTATGGCTTCGTTTACGCCCGATGGTTTGAAAAATCTAACCTCGTTTCGTTCAAATTCCTTGATAAAATCCGCGCTTACAGAAATTTCGCTATCGTTTAGCTCGTAGATTAGATGGTTATTCGCGTCCGCCTTGCACAGCGCGATGAGCCTTCGCAGCTCCTCCTTTTTGATGAGCGAGGCGGTTTTGATATGAAGCGTGTTGCTGCCGCCGAAAAGCGAGGGCTCCAAGAAGCTTCGCGCCTGCTCAAAATCATACTCCAAAAAATACAAACTCAAAAAATTATCGGCCGCGTAAATTTGCTTCAGGCGCTGCGCGTAAAGCTCGTTTGAAAAGTCGTCTCCGCCGCGCAAAAGTACGAAATTCGGTACCCTTCCGCTTGCGATAAGCCCATCAAATTCTTTCCTATACATCAGATTTTCTTTACCACCCTGCCTAAGATCACTCCGCTAGCGATGTTTGCGTCCGTAAGCTCGACTAGCACGGGCGTTAAAATGTCGCCAGCGAAATTTGAAACTAAAATTTTAGCCCCCTTTAGCTTGTCGTCTAGCTTTGCGGTGACGGAATTTCCGTTTTCGTCGATGTAGCAGCGGAATTTTTTGCCTAAATTTTCCGCGGCCCAGCGCGCGAATTTTCGGTCCATAAAATCAAACGCAACCTTATCCGCCTCGCGCTCTAGCTCGTTTAGCCGAGCGCACGTCGCGTCGATGTTTAAAAGCAGGTAATTATAAAATTTTTCATCCCCCCTCATCTGTGCCTTTAGCAATCGGTGCAAAATGAGATCGGAATAGCGCCTGATCGGGCTTGTAAAGTGCGTGTAGTTATCAAATCCGAGCCCGAAATGCCCACGCGATTCGGATCCGTACTCGGCGCGCTTTTGAGCTTTGATGATGAGCTTATCGACCTCCTCGCGGATACCCATGGTACCTGCTTGCGCTTGGATTTCGCCGATCATCTTAGCAAGGTTGCTCTGATACGGCGCGTCGATGCCAAACAGCGCCAGATCGTCAAGCAGAGCGTAAATTTTTTTAAGCTCCGCCGAGCCGTGATTTCTAAAAACGCCCCGCTCGATGCGCGCTGCAGCGGCTTTATTGGCTAGCAGCATACAATCCTCGATGAGCTTGTGCGACGGAGTGTCGGTCTCAAAGCGGGTGGAGCTTATAAAACCGTGCTCATCAAGCGTGATGCGAAGCTCCTTAGTGCGGAAATCAAATCCGCGCTTCAGCCTCGCGCGGCGCAGGCGCTCGCAAATTTCATTAAGCGGCAAGAGCCAGCTTAAAATTTCAGGCTCGCACGCTTTGCGGGTGCGTAAAATTTCATCGACCTCGTCGTAATTATAGCGGCGTTTTGATCTTATAATCGCTTCGAAAAGCTCCTGCTTTTGTGGGTTTAAATTTTCATCCAAAGAGATTTTAAAAACAAATGCTAATCTCGGCAAATTCGGCATCAGCGAGCAGATGTTTTCGCTAAGCTCGCGCGGCAGCATCGGCACGGATCTGTGCGGAAAATATATCGAAAAGCCGCGAAATTTCGCCTCCTTATCGATCGGCGAGTATTCGCTTACGTATTCGCTCACGTCGGCGATCGCAACGTAAAGCGTGCGCTCTTTTACGTCAAAATAGATCGCGTCATCGAAGTCCTTGGCATCGATAGGATCGATAGTGCAAAATGGCAGATGTTGCAAATCTACGCGCTGCGGATACAGCGCCTCGTCCACTTCGCTGCCGAAGCTCGCGGCTTGCTGCTTGCATGCTTCGTTAAATTCGTCGTTTTTATCGTAGATCGCTAAAGAAATTTTCTCATCGACGAAGGGATCGGCCAAACTTCCGATCACCTCGGTGATCTCATTTGTTAGATTATCAATCTTTAAAAGGGTGTTTGCGGGCAGCTGCTTTAGCGATTTTTGCGTGGCTTTGAGCGGATTTACGAGGCCGGTTTTGACGTTTACGCCTAAAATTTCGCGCCCGAAGCTTTTGGTATAAACCACGCTCGTTAAAAACGCAGGCTTGACGCACATCAGCACCTTTGCGTGCAGGCGGGACTTTCTTGAGCTTAAAATTTTTGCTAGGATCAGATCGCCCAGATGCACGCCGCTTAGATATCTGTTTTCGATGATGAGATCTGCCTTGAAGCGATCGTCGAAGCTTTGTAGATAGCCCGTGCCGTCGCGCGCGATGTCGAGCCTGCCGAAAACATAGCCGTCGTTTAGATAGAGCTTGCCTTTATGCGCGCTGATAGCGCCGATATTTAGGAGGTTGCGCACGAGCTCCTTTTGCTCGCCGCTAAGATCCTTTTCAAATACGCCCGAGTTAAAGGCGCGCAGGAGCTCTTTCATATCGAAATTTCGCCTTTAGCCTCTAAAAACGCCTCCTGCTCGAAGCCGAACTCGACTAGTAAATTTAAAGCGTTGTCGATGCTAAGCTCGTCAAAATGATGGTAGATATTGACCGCGGTTTTGGCGATCTTTAGCATTGCATAGCGGGATTTGTTCTCAAAAGGCGCGTCGTCGGGGGCGTTTGAATACAGCGCGTCCTGCGCGATCTGCTCTAGCCCGAAATGCGCGAATAGCGCGTGCGAGACGCTTTCGCGGCTCGTGCCGCTAAATTCCATCTCCACGTCGGTAAAATCCTGCGGAAAGATCGAGCCCTTGATAGCATGGTAAAATTCCTCCGCCTTGCCCGCAGCACACACCTGCTCGTCGATAAAAACCCGCCCGAACTCCACCAAAATTACGCTTGAGAGGATACTTTGCTCAATCTGCGGGTAGGATTTGATCCACGAAAACATAAGCAGATTTCGCAGCAGCGAGACCTGCGTGAGCTTTTCGCGGTCGATGCGATAAGCCTGCAAATCCGGCTTTAGCATCTCGTCGAATACGGCGAATAGAAAAAACGCCCGCATCTGCTCGCGCCCGCAAAGCTCAAACGCTCGCTGTAAATTTAGCGTCTTTAATGCCGCGGCGCCCTGCTCTTGTCCCTGCTCCTGCGCTCTTTCCCATTCTTGCTCCTGTTTTTGCTGCTGCGTTTGTATCTGCTCTCGTCCAGGCGCTCGTTCGGCTTGCGCGGAAATGCTTGAACCTAGCGCGCAATCGGCTTTCGCAGCGGCGTGCTGATTTTGCTGCTGCGTATCGCTTGCTACTTGCGAGGGGTTAAATTTAAAATTCTCGTCGCTGTAGTTCGCGCCGCTTACGTCATTTGAATGATTAAATTTAAGACTATCGCCCTGCCCCGCTAAGTCTGCGCCTTCTTGCTCGCTCGAGATGCGCTCGTTTTTCTGCCACTCGTCTGCAGCATCTTGTAAGCAGCATCCTATGGACTTCACAGGCTCCGTGCTTTGGAGATCGCACCGCCCGTTCGCGGCAGTAAAATTTTGCCTTGCAAGCCCTTCGGCGCTAAATTTAGACAGACCGCAAAATGCTAAATCTAAAATTTTATCCGCGAGGGGGGCGTTTTTTGAAATTTGCAAAGCGAGCCTGACGTCCGAAACATCCGCGTCAAACGATGCTAAAATTTTTAAAATTTCATCGCTAAAGCCCGCGAGCGCGCCTATTTTTTGGGTTATAAATTTATTCATTTTGAAAAGCCGTTCAATATAAATTTCGCACAATCATATCAAATTTTAACTCAAATTGCAAAGCAAAACGCCGCCGTTGCGTCTAAATCCCGCTTCGGCTCGCGGGCTTTTGAAGCGCTTTTTTTGCGTTTGAAATTCGCAGATCAACCCGCTCGTTTGTCGCGGCGATAAAAACAAAATTTCAAGCGCTGTTTTATAAAATTTTAATCCCCTTTCGTATAGAATGCATCGAAATTCCGTTTATAAAGAGCTCGATTTGGACAAATTTAAAGCCGGTGCTGCGCTAAGAAAAGAGGGGACTAGGGACTACGACAAAGAGCCACTAGTTTTGCGTGATTATTCTGGTTTTCCTTTAATTTTACACTATTTGATTATTTTGATATTTTGGATTACTGCTTCTGTATTTTGCATTGGTTGCTTAGACGATTTTGAAAGCGGTATTTTAGATCTTTACGACACAAAACAAATGATAATAAAATTTGGCTTTGCGATAGTTGTATTTTTGATATTTGATTGTTTTAATATTATAAATTTAAAGAAAAAATATACCTATTTTTATAATTCAAAAGTTGCATATTATGATCAAAATTTTAAAGAAATTAGCAGTGAAGATATAATATTTAACAACGGCACAACTTTTAAGGCAATCTGGTTTTTAGATATGATATTTTCAAGTATTTTTGGTAAGGTATTTTTGGTTAGTTTTTTCATAATTAGCTTTATTAAAGGAACTTTTGGCATATCTTTAATAGGTGTATTACTTTTAATATTTATATTATTGTTTGCGGAATTTTTAGAAATTATAGTTTTTTTGGTAATTTATAGATATGAAAATAAAAGTTTTAAAAATTTTTGGAAAATATTTCCAAAATTTCAAATAAATCTTGAATATATAGAAGAAACACACTGGTCTGATTATAGGTGGAAGAATCAAGGACTTTATTCTATACATATATTTTCTTTCAATGAAGAAAATTACAATGAGGTAAGAGATTATATTTTTACGGTCTTTAATATAGATATAAATAAAAATTTAAGTAAATAATATTTTTTTGATAAAGGATAAAAAATGAGAAAGTTTGAGGCGCTAAAAACATATGCAGAGCTAGCATGGGCGGGGTATAGGGGATTGAACAATTAACAAGCCGTGGTATAAAAAAGACTGCCATGGATTTTGGATTTAACTGAGGGCTAATTCAGATCAAACAGATCCAAATATCAAATTTGTAAATTTAAATTTACTAATTGTGTGAATTTGTAAAGTAAGTTTAAATTTGCAAATTTAATAAATTCGGTATTAACAATACTGATGGGATTTAAATTTGACAAAAAATAAATTTTAAGGATTAAATTTTGAGAATAAAAAATAACGGTAGAAAAATAAAATTTCTAAAAATTGTAATAGGCTTATTATTTGCATTTGTATTATTGGTAGTTGTAAATATCGTAGCAAAGGCATTTGAAATAAATAAAACTTTACAAAAAGATTACATTGAATTATCGGCAAATCCAAAAATAACACAAGAATTTATGACTACTATGAAGTATAAAATTTGGATTTCAATATTACATAAATATGTAAATTATGATAATTTTATAATGCGACCGCTTTTTTCAAAAATGGATTATCATTTTAAAGAGATAAAAACAAATTTAGAACAAAATAATATCGATGATATTATTTTATGGTGTTTGTTGTATGGTGAAATTTACGGACTTGCATATAATGATGATAACTCAATGAATTTTAAAAATTTAGATTATGAAAAGTTAGAAATTTTGACAAATGAAATTTATTTGATGATACAAAGATTGCCATACGGAGATTTAAAAATATTTCAAATTCAAGATAGTTTATTAATGATAATGCTAAATTTAACAGATTTTTATTTTAATGCAATGTTTGAAAAATATGAGCGAAATTGCACTAATAAAACTGATTGTTGCGGAGCAAAATTGTATTATTTAGATAAAAATAATCTTTCTGTAAATGAAAAATTATATAGTTATTTACAAGATGGATACAATAAATATATTGATAAATCGGCTTTCAAAGATACAGTTAAAATAAAATTTAGCCAAAAATTATCAGACATAGAAAATTTCTCAAATATCGTTATTAAAAATTGTGAAAGCGTTAATTCTAAATAACTCAATGAAAGGATAAAAAATGAGAAAGTTTGAGGCGCTAAAAACATATGCAGAGCCACCATGGGAGGAGTATAAGGGATTGAACAATTAACAAGCTGTGGTATAAAAAAGACCGCTATGCTATTTAGATTTAACCGAGGACTAATTCAGATCAAACAGATCCAAATATCAAATTTGCAAATTTAAATTTACTTGTTGCTTGAATTTAAAAGCAATAGCAAGTTTAAATTTGTGAATTCATAAAATTCAGTATCAAACGATACTGACCGAGTTTAAATTCGCAAGTTAAACTTTAAATTTGAAAGGAAAAATATGAAAAAATTATTTAAAATTTTATTTATAATATTTATTTTATTTACTTTGTGTCTTATTATTTCATTTGCTTATCAACTTTATAAAGACGACAAAAGGCATACTGCCGAATTAGAAGCTATGTTTGATAAATACGATAAAGTAAAATATTTGGAAAACAAGATAGATTTTAAAACAGCAACCGAGCATGAAAAAATTAATTTTTACATAAAAGATTTTCTACAAAAAATTCACTATTTAGACAATTATCCAGCAAAAGATATAAAAAAGATGAAAAATATCCATAGAGATATAAATGACTTTGCTGAAACAAGATTTTATCTTTGCAATGGAGACAAATACCCTGATGACAAATGCGAATTTTTCAAGCTTGATAAAAGATTAAATTTAGAATATTTACTAAATTTAGGTTCTAAAATTTGTAATGCCGACACACCTAGGCAAAACGCACAAGAGATAATTGATAATGATGAAATTTTAAAAATAGAACCTTTTTATCCGTTCAATGAAAAATACATTATTGATGAAAATGGTAAATTTTTGGAAAATTTCGTTTATATTGGCGAAAATAAGCATATACTTTTTTCAGATTTTGTATTTATAAATAAAAAAGTCTTAAAATATCACGATACAAAAAACGACATAGTCATTGTATCAAATATTATGTTTTCTTGGCTTTTAGCAAATGCTATTGTCAATAAAGAAATATCAGAATTTTACGTTACCCATAATCTACTGACAACTAACAAAAAAAGATTTTTTGAAAAAACATATGGGAGAGAATATTATTTTAAATATATTCCTACTAATAGATCTACACTCCAAAATATCGTTTTTAATGATTTTTCATATAATGGCGATTACTATTATAATGCGATTTTGGAGCAATACCAAACTTTAAAAAACAACAATTTCAATAAAAATCTAAATTTACAAGGAAGCAGCAATACCAAAAATTAAAGAAGCACAGCTCGATTTAAATAACAGAGATTACGCTTTGGAGGTTTTGAGTTACTATATATTTGGGGGCAAGTTCTAAACCAAAGAATATAGCAGATAAAAAGTATGCAAATAGGAATAGAGCAGATAGTTATTGCCTCAGATAAAGCTAAACAAAATGAGATGATAAATGACATAATCTATCGTTGGACTAACTCAGATCAAATAGATCCAAATATCAAATTTGCAAATTTAAATTTACTAATTGTGTGAATTTGTAAAGTAAGTTTAAATTCGTAAATTCATAAAATTCAAGGCTCAAGATAAGCTAAGCGGATTCTCTCTTATCATCTTTAATAAAATATGATAGAACTCCTTCGTATCTTTGCTGCTATTATATCTAAATTCACACTCTTTAAGATGAAGCAAGAAATTTTCTTTCTTTATCCCTTTAAATTTAGCTAGTCTATGTTTAGCATAACCCCAGAAGTTTTCTATGCCGTTTATATGATTTTTACCATTAGCAAATTCATTCTTTGAGTGCTTTACCCTGTAGTGTGCTTTGGCTCCGTAATCTACCAAACCGTCATAAGCTTTCCAGCAATCAGAATAGATAGTAGAGTTATCAAGCTCGCTATATTGAGATAATATAGGTATCAACTCACTAGCAGAGCAGTTTTTAACTATCTGGGTATAAACTTTGCCGTCTCTTTTAAGCATGCCAAACACCGGCTGCTTTCCGCTTGCTCCTCTGCCCCTTTTACCTCTTACTCTTTTAGCTCCGCTCCGAAGTAACTTTCATCTATTTCTATTTCGCCTGAAAACTTAGATATCTTCTCGCACTCTTTAGACATAAGAGCTCTTATTTCTCTAAAGATTTTACATAGGGTTGCTTCTGAAATTTTAGTTAAATTTGATATCTTTGATGCTTCTATATCTTCTGCAAAATACTTGAGAATTTCTCTAAATTTCTTCTGCGAAATTCGGGAACGAATTATATACTTGTTTTTCATCGGCAGGATCATAGTTAAAAACTCCTTTGAAAGTTTTTAACTTATCTTGAGCCGAAAATATTTTTTGCAACAAGGTATAAACATAGATAATTTACCGAAAAGGTATTCAATTTTTTAGTAACAAAATTTAATAAAACCACAAAAAATAGGAGAAAATTTTAATAGATGGTGCGACCGACGAGATTTGAACTCGTACACCCTGCGGCACTACCCCCTCAAGATAGCGTGTCTACCAATTCCACCACGGTCGCATAAATTTTAAAGCTTAATCTCAAGCCTTGAATTATATAAGTTTAAAGCCCGATTTCTCGGGCTTGTGATTAATTTGCAGCAGCCTTTAAACCCGCTGTTAAAAAAGGATTTACGAAAAGCAAGATAAATGAAATAACCAATGCATAGATAACCTGCGCTTCGATCATCGCAAGCGAGATGTACATCGTATTCGATAGCTTGCTAGCTACGCTTGGGTTTCTAGCGATACCGTTAAGCGTCGCGCTAGCGGCATTTCCCATACCTAACGCGCCACCCAAAGCGGCTAGACCTAAAACGACTGCAACGGTAATTGCAGAAAAAGAAACGATCTGAGTGTAAGCACTTAGCTGCTCGCTAGCGAAAGCCGCGCCGCAAAGCGCAAATAACAATACAAGAACTTTTTTCATAAAAGTCTCCATAAATAAATTTTAAAACGAGTTTCGGCTCAATACCCCCTACTCCAACGTTTTAAGTGTGAAATATTATTAAAATTTTGCTTTTGATTTGTTTAATCTAGCGGAATTTGCGTTAAATTTAACAAATCCCGCCGAGCAATCTAACGTTTAGCGTCCAAATATGTATTTAGCGCCGCAACGTAGGCCTTTGCAGACGCCAGCATCGTATCTACGTCAAGTCCTCTGCCGATAATGGCGCCCTCGCCCGCAAATTCCACCTTAACGGTTACTTTCGCCAGCGCGTCTTTACCCTGCGAGACTGCTTTTACTTGATACTCCTTCAGGCTACCGTTGATGCCGCTGATACGATCTATCGCCTTGAATATCGCATCCACGCCGCCGTTTCCAAGCGCGCTATCGCTTAAAATTTCATCCTTATACCTTAGCGTAAGCGCGGTGCTAGCGTGTCCTTTGTTGCAGCTATTGGAGCTTAAAACCAGCACTTCGTAGGTCTTTTCGGCTCCCACGAACTCGTCGTTTACGAGCTCTCTAATATCCTCGTCGAAAACGTCCTTTTTGCTATCTGCAAGCGCTTTAAATTTATTAAACGCGATCTCAATCTGCTCGTTACTAAGCTCATAGCCCAAAGATACCAGTTTATCCTTAAAGGCGTGGCGGCCGCTGTGTTTGCCCAGAACGAGCGAGTTTTTATCAAGCCCGATATCCTCGGCGTGCATGATCTCGTAGGTTTCTTTGTGTTTTAACACGCCGTCTTGGTGGATACCGCTTTCATGCGCGAAGGCGTTTTTGCCCACGATCGCTTTATTAGGCTGCGGCTCGATGCCGGTAATGCTCGCGACTAGGCGGCTGGATGGGTAAATTTCTTTCAAATTTATATCGGTATAAAGCGGCGCAAATTTATCCCTGCGCGTCTTGATCGCCATTACGATCTCCTCTAGCGCCGCGTTGCCCGCGCGCTCGCCGATACCGTTTATCGTGCACTCGACCTGTCTGGCTCCTGCCAAGATAGCGGCTAAGGAATTTACGGTAGCCATTCCCAAGTCGTTGTGATTGTGCACCGAAACTACGGCGCGCTCGCCGATAAGCTTAACGATTTCACCTATTCGGGCGGTGATCTCGTCAGGATAGAGATAACCAACCGTATCGGGGATATTTATGGTGGAGGCTCCGGCGTTTATCGCGGCGTCGCAGATCTCTTTTAAAAAGCCGATATCGCTTCTGCACGCATCCTCGCAGCTAAACTCCACGTCCTCGCAAAGACTTTTAGCGTATTGCACTGCCTCTACGGCGCGCTTTATAACCTCTTGCGGCTGCATTTTAAGTTTAAATTCCATATGAATGGGGCTTGTGGCGATGAAGGTGTGGATGCGTCCGAGCTTCGCGCCCTTTACCGCTTCGCCGGCGGCCTTGATGTCCTTTTCTAAAGCGCGCGCAAGCGAACAGATGCGAGCCTTGCTAACGGCGCTCGCGATCTTTTCTATCGCGTCAAAGTCCCCGGGGCTCGCCGCCGCAAAACCGGCCTCGATAACATCTACGCCCAGCTTTTCAAGCTGCAACGCAAGATGGATCTTTTCGTCCGTATTCATCGACGCTCCTGGGCTTTGCTCGCCGTCACGAAGCGTCGTATCGAAGATTATGATTTTATTTTTGTCCATTACAAATCCTTTCAAAGGGTTAAAATTTGGCAAAATTATAGCCGCGCAAACTTAAAAACAATCGCGGCGATAAACATATTTGAGATTATTTCGCCGTTTCCTCGGGTTTGTCTTTTTTATGAAATTTAGCCGCGCTTAAATTTAAAGCTCCGCGGACTAAACCGTAAAGGATGTAAGCTAAGGCTAGCACCGCCGGGAATTCCAGCCTGAAAAGATATAAAAGCGAGAAAAATACGACGATTAGAAGCACTAAAATTTTAATCGCGTTGGGGCGCTTTAGGCTAATCTTTTTAAAGCTCGGAAAGCGGATGTTACTTACCATCAAAAATGACAGCGCCGCCATTGCGATGATCAAAAATACGCCAAATCCTTTGGAGAGCTCATATTTTAGATAAATTCCGATCCAAAACGCCATCGTAATCGCTGCCGTAGGAATCGGCAGCCCGATAAAAACGCTAGGCTCGTAGGTGCCCGTAGTGACGTTGAATCGCGCCAGCCTGATCGCGCCGAAAACCACGTAAAGTGCTGCTACGAGCGAGCCAACCTTACCGTAATCGTGCCCGACCGCGCAGTAAAATAGCAGCGCCGGCGCTACGCCGAAAGCCACGATATCTGCAAGGCTGTCAAATTCCACGCCGAATTTCGACGTCGCATGCGTTAGCCTCGCCACGCGGCCGTCAAGCCCGTCGCAAATCAAGGATACAATGATATAAAAGATCGCGGCGCTGAAGTTGCCCTTGATCGTAGAAATTATGCTGATAACCGCCAAAAAAGCACTTGCCGCCGTGAAAAAATTCGGCAATATGTAGATTAGTTTTCCCTTTTCCTCTTCCATCTCTTACTCTTTAAATTTTATTTTTGCACCGCTTTTCATTCGGTGCCGCGGATCGCTCGTAAAATGCTTTAGCGCGACCTTCTTAAAATTTAGCCTTAAGTTCCTGCTCCGCGCGAGGCTTTAAATTTAAGCCTCGCTCTTTGCGCTTTCGATATCATCATTAGCGCCTAAATTTCGCACCAGACGGGTAGGCATGCCGTTATCTTTTTCAAATTTAGAGATGATCTCCACGATCTGCTCGCCAGAGACCGTTTCCTTCTCATACAGCGCCTTTACCATCTCCTTAATCGCTGGAGCGTAGGTCCTTAGCGTCTCTTTTACCGCCGCGTAGCGCTCGTCCAGCGTCTTGCGGACATATTCGTCGATCTTAACCGCCGTTACCTCGCTGTAATCCTTGATGCTCTGTCCGCCGTTTAGGAAGGAATACTGCTGCTTTTCTAGCACCGCAAGCCCGAGCGCATCGGTCATTCCGACCTGAGTGGCCATAAATTTAAGCATATCGGTAGCGCGCTGCAAATCATTACCTGCTCCGTCGGTGATCTCGCCCAAAAACACATCCTCCGCCGCACGTCCCGCCAAAAACGTATCGATCTCTGCAAAAATTTCATGGCGCTGGTGCAGGTATCTATTTTCAAACGGAGAATTTAGCGTGTATCCCGCGGCGCTCAATCCGCGCGGTACGATAGTTACTTTAGATACCGGCATCGCGCCTTTAGTAAGCTCGGCGATGAGCGCATGGCCGCTTTCGTGATAGGCGACGATTCGCTTTTCGATCGGGCTTACGCGGCGCGATTTTTTAGCCAATCCGATACCGACGCGTTCGATCGCTTCAAGTAGGTCTTTTTGCTCGACCTCCGCCTTTGCCTCGCGACCCGCTAAAAGCGCGGCTTCGTTGATGATATTTGCAAGATCGGCTCCCGCAAAGCCCACGGTAAGGCGCGCGATCTCTTCGATATCGATGTCGCGGGCAAATTTTACGTCGCGCATATGGACCTTCAAAATCGCCATTCTGCCGTCAAAATCAGGTCTATCGACTAGAACTTGCCTATCGAATCTGCCCGGACGCAGAAGCGCCGCATCCAGCGTCTCAGGACGGTTGGTAGCCGCAAGAACGATTACCGGGCTTGATTCCGAGCCGAAGCCGTCCATCTCTGCAAGCAGTTGATTCAGCGTCTGCTCGCGCTCGTCGTTACCGCCGCCGATACCGCCTGCGGTTCTGCTTTTGCCGATCGCGTCGATCTCGTCGATGAAAACGATCGCCGGAGCCTGCTTTTTAGCGTTATCAAATAGATCGCGCACCCTGCTAGCGCCCACGCCTACGAACATCTCGATGAAGCTTGAGCCCGATACCGAAAAAAACGGTACGTCCGCTTCGCCCGCAACCGCCTTGGCTAACAGCGTCTTACCCGTGCCGGGAGGTCCAACCAAAAGAACGCCTTTTGGAATTTTAGCTCCGAGGCTAATGTATCGCTCGGGGTTTTTTAAGAAATCTACGATCTCCTTAACCTCCTCTTTCGCCTCTTCGACGCCCGCTACATCGCTAAATTTAACCTTCGGCTTTTCGGCGCTTACCAGGTTTTTAGAGCTTCCGATGCCGAGCACACCACCGCCCATATTGCGCTGCATGCGGTTGGCTAAAAACATCCAAATTCCAAAGAAAATCACGAGCGGCAAGACCCAGCTAAAGAGCAAATCGGTTAAAAAGTTGCTCTCGTTATACGCGCCGTATGGAATTTTGCGCGATTCTAAAATTTGAACGAGCTCGGGATCATCCACACGCTTGGCGGTGTAGATTACGTTGCCGACTTGCGCTTTAATCGTGGAACTTCCAATGGAAACCATGCTTACTTGGGAGTTTTTGATTTGCGATTTTAGCTCGGAGTAAGTTACGTTTCTACTCTCGCCCGAAACGGAGCCCAGCACTCCGCCACTATCAAATCCGCCGCTTGGGGATATCGCTTTAAACACGACTATCAAAATAAGCGCGAAAATTATAAAAACGCCGATCGGATTTTTATTAAAAAAATTGTTTCCGCCGCCGTTTTGAGGGGGCTGATTATTTGGGTTGTTATTCATATCTTCCTTTCATAAACGAAGCTAAGCCATTCGTTTTGCTTTTTCATCTGCACGAAATTCAAATCCGAAAAGACCTGCTCAATCCTATCTTTATATTTTTCTAAAATTCCCGACAGCACGAGCTTACCGCCTGGTTTTAGCGCTTTTTTTAGATCCGCGCTTAGGATCAAAATCACGTCGGCGATTATATTTGCGACGACGAGATCAAACTGCGCGTCTTTGCAGAGCGCGCGCCCGCTTAAACTAGAAGACGCCTGCTCACCCAAGCTTGAAACGCTGCCGAGCCAAATTTTATCGATCTGCACGCCGTTTTTCTCGGCGTTTTGCTGCGTAGCGCTCACCGCCTGCTCGTCGGTATCGCAGGCGCTTACTTTTGCGCCCAGTTTTTTCATCGCGATACTTAAAATTCCGCTGCCGCAGCCCACGTCAAGCGCGCTCATGCCATCGCGAGCGAGCTCGCTAAGTAGCGCTAGGCACATATTGGTGCTTTCGTGATGCCCTGAACCGAACGCCAGCGCAGGATCGATCAGCAGATCGATTAGCGCGCGATCTTGCGATCTTTCGCACCAGCTCGGACGGACGTAAAATTTACCGACCGCCACGGGCGCGACGCCTTTTTTATACTCATCGAGCCAGTCTTTATTTTGCTTTTTTGAAATTTCGATCTGCAGATCGGCGTCTAAATTGAGAGATCGCGCGAGCGCCTTTTTAAACTCTTCAAACGCAAATTTTAAATTTTGCAGATCCTCTTCGTCGCGGATTATGAAACTCTCGCCGCGTTCTTCGACGCAGGTAACGCCGAGCTCAAACGCAAAGCTCTTAAAAAGTTCGCTTGCATTCGCGCTTTTTACGATCATCTCATAAAAAAAATCTTTCATCGCCTCACATCGCCTTTAAATTTTAAAATTTGCATATTACTAAAATTTAGTTCAAACTTTGCTTACGCTCGGGCGTTTTTATATAGCCTCAAACGCCTTTTTAAGATCGAGCGTACCCTCGTAATACGCCTTGCCGACGATAACGCCCGCGATGAGCTCCGCGTTTTTAAGCGCGATTATGTCGTTCATATCTTTCACGCCGCCGCTTGCGATAGTATCGATGCCGCTAGCTTCGGCAATAGAGCGGCTAAATTCTACGTTCACGCCGCTTAACATCCCATCGCGCGATATGTCGGTACAGATAATCGTGCAAACGCCCGCATCCGCATAGTCTCGCGCCAGATCGGTCGCTTTTACGCGGCTTAGCTCCGCCCAGCCCTCGGTCGCTACGAGCCCGTCTTTTGCGTCTATGCCCACGACGATGCGGTAAAGCTTCGCCATTCTCCTTACGAAATCTCTATTTTTAAGCGCCGCCGAGCCCAGGATAAATCTATCGACGCCTAAGTTCAAATACTCCTTTATGCGCGCTTCGTCGCGGATGCCGCCGCCCACTTCTACGTGCAGGCGCGTGCTTTTTACGATCCGCTCGATCGCTTTGAAATTTACCGCCTCGCCAGCAAACGCGCCGTCTAAATCAACTAAATGCAACCACTTAGCGCCGAGATCTTCAAATTTTTTGGCTAGCTCGCAGGGGTCTTTGGAATAAATTTTTGCGCTTTGCATCTCGCCCTTACTAAGGCGTACGGCGCATCCTTGTTTCAGATCGATCGCAGGGAAAATTTCCATCACAGCTCCGTAAAATTTTTAATGATTTTTATGCCCGCATCGTGGCTTTTTTCGGGATGCGGCTGAAAGGCAAATACGTTTTCGCGCCAGATCGCGCTTGCAAACTCATAGCCGTAAAACGTGGTCGCAAGGGTGATCTCGCGCGCGCAAAGGACGTGATAGGAGTGCACGAAATACAGATACTCAAACTCGCCCAAGCCCGTATTTATCGGCGAGCGCTTGATAAAATGCGCGCTGTTCCAGCCGACGTGCGGGATCTTTAGGCTTTCGGCGCGGGCAAAATTTTGCCCGCTACGCTCGCTCGGCTTCGCCTCGTCTGAATCAAATTCCGCCTCGCCCGATCCAAATTTCATATTTTCTCTAAATTTCATATTTTCGGACCTGGATTCCGCTCCCCGAATATTAAATTTCGTTTTGTCAAATTTTACGACGCGACCGGGCAAAATTCCAAGCCCGCTGCGCGCGCCGAATTCTTCGCTTTGCTCGAACAGAAGCTGCATCCCAAGGCAGATGCCTAAAAAATATCTGCCGCTTGCGACGAATTCTTTAATCGCGGCGTCCATACCGCTTGCGCGAAGCCTCTCCATCGCCTCGCCGAATGCGCCAACGCCGGGAAGCAGGGCTTTATCGCAGCTCAAAAGCTCCTCTGAGCTGCGCGCGAGGCAAAATTTAGCGCCGCAGAAGCTAAGCGCGTTCATCACGCTTTGGATATTGCCCGCGCCGTAATCCACGATACCGATCAAGCCGTGCCCTTCATATCGTTTAATCGGTGCGAAAACTCCGGCACGATGCGCTTTAGCTTATCCGCGACCTGCGCGTCCTCACACTCCGAAAGCTCCTCGATCTGCGAGCTTAGCTCTTGCAGGTCGTATTTTGCGGAGTGGGTTACGAATATGGATTGATACTTCGTGCTCTTGTCGTTTTCATCGATCAAAAGCTCCTCGTAAAGCTTCTCGCCAGGGCGCAGGCCTACAAATTTAATACCAAGCTCCTCCTTGCCGGCAAGCTGCAACATTCGCTTAGCAAGATCGGCGATCTTTACGGGCTCGCCCATATCCAGCACGAAAAGCTCGCCGCCTCGCGCGATGGAGGCTGCTTGAAGCACAAGCTGACACGCCTCACTAACGAGCATAAAATATCTCGTAATCTCGGGGTGAGTAACGGTAAGCGGCTCGTTCGCTTCGATCTGGCGTTTAAATTTAGGGATGACGCTGCCACTTGAGCCGAGCACGTTTCCGAAGCGGACGGCGACGATCTGCGTATCGCTAGCCGCATCGTTTGAATTTAGCGCGTAAAGCTCGCAGATACGCTTCGTCGTACCCATAATGTTCGTCGGCCGCACAGCCTTGTCGGTCGAGATTAAAACGACCTTTTTCGCACCGTATTTTTTAGACAGATCGATTACATTTTTTGTGCCGATGACATTGTTTTTGACCGCTAAATGCGGATTAAACTCGCATAGCGGCACGTGCTTATACGCCGCTGCGTGCACGACTACTTCGGGATGAAATTCTGCAAAAACCTCCTCCAGCTCATGGCGATAAACGACGTTTATCATCTTTAACTCGTTGCGCGCATCCGCGCCGGTGGCTTCGTTAATCGAGTAGAGGTTAAACTCGCTGTGTTCGACCATAATGAGCCGCTTTGCGCCGAATTTTAAACACTGCTTGCAAATTTCGCTTCCTATCGTGCCGCCCGCGCCCGTTACCAGCACGATCTTGTCTTTGATAAAATTTTCGATCGCCTTGGTGTCGAGGTCTTTAGGCTTGCGCGCGAGCAGATCCTCGATTGATACGTCGCGGATCTTTTTGCTCTCATCCCCCAAAAGCGAAAAGAGCTTGATATCCTTTAGCCCGTACGCAAAAAGCTCGTCGTAGAGCTGCTTTAGCTCGTCCGGATACAGCGCCAGCGCGATGATTGCGGTTTTGGCGCCGCTATCTTTGATCATCTGCGGAATTTCGCTCTTGGCTCTGACGACGTAGTTTTCGCAATACGTCCCTACTAGCTCTGCCCGCCCGTCCACGACGCCTACGGGATAGTAGTTGATATATTTTTGCCGCATACCTTTTAGGACGTGAAAGGTCTTACTCGTAGCGCCTACGACGATACAAGGCTCGTTATTCGTGATATTTTTCTTCTCACTTAGAAACATCCGCTTTGAAATTCTAATCCCACCGATTAAAATAAACGAGATCGCCGCATCGATGATGATGACCGAGCGCGGGAAGGGGTTAAAAATTTTACTCGCTAGAAAAAACAGAATCAAAAAGGTAAGCGCCGCCATAACGTGCGCATAAAAGAGCTTCCTCGCTTCATATAGACCGAAAAATCTCCACGGAACTAAATAGATCCGCAAAAACCAAAAGTAGAAAATTTTAATTGCAGTAAGGCTTGAGGCGCTAAGCAGCGCGCCTTTATAGAATTCGTTCGGTATATCTCCGCTAAATCGCAGCAAAAACGCAATGTAAACGGAGAGGATCGAGATAAAAATATCTCCTAGCAAAAAAAACGCGAAGCGGCTAAATTTAGTGGGTTTTAACAACATCAGATGTTTTCTTTTACGATTTTTACGACGCGCTCGATCGTCTCGTCGCTCATATTGGTGCCGCTAGGAAGGCAAATTCCGCGACTAAACATATCCTCGCTCGTGCCGTCCGTGACGCTAAGCGTGCCTGCAAAGATGCTTTGCAGATGCATCGGCTTCCAAAGCGGGCGAGATTCGATGTCGGCTTTATTTAGAGCGTCGATAACCTTTAGATGGGCATCCTTTTTCTTAAATAGAAGCGTCGTAAGCCATCTGTTACCCTTACCGCCTTCAACTTCGGGCATAAGCTCCACGTCTGCGCCCCTAAACAGATCCTCATAAATTTTAAAAATTTCGCGCTTTCTTTTAACTCGCTGCGGCAAGACCTCCATCTGACCTACGCCGATAGCGCCCAAGACATTGCTTAAGCGGTAGTTGTAGCCGTAGTCTTTATGCTCGTAGTGAAGCAGCGGCTCGCGCGCCTGGGTGCTGTAAAATCTAGCCTTGGCGATTAGCTCCTCGTCGTTTGAGATCAGCATTCCGCCGCCAGAGGTAGTGATGATTTTATTGCCGTTGAAGCTTAGCGCGCCGCATTTTCCGATGCCGCCCAGCGCTTTGCCTTTATAAAATCCGCCCAGCGCCTCTGCGGCATCCTCAATAACATCAATACCTTCGTTTGCGCAAATTTCGCATATCTCATCCATCTTCGCAGCCTGTCCGTAAAGATGCGTAACGACGAGCACCTTTGGCTTTTTCGGCGATTTTTTGATCGCTTCTTTAAGCAGCTTCGGACTTAAATTCCAACTCTCGTCGCTGTCTATCAGCACCGGCACGCAGCGCTCGTAAAATATCGGATTTAGCGACGCCATGAAGGTAAACGTGGATCCTAACACCACGTCGCCGTCCTTTACGCCGCTGCAACGAAGCGCCAGATGAAGCGCCGCCGTGCCTGCGTTTAGCGCCAGCGCGCCGCGCGTGCCAGTATAGGACTTCACTGCGTCCTCAAAGCGATTGACGTATTCGCCCAAAGGCGCGATATAGTTGCTTTCAAATACCTTTTTTATATACTCAAGCTCATCGCCGCCCATATTCGGTGGGCTTAAAAATACTCTTGCCATCTTCATCCTTTCTTGATCTTTAAATTTAACCTCGCGCGATGCAAGGCTAAATTTAGCTTTCGGCATAAAATTTAAATGCTCGGATTTTATCACTTTTAATGCTATAAATTTTAAATTTAGCTATTTTTTTTAATCACGCGAGCAGGCACGCCTACGGCTACGCTGTCGCTAGCTATGTCGCGCACTACCGCGGCGCCCGCACCGATAATGCAGCGCTGCCCGATCTTTAGCCTCTGAATGACGCTAGCGCCGATTCCGATGTGCGAAAACGCCCCCACCTTCACGCCGCCCGCAAGCGCCGCGTTTGGGCTAATGTGCGCAAACTCGCCGATCTCGCACTCATGCTCGATTACGACACCTGAATTGATTATCGCGCCGCGACCGATTTTGGCTCGCGCGTTTATCACGGCGCCGGGCATTACGACCGCACCCTCGCCGATAGAGGCGCTTGGGCTAACGATGGCGCTTTGATGAATTAGCGTCGCTATCTCAAAACCCGCGCGTGCTACTTTCTCTTGGATCTTTGCGCGAGTTTTGTTATCTCCGATTGCGATTATTACGGGATGCTTCGGTAGATCCTCGCTAAATTTCAGCCCCGCCGCGTCGTCTAAAAAAACGACCTCGCTAAATTTAGCCCCGCGCGCGGCTAGCACGACGTCGGCAACCACCAGCCCATGTCCGCTTGCGCCGTAAACATAAATTTTAGTTGTGCCCATTAAATTTCTCCGTCGTCGCCATGCCCTCTTTATTCACGCCCTCTTTCGCAAGCACTTTTTTAATCGTTAAAAGCGCGATCTTAAGATCGAGTGCGAAGCTTAAATTCTGCGCATAATACGTATCGAACTCAAATTTTTTCTCCCAGCTGATCGCGTTGCGTCCGTTTACCTGCGCAAGCCCCGTGATGCCCGGACGCACGCTGTGTCGCAGGCTCTGCTGCGGCGAATAAAGCGGCAGGTACTCGATCAGCAGCGGGCGCGGCCCGATGAAGCTCATATCGCCCTTTAGCACGTTGAAAAGCTGCGGCAACTCATCCAGGCTTAGCGCGCGGATCTTTTTGCCGTAATCGTTCAGCCGCTCTTCGTCTGGCAGAAGCTCGCCGTCCGCGCCGCGCTCGTCGCTCATCGTTTTAAATTTGTAAATTTTAAAAATTTGCTCATCAAGCCCAGGGCGAGATTGCGTAAAAATTGCGCTTTTGCTGATGTGCTTGCGGATCAAGAACCACGTAAGCGCCATCACGGGCGAAACCAAAATGATCAAAACCAAAGCCGCCGTAAAATCGAGCGCACGCTTTAAAAAACACCTATACATCGATAAATTTCCTATAAACCTCTAAATATTTTTCCGTGACGATCTTTTCGTCGTAATTTGCAAGCACCATCTCGCGTCCGTTTTGCCCGAGCCTCTCGCAAAGCGCAGCATCGTCCAATAAAATTTCGATCTTTCGCGCAAGATCATTCGCGTCGCGAGTGCGGCAGATTAAGCCGTTGACGCCATCTTGCACCGCCTCGACGCAGCCGCTGCAATCGCTTACCACGCAGGCTCGCGCCATGCTCATCGCCTCTAAAACAGTGCGCGGAAAGCCCTCCTTGTAGCTAGGAAGTGCCAGTAGGTAACTAGCCTTCAAAAGCTCAGGCACGTCGTTTCTGGCGCCTAGATAATGCACCGCACCGCTTTGCAAAAACGCAGGATCAGCGGTGCTTTTATTGCCCGCAAAGCCCTCGCCCACAAAGACAAATTTCGCATCCGATCGATCTTTTAAAATTTCTGCTGCTTCGTAGAATTCTCTCACGCCCTTATGCCACATCGCGCGAGCTATCATCAGTACGATCTTTTTGCCGTGCAAATCCTCGCCCAGATCCGCTGCACTAACGGTTTCGGGGTTGAACCTTTCAGCATTTACGCCTACACTTTTAATCCTTATGACCTTTTGCTTCGCAATAAGCCCGCGAGATAGCATATAATCAGGATCGGCATCGTTTACAAATACGCAAGCATCCGCCTGCGAAAATGAAAATTTATAAAGCTTCTCCAATACCACTCGCACGAGCCTTGTTTTAATATCTTCGTCGATATAAAAGCTGCCCAGCCCCTCGACTAAGTTTATCACATATTTTATACCCGCCTCTCGAGCCGCCAGCGTACCGAACACATTTGATTTATGCGCGGCTGTTTGCAGCAGGTCCAAATTTAGCTTCTTTAGCTCACGTGCAAGGGCTTTGGTGTTGCTAAATACGGTAAACGGATTTAGGCTTGCCCGATCAAGATCGTAAGTTACGGCATTAAAATCGCGTGCCAAATCCTGCGTATAAGCGCCTCGAGGAGCGATTGCAAAAACCTCGTGCCCGCGCTCTTTTAAAGCCTGCATTATCGGGCGGCGAAAGAAATGTAAGCTCATATCGGCATGGCTTAAAAACCCTATGCGAGCCATATGCTGCATTCCTTGCTTGGCGTTGCGAGATTAAATTTCATAAATTTCTCCTTAGCTTGCGGCAAAATTCTATCTAGCGCTTTAATTTATAAACTTTCACAGCAGGGCTTAAGATCACAGGCTCGAATAGCTCGGGCCTGTATCTTTCAAATACAAAAAGCTGAATATAGCTTGAGTTTAGCATCGCTCTATCCATCAGCAAAAACCGCCCGTAATCGCGCATGAAAATCACGTAAAATTGCGCGCTGCTGTCCATATTAAACTCTTTTACCGAAAGCTTGCCATTCGCGTCGTAGCTCGTTTCGTAAAAGGTATTGATCGCAAATTTTCTGCCGCTAAATTCTAAACTAAGCAAATTCGGAGAGATCGAAAAGCCGTTGTCCATATGCACGCCGCTTTGATCCTGAACGAACCTATCGCTCGTTATAAAAAACAGCTCACTTAGCTGCTTGCCGTCGGTGATGTCGATGTTTGAAAACTGCGTGACGACGGGAAAGATATTCATCATACGATCGGGCAAGATGTAGTAGATGTCACGCGTAGGCTTCGGCGGCTTAAAATCAGCCAGTCCCAAGCTTAAGATAAAATCATTGACGTCGGTCGCGTTATAGTCTTTTAAAATTTGCTTTAGCTTGTTTGGAATTTTTTCGCTATATCCGCGCTCAGTGTATTCGACATCCAGGCGCGCCATATTTGCAGAGCTCATCTGATCTTTAAAAAGCGCGAAGCTAACGGGGAAATTATCGTTGCCGAGGTGTTTGCCGCCGTCGATGAGGGTCTTTACATCGCTGTAATAGCGTATGCCGTATCCGTAGTCCCACCACGAAAGCGCGTAATCCTCGCGCTGCGCCTTATCTTTGAGCTCGTCAAGCACCCGCACTTCGCTTTGATAAAAGACCGTATCGACCTTGTACGAGACGATGTGCTGCCATGCGGGGTAAATGGCAAGCGCCGTTAAAATAAGCAGTATCGCGCGTCCCGCGATCTTTGGCAGATCCAAGCGCTTTACGCAAAAATACAAAATATATCCGAAGCTCAGTCCCATCACACCCACGGCGTAGATCGTAAATCTAAGACCCGCTTTGTTTGCCGCAAAGCCCAAAAGCAGAAGCGGGATCGAGAGTAAAAATTCCTTATGTCTAAAGCAAAGTACTACGTATCCGATCGCCGCGATCACGAAAACCGCGACGTGCGAGCTGATGCGCTCCATAAAGATATTAGTTGGCACGATGCCCGATTCTTGGATCGTTTGATTGACGTTGAAAAAATGAAATGCCGTATCGGCGTTGTCCGCAAAGGAACGGAAGATATAAAATTTCGCCTGAAAGATGATCGGGCTAAGACCTCCGTTTGCGACGAAAAAGACTACGGCAAGCGCGCCGATAATCGCTAAAATTTTAAAATTTAATAGCTTTCCTCTAAACGCAAAGAGCCAAAATAGCGTAAGCGAGATTAAAATTTTTGCCACCAAAGGCGTGGAGCAAAGCGCAATCAAAAAGATGATCATCGCTTCGTAATTTACCGCACTTTTTCGCTTAAAAATCAGCGTATAAGCAAAAAATGCGGCGAGCATCATGGAATTTAGCGAAAAGCTGGACGGATACCACCACATATAAAATATCACAAACGCGCCCAGCCAAAACAGCGTGCTACGCGAACCGCGCGTACAAATGCGGATGAGCGCCCACAAAATACACATCGCAAGCACGATATTTAGCATATCGGTGTCGTAATACCCCGCCATAGTGCGGTTGTAGTAGCTATTCGCCACGCTCGCGACAAGCGCGCCGATGAAGCCCGCACGCATGCAGCGAAACTCGCTTGAGATCAGCAAGATCGGCACTACGATGAGCGAGCTAAACAAAGCCGGCAGATAAACGAATATCGTCTCGATTTTAAAGGGCAAAATTTCAGCCAAAAACGCCGTCACGATCGAAAGCGGCGCGCTAAAATAACTAAGATCGTTGGGCTGATGAAAGCCCGCAAGACGGTCGCGCGCGCCCTCTGCAAAGGCGTAGCCGTCGTTCGTGTTTATCATCAGCTCGCCGTCCCAAAAAAAGTAGTTCGGAAATCCGCTCGCCCAATACACCCACCACATACGAAACGCCACGCTAAAGGCAAATGCAAACACAATCATCAGCAAAATATGCTTTGAAAACTCATAATTTTTTATGAAGCCAAAAATTCTACGCCTGGCAGGAAGCGCGCCAGCTGCCTGATTTTTAGAATTTTGGGAATTTTCTGCTGTAAAGCTTTTAGAATTATCAGAATTTATGCCGTTTGTAGAATTTAAAGCACTTGCAGAATTCGCATTTTTAAATTTAGCCAAATTAGCGGCTTTTGCGGAATTTTTATTTGTAGAATTTTTGCTTGCAGAATTTGCGGTGTCCTTTAAATTTGAGTTTGCAGAATTTGCGCCTGCGGAATTTTCAGAATTTACCGAGGCGGAATTTCGTCCGCTTGATTTTTTAGCCTTTTTGGATTTTTTTTGTGCTCGCATTTTTGCAGAAACAGCGCGCGTTTGATCGTCGCTTAAATTTTTAACGCCGGCGTGCGCGGAATTTTTGCTCGCAGAATTTTTTGCATCAAGCGCGGAATTTTTATCGCTCTGAGGCACAGCATCCTCGCTACCCTCAAGCTCGGCATTTTCGCCGCTAAAATTCTCTCCGCCGCCTGCGGAATACTCTGCGTCAAAATTTCCCTCACTAGCTAAATTTTCGCTTAATGCAGCTTTGTCGGCACCCATTGATTGCGCGCCTTTTTGACCTTCCGATCCTTCGTCGATCTCTCTGACGCTAAAAGCCTTTTTTTCTTCACCCACGCCTATTTTCCTTCGTCGATTTGTTCTATTTTTGCGATCAGCTCGCTTGCTATCCGTTTTTTATCGAAAAACGAGGCTCTAATTTTAGCCTTTTTCTCATAAAATTTTACATAATTTTCATCATCCAGCGCTTTTTGCATCGCCGCTTGGGTGCTTTCTAAATCGTTCACGCCCACCAGCACGCCCCATTCGCTCTGCCCCATAAGCTCGCGCGCGCCGCTTTGATGATCGCTTGAAATCACGAGCTTGCCGCACGCAAGAGCCTCGATGAGCGCGTTTGAAAACCCTTCAAAAAGGCTTACGAAAACAAACGCGTAGCATCTGGCCATATACTTATACGGGTTTGCGTCAAAGCCCAAAAGCTTCACGCGGCCGCCTAAGCCCAGCTCCTCTATCAGGGCCTCAAGCTCGGCTCGCAGCACGCCGTCGCCCAAGATCAGCAGGTCTTTGTCGTTATTTTTTAAATTTGCATACGCGCGGATCAAAAGCGCGTGGTTTTTACCCGCATCGAGCCTGCCGACGCTTAGGAAAAACGGCCGCTCCTGCGCGACCTTCTCCTCTGCCTTGCGCCCGATCTCATCAAGATCGATCGCGTTGTATAGCACGCTCATCTTGCGCTCGTCAATTCCGAAATTATCCGCCAGATCGCGCAGATTTCCAAGCGAGTTTGGAAAGATAAAATCGGCCTTCGGATAGAGCTTGCGCAGCAAAAATTTTGAAATTTTGGATTTGAAGCTCGGCTCTTTATACAGCACCGACGGCGTCGAACATTCGTTAAAAATCATCGTTCCGCGCAGTCCGTAAACTCGCGCCAGCGCCGCCACGTAACACGGGCGGTTCATCCAAACGAAGTGGATGTCGATACCTAGGCGCTCGCATAGCTTTTTGTACCTAAGCGCCAAAAGCGGAAGCTTTGCGAGCTTCAGCAGTCCGTTTTCAAAAGGGGCTGATTTTTCGATGAAATGGATCTGCACGCCGCTTGGAATTTCATAAAAAATCCTCTCGTTCATCAGCACCAGATGCACTTCGTAGCAAACCGTAAGCTCGCCTAAGAGGTTGCTTACGACGCGCTCGGCGCCGCCGCCGCCCATCGAATAGATAAAAACGCTTAATTTCTTCATCATTTACCTTTTAAATATCGCTGCCGCGCCCTAAATTTAAGCTTTGCTCGCGCCTTTTTACGCGAACATACGCCCGCGCAATCTGTTTTAAATTCAGCGCGTTTTGCGCTGCCCCAAGCGGCTAAATTTCATCGCACGATGCGGCTTTATAAATTTAAACGCGCCGTTTTGCTCGGCGCAAGACGCTATCTTAGCACACCGAAGTTTAAATTTATCTCCGCGCGCCGCTAAGGCATCGATAAGCGGCTGCTATTTGCGCGCAAACCGATCGATCAAGCCCTGCCAGAGCTCAACGATGCGCTCTTGCGAAAACTCATCTAAATTTTCATTTGCATTTTGCACGAGAGCGTCTCGCAGCGCCTCATCACGCATTAAATTTTCAAGCTTGCTCGCAAGTTCATTCGCATCGCCGCGTTTAAACAAAATGCCGCTAAAGCCGTCCTTTATGAGCTCTTTTGCGCCTGCCGTATCGCTGCTAAGCCGTGCGCAGCCGTAAAATGCAGACTCGATCAGCACGTTCGAAAGCCCTTCATTAAGCGAACTGAGCACAAAAATTTTGGCTTCTTTATACAGCTCGCTCACATCCTGTTTGTGTCCCAAAAATCGCACTTCAAGCCCGAGCCGCGCCACGAGCTCGCGCAAGCTTTCGCGCAGCGAGCCGTCGCCCGCGATTAAAATTTCCCACTTCGCAAGCAGGCTTTTATCGATCCTGCTTAGCGCGTCAAAGTAAATTTCATACCCCTTTACGGGCTCGAGCCTACCGACGCTTAAGATCACGTTTCGCTTAGCGCTTTTAGCGCCATCAATCTCGCCAAAAAAGGGGTTATGCACGACGAAGCAGTTTTTGACAAATCGCGAATAGTACTCAAAGTCCGAGCGCGTAAGCACCGTAAGCGCGTCTGCTTTTTTATAGCACAGATCGCGCACGCGGCTAAAAAGCCCGCTTGGCAGATAATCGTGCGCGTTGTGCTCGGTAGCGATGAGCGGGATGCCTAGCCCGAAGCTTGCGATCACGCACGCTACGTTCGTCCAGTCCATAAAGCTGATGATGACGCTTGGGCGCTCGCGCTTGAAACACTCGCGCAAAATTCTGTATTTATCGAACCTGCCGCCATTTTTATAAACATCCAGATGCAAAAATTTTATCTTTTCGCTAAATTTATACCTGCCCTCGTCGTTTTCCAAAATCGCGATCGTAACGTCGTTTGCGCGCGCAAAATGGTTCGCCAAAACCTGAAGCACGCGCTCGGCGCCGCCGTTTCTAAGAGCCGCGATGACGAATAAAATTTTCATTTTAACTTCCGATAAATTTTATAAAATAGCCGCAAAAGCGCGGGGCTGGCGTAAAACAAGACCATCATCAGTGTCTGCGTGCGACTTGCATGCGCTGCGAAAAATCCAAAATCCATCCGCTCGCGCACCAAAGCGTGCAGTGAGCGGATCTGATCCGCAGCTTCTGCAGCGCTTAGAGGCGAGCGGGGATCTGCGATCTTTCTTTGCGACGTGGAATTTTGCTCGGAATTTTGCATATAATTTTGCTTGGCGGAATTTTTAAATGCGGAATTTTTACCGCATGCGCAAGATAAACTACCAGCGCCATGCAAATCTGCCTCGTTTGCCAAGCTGCACGTATTAGCCTCAGAAGGAGAAGTCGCATCCCCATCCGAACTTGCAGGATCAAAGCTCGATTTGATAATTAAAAACGCCGTATTCAGCGCAGACTCGCAGCGAGTGAAATTAGCCTCACGCGCCAAGCTTGGATAATTCGCAGCGATCGCCTCAGTATAGCGGCGCACCGCAGCGATGACCGCAAGATGCCTGCGCGCAAATGAGTTTACGGTCGAGCCCGCCCTTACGCGATAAAAATATAAAATTTCATCCGTGCACGCCGAAATAGAAGCGTTAAAAATATCAAAAAATATCGCTACATCCTCATAGATCTGCCCCGTAGGAAAGCGCAAAGCAGCGAAAATTTCACGAGCAAACAGCGCGCGCCAAACCGCGGTGCTAAAATACGGATCCTGCGTGCAGCTGCGCCTAAAAAGCTCTTGCGGCGATATTTTATATTCGCCTGCGCAGGTATTTAAATTTGCAGCTCCTCCTGGATTGCTAATCTCTTTAGAATTTTGATTTTCTTTAAAATTCAAAACCGCCTTGAAATTATTTATTTCGCTCTCGTCGCTAAATGCCGTGTAGCCGCACATAGCTATTTTGGTGCAAAATTTCTGCGTCAGGCGAAAAAGCGTCTCAATCAAATCAAGGCTTATCAAATCGTCGCTATCTACGAAACTGATAAACTCCCCGCGAGCGACATCCAAAGCAGCGTTTCGCGCGCTAGCCTGCCCGCCGTTTGGTTTATGCAGCACGCACACACGGGGATCGCGCGCAGCGTATTCGTCGCAAATCGCCTCGCTGCCGTCATTTGAGCCATCATCTACGAGCAAAATTTCTAAGTTCGTATAGGTCTGCGCCGTGATGCGCTCCATGCAAGCGCGCAGAAATTCTTTGACATTATAAACGGGGATGATGACCGAGATTAGGGGATTTTTGCTCATTATTCCTCCCTGTGTATCGTAGCGGCTATGAAATCAAGCCAGCGTCGCCCGATCGTTTCAATTTTAAAGCTCTCCTCGCGCTTAGAGGCGTTTTGCACGAGCCGCTCGCGTAGCTTTTCGTCGCTCATTAGAATTTCAAGCTTTTTAGCGATACTTGCGCTATCGCCTACAGGGCACAAAAACCCATCCACGCCGTCGCTTATAAGCTCGCTAGGACCTGCGATGCAATCTGTAGAAATTCTAGCGGTACCAAAAAATATACTCTCCATCAAGATATTGCAAAAGCCCTCCATCTTGGAGGTTACGACTACGATTTTAGCGCGTTCATATAAGCTTTCAATATCACGCACAAAGCCGATGAACTGCACATTTAAGCGCAGCTTCGCAGCTAGGCTCTCAAGGCTCTTCCGCTCCTCTCCGTCGCCTGCGATCACCACCTTCCACTCTTTTAAAAGATTGAAATCTATAAGCGCAAGTGCCTTAAGAAGGACATCAAAGCCCTTATAGACATTGAGCCGGCCGGCTGCTAGGATGATATTTTCTTTAGGCGGGCGGGCGTCTTTAGCATGGCTGATCTCAAACATAGGATTAGGCATAATCACGCGATTTTGCACATATGTGTAATGATCCAGATCAAATTTACTAAGCACGCTAAGACCTGCAGCTCGCGGATAAAAGATCCGCTTGAGCGTGCGCCAGATCGGACTTTTTAAAAAGCGATGATTGGTGTGTTCGGAGACGATGATTTTCTGCCCGACTCCTAGATTTGCGATCAGCGTAAGGACATTGGTATTATCTAAAAACGAGATTACGACGTCAAATTTACGACTTTTTAGAAGCCTATGCAAGGCTAAAATTTTATCATAGCGCTTTTTTATATTGCCAAATACTCCCAAATCGCCCACTCCTAAATCCAAGCTAAGAAGCTCGATCTTAGGATCTAGCGCGTAAAACGGCTCATCTGCGTCAAATTTTATCACACAGACTTCATTCTCGCGGCAGAAAAAATTTGCCAGCACGCTTAGCACGCGCTCGGCACCGCCCTTGCCTAAAGCAGAAATCACCATAGCTATTTTCATTTTATGAGCCTAAACTTGTTTTTAAAAATTTCATCGAATCCTCTCTTTTACGGCGCAACGCCTCATTTACGCCATCCCAATCGATAGTCGCGTCCAAGCGCGCGTCTTTGGGATCTTGCAAAGCTCTATCCTCAAGCCCGAATAAGCCCAAAAGCGAGCTAAAGCGCGACGCACCGCGACTAGCGTTAACGAGCACAAAAAACGGCTTATTAAAGATTATAGAAAATACGCAGCCGTGAAATGAGTCGGTTAGCACAAACTCCGCACCCGCAATAGCGCTTAGCCACGCTTTTATGCCGATGCGGTTGCCGCGATCGTTTACCTCATCTATCTCTAGGCCGCTTTGCTTCTTTAATAGCTCTATCGCCGCTTCAGAGCGAGGCGATGGATCTAGGATATAGGCAAAACCCTTGCGCTTTGGTGCATGGCTTAAAAATTTATCGTAAATCTCTTTGTTAGCCAAAAGCGTAGGATCTAGCACCCAGTGCGCATCTACGCCAAAGCATTCGCGCGCAAGCCTTACGCCGTCGCACTCACGCACCGAAATAGCTTTAAATTTAGCCAAATTTGCAGTGTGAGCTTTTAAATCCGCGGGATTTTTAAGCCCACAGAGCCTATCTCCGCCGAAGCTTGCAGCATAGGCGATCCGCGTGCAGTTAGGCGGCAAAAATCCAAGGCTAAAGCAATCTGCAAAATCCGCAAAATAGCTAGGGCGAAAAACCTGATCGCTTCCTAAAATCACTGCTTCAAAGCGCTCTTTCTCGCACAGCGCCTTTAAATCCGCAGGCGTGCAAACAGGCGCGGTTAAAGGGATATTTTCCGCCACAAACTCGCTAGTATCGCGCTCGTAAGAGGGATTGAATTTCGCGCCGCAAAGCTCCTTTTTTAGCGTACGCGCTACTAAAAATTTAAGATACGCGATCGATAGTTTACTTCTTTGCAGGCGCAAGTTTATGAGCCACGGCTCATGCCCAAGCTCCACTAGCACGCGGCTTAGCGCGTAAGCTTGTAAAATTCCGCCGTAATTATTCACTAGCGGCAGGGTAAAAATCCCGATCTTCATGCAAACTTCCTATAAATTTTATATGCCGCAATCTTTGGTAGCGCCAAAAGCGCTAGTACTTTATTCGCAGCGGCAATTTTTTTAAGCCTAGCAGCGATGAAATCATCGCAATCAAAATGCGTAGCGCTATATCGCTGGATCTGAAGTTTCTGGCGTAAGATGTAACGCTTAAGCGGGTTTTTCACGCCGTAGAAAATTTCGTTTTTGCACTCCACCTGGCTTTGCTGCGAGCGCTGCACCTCTGCTGCGGATATCCGCTCGCAAAAAATCGCCTCGCGTGCCTGCTTCGTAGGCTGCGAAAACAGTGCGTCGATCTGAGCTGCGCGCGTAATTACGAGCGATGTGCCGCGCCACTCGCTCATTTCGCTTTGCAGCCACGCATCCATTAGTACGACGTCGGCGCATTTAGCAAAAACGTCGGTGCAGGCGTTGCACGCAAGAGGCGTAAAAGCGCGCGAACTCCAGTACGCAAAGGCGCTACTACTGCGATCGTCTATCGCCTCGCTGCCGTCTGCAGCGCGGAATTTAAAACCAAAGCTCATCGCACTTTTACCCGCGATTTTATATCTGTAATTAACTGCCGCGAGCTGCTTACGCTCTTTAAATGCAAGATCTGCCAGCTTATGCGTGAAACCAGCACCCTTGCCCTGTCCGCAAACCAGCCCGATAATAAAGCTTATGCGGGATTTAAGGCGCGGATTTTTGCTCGCAGCAAGCCTTAAAGCCTTAGCAAAGCACGGCAGCGCGCTGATCGCGTATCTACCCTCACGGCGCGACATCTCCTTTAGCACTGCTTCAAGCGTGAGCGGATAGTAAGCGGACGAGCGTGCGCGAGTAAGCTCACCAGCATTTTTTATCACGCTAAATTTAAATAGCGGCACGGAATTTTTGCCCACATAATTTCGCGCGTTTTTGGAATTCTCGCAAGCAAAATCCTGCGTTGATACGGAATTTTCACAAGAAGCTTTAGAATTCTGCGCGGAATTTTCATTTGTAAAATTCCGCGCGGAATTCTGCGTAAAATTTTCGCAAAAAGAATTTTGCGCACTCGTGAAATTTATAGAATCATCGTACGCCAAATTCTGCGTTAAATTCGGAATTGCGGAATTCTGCTCGGAATTTTTGGTTGCGGAATTTTGCAAATTCTGCGCCATCGCTAAATTTTCGCATGCGGAAAAATCCCACTTGGGATTTTGGACTATAAAATCCCCTTCGTCCGCAGGCACGGCGCAAATCGCGTAATCTATGAGCCCGCGCGCAAAAAGCTCGCGAAAAATATAATCTCCCGCACCGCCGCTTGCACTGCTTAGGCGTTGCGCTTCATCTTTTTTGTAGAATTTATAAGTGGCTAAAAACCTGCCAAAATCAGGGCTAAAGCTTTCCAGCTCTGAGTATGATTTAGAATTTAGCTCATTTTCAAGCGTATCTTTTTCGTAAAACGGGCAGACTTTTAGACAGATATCACATTTGTCGCGACACCCTTCGCCCTCCTCGGGCGCGTAAAATCCATTGCCTCCAAGCCGCATTTTTAGCACACTAAAAGGGCAGCTGCTCGCGCAGACGCCGCAGCCGATACAGCGGTCTTTCGTAACCACTTCGCTAACTACATTGAAGCTCAAGCCCGCCTCCTTATCTTAGCCGCAATGCCACCAAAAATCGCGCGTTCGTAGTCATTCATCGCCCAAAAATATGCGCTTAGCACAAACATAGCCGAATAAAGCCCGCCGCAAATTAGCAAAAAGCTCACTCCGTGCAAGTCTAGTGCGTAATTTATCGCTAGACTTACTGCGATTGCGGGAGCAAATTTTACTACCATCGCGCCGATATTTCGCCAAAATTTAGCGATGTCAAGTCCGATTACACGAGCATAGTAGATATTCATCACGCAGATATTTAGCAAGGTGATAGCAAAAGCCGTGCCGCACGCAGCGCCCACGCCACCGTAAGCCTTAGCTAGCGGGATAGAAATAGCGATATTTACGAGCGTGACGCAAAACGCGGCGATTGAGCGAAATTTGACTTTGTTTTTTGCCTGAAGCACAGCTAAGCCTAAATTTTGAATCAACGGCACGCTTACTGGAAGCACCAAAATAAGCGCGATTGCGTATGAAATTTCATAATTTGCACCAGCCCATAGCACGATAAACTCTCGCCCAAAAATCACCAAAAGCGACGCGATAAAAAATATCACGTAAAATTGCAGCCTGCCTATCTTGATAAATTCCGCGCTAAGCTCGGAATCAGTGGAGTTTGCAGAGACCATTTTGGCGATTTTAGGAAGCATTACGCCGCTAATGGTGAGCGAAAGCGTGACGAAAGTGGCATTTATCGTGCTTGCTACGGCATACGTGGAAACCGCTGTAGCGCCTACGACCGCGCCTAAGATAAAATTATCGACATTCCAGTTTACTTGATCGACTACGATGCCTAAAAATATAAAAAACGAGTAGCCAAAAATTTGCTTAAGCGTGGGGGCGTCGAAATTTCGCACGCTTATCACGGGCGAGACTTTACGCTTGCAGTAGATGAAATCTGCCGCGACGCAGATTAAATTTACCGCCGTAGCGATGATTACGATCGCGATAGCCTTATATCCCAAAAGTAGCGCAGGCACCGCAGCTAGCGGCAGAGCGATCGTACGAAAGATCCCAATTAGCTTGATAAATACGAAATTCTCATGCGCCGTAAGGATCGACGAATAGATGCTAAAAGGAAAACTAATCGCTAAATTTGCAGTTAGTAGCATTAGCATAATGCGAATTTCGCCCATCTCACTAGCGCTTAGCTTAGCGCCAAAAATCGCGTGCAGATTGGCTAGCAGCGCAGCTCCTGCAAGCACGATCACCGCGCTCATCACTAAATACACGCTAAAGATCGTTCCGTGCAGCTTATGCATGCGCTCCACTTCGCCACTCGAGGCGTATTTAGCGGTATAGACCGTCACGGCGTTGCCAAAGCCTAAATCCAAAATCGCCAAATAGCCAATAACGCTGCTAGCTAAAGAATACAGCCCAAACTCGCTCTGCCCCAGCGCCCGCAGGAAAAACGGCGTATAAACCAAAGTAAGTATCGTAGAAACAAAGATATTTACATACGATAGCACGACGCCGAGCTTACGCTGCGCGGCTTCGGGGGCGTTTAGAATTTTAAGCAAACAAGGCTTCCTTTTGCTCGCCGCTATTAAACACGGCAGAGTAAAATTTTAAAATTTCAAATCGCACTTTCACGCTAGAACCTAGAGTTTCTTTTCCCAATTAAGCGCGCTTAGGATGATCTCATCCAGGCTCTCGTGCTCGGGATGCCAAGAGGTTTTGGTGCGAATTTTATCCGCGTTTGAGATGAGGCAGGCAGGATCCCCCGCTCTGCGCGGGGCGATCTGCACTTTAAAATCCACGCCGCTTACTTTTTTAGCTTCATTAACGACCTCTTTTACGCTAAAGCCCGTGCCGTAGCCTACGTTAAAAACCGCGCTCTCACCGCTTTGCAGATAATCAAGCACCGCCAGATGCGCGCTTGCGAGATCCTCTACGTGGATATAATCGCGTATGCAGGTGCCGTCCTTGGTGTCGTAATCATCGCCGAAAATGCTCATCTTATCACGCTTGCCAACGATCGTTTGGGTCGCTACCTTGATAAGATGCGTCGCGTTCGGGTAGTTTTGCCCGATCGTGCCGTCGCTAGCCGCACCCGCAACGTTGAAGTAGCGCAAAATTCCATATTTAAAATTCGGATTTGCCGCCGCCGTATCTTTTAGCACCCACTCGACCATCAGCTTGCTTCTACCGTACGGATTGATCGGATTTTGCGGAGTTTCCTCGCTTACTTGCGGGATATCCGGCTCGCCGTAGGTCGCTGCCGTGGAGCTAAAGATAAAGTCTTTCACGCCGTATTTGTTCGCAAGCGCGATCAAATTCATCGCGTTTGCGGTGTTGTTTAGATAGTATTTTAGCGGATTTTGCGTGCTTTCAAAAACCTCGATAAACGCCGCAAAGTGAATGATCGCGTCAAACTTCTCGCGCTTAAAAAGCTTCTCGATCGCAGGGGTGTTTTCTAGGCTTTCCTGCACGAACTCAAACTCGCCTATCTTGCGAAGCGCCTCGATCGCCCGCATCGAGCCTTTGCAAAGATTATCCAGTATGACGACGTCGTGGCGGTTCGCTTCTAAAAGTGCCTTTGCGACGTGACTGCCGATGTATCCCGCGCCGCCGGTGATTAAAATTTTCATCTATTCTCCTTCGGATCAAATTTATCAAAATACGCGATTATAGCCCCTTAGATTAAATCGCTGGTCGCACGCGCAAAAATACGGGGAAGCGCGGCTTTTTCTCGCGGGTTAAATTTTGGTATTGATAGGTGATGATCGTGCCCACCTTAGGCGGATTTGCCCGCATTTCGTCGCTAAAGCCCGTGCCTACTTTAAATTTCGCCCCGCTACGTAGATCCACGCAGCTAAGCGAGCCCATCTTACCCTCGTTTTTGCCGTAGCCCGGATTGATTTTTACGACTTTGCAATCGCTATCGTGCGTCTTTTTGTATTTTAAAATTTTATCGCTGCGCCCGCTTTCATAAAGCGCGTTTGGATCGCGCAGCACGACCCCCTCGCCGCCAGAGGCGATGACGCGATCGAAATACGCCTGCACGTCGGCGTGCGTGCTTACCGGGGTTTGCTGTACGATGAGTAAATTTTGCGCGCCGCTTGAGGCGATAAAATTTCTTAAAATTTCCATCTTAGCGCTTAGGTTTTTCTGCTCCTTCGGCAGGTCAAACGCGTAAAATTTCACCCTGCTCCAGCGCTCATCGGGCACGCTTGCCGATACTATCGAGACGAGCTGCTCAAACTCTCCGCGCGCCGTATATAGCTCGCCGTCGACGAAAAACGGCGGAAAGCCCGCGCTCCAGCCCTCAGGAGCGTTTATGATCTTGCCGCGTCTAGAGCGCAGATTTTTGCCGTCCCAGATCGCGCGCACACCGTCTAGCTTCTCGCTAACGACCCAGCCCGTGATATTCATACCCGGGACATATTCTTTAAGCAGCATCGGTTTAAATTTAACCTCGTCCGCGACCGCGCCGCAGGCCAAAAACAGCGCGCAAAAAACCGCGCCTTTTAAAATTTTAAAAATTTCACTTCGCATATGCCGCTAGCTCCCTTTCTATAAAGTCGCAAAAAACGGGCGTATAGCTCATGCCCGCGCACTCTTTTTGCAAAAATTCACCCATCACCGCGATGTAATTCAAATAATCGTCCTTGGTGATCTTGCCGCGCAAAAGCTCGTATTTCAAAAATAGCCAGTAGGTGTTGAGCACGTCGGATCTGCAGTACTCGTCTATCTTGGCCTGCTCGCCTGCGTAATACAGCTGCAGAACCTGATCGCCGTGCACGTCGTATTTGCCGGGAAGGCCCACGCTAGCGCAGATATGATCGAGCTTGAGCCCGCGCACGGCGCCAAAATCGCTGATGTGATCTAGCAGATCCAGATGAAACCGCCCGTCGTAGCGGCTGCGGTAGTTCTCCCATTTGCTCTTGTTGTTATCGCGATCGTTCGTCTCAAAATACGCCGCGGCGCTTAGATCGTAACACATCGCGCGCGCCATAATCATCGGCAGATCGAACCCGCGCCCGTTGAAGCTCACGAGCCGCGGATTAAAATCCTCGATGAAGGCTAGGAATTTTGCGATTTTATCGCACTCGTTCTCGCCATCAAGCGTCGAGACGCGCAAAAATCTGCCGAATCCGTCCGCCATCACGGCGCTAATGCTAACGACGCGGTGGAAGCAGACGGGCAGGAATTCGCTGCCGGTTTTTTCTTTGAAAATCTCCATCGCCCTAAGCGAGAGCAATTTGTGGTTTAAAATTTTGCTTTTATCCGCGTTAAAGATCGGCTGCTCGCCGTAAATTTTAAAATTTAGCGCGTTTAACGCGGGATCTTGCGCGGAATCTGAAGCGAGATTTTCGCTATTTGAGCTTTGGGATGCGAAGCTTTGAGACGTAGAGCCTTCCGCCGCGAAATTCTGAGGCGCAGGGCTTCGGAGCGTAGAACTTTCCGTCGCGAAGCTCTGTGCTGCGGAGCTTTGAGGCGCGGTATCGTCGTAGGTTAAATTTAGCGATGCGGAATTTTTGGGCGCCGTATTTTGCAGTGCGGAATTTTTGCTCGTAAAATTTCCCTGCGTTGGATTTTCAGCGGAATTTTTACTGGCGAAGCTTTGAAGCGCAGCGTCTTGTTGCGTAAAGCTTTGAGGTGCAGAATTTTGCTCGGAATTTTCTATTTTAGAATTCTGCTCCGCCGAATTTACAGCAAAATTTAAAGACGCGCTTTGCTTCTCGCCGCCGATCTTTTGCGAGAGCTGCGCGTCAAGAAGCTTTGCGAAGCTTTTTTTATCGAAAGGCTCAAAGCAGCTCGCGATCGCATCCTCATCTAGCACCCGCACCAGCGCCGCTACGTCGGGGATCGTCTCGCAGTCGAATACGCAGATATAATCCTTTTTCATTAAGCTCCTTCCTGGCGGCTTTTATCGCTTTTTCAAAAACGGCTCTGAAATAATCCTCTATCTTCATGCCGTTTTTATGTACGCACCTAATCGATCTCCTCGCTCATCCAAGGTTCTCATCGCCGCTTCCAACCTTAAAATTTTACGCTGCCGCATTTTCGCAACAAAAAGGGGCGCGCGGAGGCGCGGCAAATTTCGCTACTGCTCGCCGCGGCGCAATTACCGTGCGCAAAAGCGCGCCGGTCGTTAAATTTATCTTTCGATCAAGCGCTTAATATCGGGTGAAAGCTCGCTTGATGCCTCGCGGGTTTTACTTCGCAGCACGCTAAAATCGCCGCAGTAATCGCCCAGAAGCTGCAAAATATCGTCTCTGATGGCTTGCGAGCGCTCGGTTAAAAGCAGCTCCTGTAAAAGGACGAAAATTTCACTCTCATGCGCCAGCGTGCAGCCATAATATGGATCAAGGTAATAATCCAGGCAAAATAGAAGCGAAGCTTTCTCGGCCTCGTCATCACCTCGCAAAACGGCGGCGATGCCCTTTACGCCGCCCTCTACTATGGCTTTGTGCCTAGCCTCGTAATATACCGTGCGCGCCAAATTTTGCCCTTTTTGCACGCCGCTTATTCGGCCTTGGCCACGTCCCACGCAAGAATCGTCTTACCCTCGGCGTCGGTAGCCACGTCGCCCATGCCCATGATGTTGTAGCCGCAGTCGACGTAGTGCACCTCGCCCGTCACGCCGCTAGCAAGGTCGCTAAGTAGATACATTGCGCTCTTGCCGACGTCTTGCGTCGTGACGTTGCGCTTGAGCGGCGCGTTGATCTCATTGTAGCGTAAAATCATCCTAAAATCGCCGATTCCGCTTGCGGCAAGCGTTTTGATCGGGCCTGCGCTGATAGCATTTACGCGGATACCGCGCGCGCCAAGATCGTGAGCGAGATAGCGAACCGAGCTTTCAAGTGCTGCTTTGGCAACGCCCATGACGTTGTAATGTGGCACAAATTTTGGTCCGCCAAGGTATGTAAGAGTAAGCACCGAGCCGCCCTCTTTTAGCACCGGTAGCACCGCGCGAGTAAGGCTTAGTAGCGAATAAACGCTAGTGCCCATCGCTATGTCAAATGCCTCTTTTGTGGTATTTACAAACTCGCCCTCAAGCGCCTCTTTTGGCGCATACGCCACAGCGTGCACGACAAAGTCGATCTCGCCAAGGTCTTTTTTGATCCTATCAGCAAGACCGTCAAGGTGAGCGGGATTATTTACGTCAAGCTCATAGACGAATTTGCTCCCAAACTCCTCCGCGATCGGCTCTACGCGTTTTTTCAGCGCGTCGTTTAGGTAGGTAAACGCCATCTGCGCACCCTGCTCGTGACAAGCTTCGGCGATGCCGTAAGCGATGGATTTGGCGTTAGCGACGCCGACGATGAGGCCCTTTTTGCCTTTTAAAATCATTATTTCTCCTTTCTAATTTTGCTTGGCTTTTGAGCGCTTTTTGGCGATTTTGTTAAAATTTTGCTCGGCAGACTATATGTCTAGCCTACGCAAAATTTTAACTGCAAAGCCCCAAAAATCATCTCAAAATCCTTCGCAATTTGACTTAAAAATTGCAATTCAAATTTGAACCCAAATTTGATAGCGGCAGTATCGCGAAGCTAGACTAGGCGACTTAAAATTTTACAATCCAAATTTAACAAAACGTCAAATTCTGAACGTAAATCGACAAGCGGAAATATCGCTAGGCGGATTTAAATGTTTTGAAGTAAATTTCGTCCCAAGACTAGGCATGTAGCCTGTCGCAGGGCGAAATTTACAAAATCATTTAAAGACGTCAGCGAGATGACGCGCTAATAAGTTCTAAGAAACCAGAAGCATCCCAGCTCGCCGTCCCCACTAGCACCCCGTCGCAACCTCTTATCGCGCAAATTTTTGCGATATTTTCCGCATTTACGCTGCCGCCGTAAAGTAGCGGCGCGGAGCTTTCGGTGCGTAAAAACTTCAACATTCTTTCGATCTGTTCTCGCTGCGCGCTTCTGCCCGTGCCGATCGCCCAGACGGGCTCGTAGGCTAGTATTAAATTTCGGTATTTCAGATCGATACCCCCAAGCTGTGCCGCTACGAAATCCTCGCTGCGATCTTGCGCAAATGCCGCCTCATCCTCACCGACGCAAAAGACGATGCGCCAGCCGCGTGCTGCGGCAAAACTGAATTTTTCTTTTATCAGCTCCGTGCTCTCGCCCAAAATAGCACGCCGCTCACTATGTCCGATAAGAACGGTTTTGATGTCAAATTCCGCCAGCATATCGCCGCCGATCTCGCCCGTAAAGCTACCGTGCGCGGCAGGATAGAAATTCTGCGCGCCTTGAGTAAAATTTTTCACCCCTACGCAAAATGCGCTAGCAGGAGGAAAAACCAAAATTTCATCCTCGCGCGCAATTCCGCCCGCTAAGCCTTCATCTAAAGCTTTAGCATACCGCTCAAAGCTAGCGCGAGTATGGTTGCATTTAAGATTCGCTGCCAGTATCATCGCAGCTCCGTTTTAGCAGTAAGCACTCGCACGCCCGGCAGCTCCTTGCCTTCGATGAGTTCTAAGCTCGCACCGCCTCCGGTAGAAATAAAAGTCATATCATCAGCGTTGCCCGCGCGTTCGACGACATCTGCAGTATCGCCACCGCCCACTACGGTCGTGGCGTCGCTATCTGCGATCGCGTGCGATATATGCAGGCTACCACGAGCGAATTTATCGATCTCAAAAACCCCCATCGGTCCGTTCCACCAGATCGTTTGCGCATCGTCTAGGGCTTCTTTAAAAAGCGCTACGGTCGCAGGTCCGATATCTAGTCCCATCCAATCGCTTGGAATTTCTTGGACGGTAACCTTTTTTGTAACGGCATCTTGCGAGCATTGCGGAGCTGCGACGGCATCGACAGGGATATAAATTTTAACCCCAAGCTCGCGAGCATTGCGGAGAATATTTTTTGCTTCCTCGATTAGATCCTCTTCGAGTAAAGATTTGCCGATGTCATATCCAACGGCTTTTAAAAACGTAAACGCCATGCCGCCTCCGATGATGAGCTTATCGACTTTAGGAAGTAAATTTTTAAGCGCCTGAAGCTTGCCGCTTACTTTGCTGCCGCCCGTTACGGCTACGAAAGGACGCGCAGGATCTTTAATAAGGTCTTTAGCGAATTTTATCTCTTTTAGCAATAAAAATCCCGCCGCCTTATGCGCCTCATCGTAGAATTTCGTAATCGCCTCTACCGAAGCATGCGCGCGGTGGCATACACCAAAAGCGTCGTTGATATAAAATTCCGCGTAGCTTGCGAGCCTCTTAGCTAATGCTTCGTCGTTTTTGCTCTCGCCCTTTTCAAAGCGCAGATTATCTAGCAAAAGCACTTCGCCCTTTTTAAGCGAATTTACCGCAGCTCCTGCCTCCTCGCCCGCGACGTCGGAGACAAATTTTATCTCGCGTTCCAAAAGCCTAGATAGCCTCTTTACCACAGGCTTTAGGCTAAGTCTTTCTTCGTATCCGTTTTTTGGGCGCCCTAAATGACTGGCTAAAATTACCGCGCAGCCCTCGTCTAAGCAATATTTAATCGTAGGGATAGACGAACGAATGCGACGATCGTCCGTAATATTGCAAAACTCATCCATCGGCACGTTAAAATCGCACCTGATAAAAACGCGCGCGCCGTCTTTAAATTTCAAATCTTTAATCGAAAGAATTTCGCCCATCTTATTTCCTTCTTTTTGCCGCATATAAGGCTAAATCGATGAGGCGCTCGCTATATCCCCACTCGTTGTCATACCAGCTCATCACTTTTATAAGATTACCGTCAATTACCTGCGTGCAGTCGCTAGCTACGATGCTGGAGTATTCTGAAGTACAAAAATCGCTGCTGACACGGCTATCGTCGTCTACGAGCAAAATTCCTTTCATCTCTTTAGCGGCATAGCGGCGGAAAATTTCGTTTAGCTCCTCGGCACTCGTCTGCTTGCGCGTTAGCACTGTTAGATCAACCATCGAAACGTTAGCCACCGGCACGCGCACCGATTGTCCGTGCATCTTACCGCTTAGCTGCGGAAGTACCTTACTAATCGCTTTTGCCGCACCCGTCGTAGTCGGAGCGATATTAAGAGCCGCGGCGCGTGAACGGCGAAAGTCCTTGGCTTTTACATCGACTAGACTCTGTCCATGTGTATAGGCGTGAATCGTCGTCATCAGACCCTTTTCGATACCAAGCTCATCGTCTAGAATTTTTGCAATTGGAGCCAGGCCATTAGTGGTGCAGCTAGCATTTGAGATGACGCGCTGTCCTGCATAAGCGCCCTCATTAACGCCGATTACAAAAGTAGGCGTATCATCCTTGGCAGGCGCGCTCATTACGACTACGCCGATACCGTTATCTATGAACGGCTTGCATTTTTCGCTCGTTAAAAATGCACCAGTACATTCAAGCACAGCTTCTGCACCATCGCCGGCAAAATCAAGCTCCGCAGGCTCTCTGGTGGAATAGACGCGGATTTTTTTGCCGTCTACGGCTATGCATTCGTCGCTTAGAATTTCTACTTTTTTACGAAACTCGCCGTGAACGGTGTCGTATTGAAGCAGGTATCTCGTAAGCTCGCGCTTAGCGGTATCGTTGATCGCCACAAGCTCCACATCGTCCCTGCTTAGCGCAATTCTAGCCGCGCACCTACCGATCCTTCCAAAGCCGTTAATTGCGATTTTTACTGCCATAAGGTTCTCCTTATTTGGGATGTTTTCAGCTGGAATTTTACTAAATTTGGGTTAATCTTTGATTAAATAAAAAGTCGCGAAATCTAGGATTTACTTTTTGGCTATATAATTCGCGAACTTTTTTTAAAGGAGAAAAAATGAGACGAATTGTATTCTCGTCATTAGCGGCAATCGCGCTTTTAAGCGGATGCAACCAACCTAAGGCCGATACGGCTCCGCAGCAAAAGCAAGAGTCTGTAGCGCACACGATCGTATTTCTACTCGGAGAGACCGGAGATAAGCGCATCAGCCTTAGCTCGAACGATATGTTCGCAACGGGCGTGTTAACCGACGAAAAGGGTAAAAAGCATAATCTCAAACGCGCGGCTTCCGCAAGCGGCATAATGCTTACGAACGACGAAGGCATCGAGCTTCTTTTCAAACGCGGAGAGGGAGTGTATACGCCGGGCAAAGGCAAGAAGGATATCCCGGTAACCTACACCGAGCACGAGCACAAAAGCGGCGAAATGATGTAGCCGCGGCGGGGTTAAATTTAAGCGCCCTAAAAAGCGAATTAAATTTAACCCCTCATTTCTAATTTCGACTTCTTTATCCGTAAAATTTAACTCTCGTTTTGGCCTCTTTGATCTGCGCTAAAATTTAACCTTTTATTTTCGCTTCTTTCATCTACGCAAATTGAGCTTTTTTGCAAATTTGAGCTTGCGGGCGTTAAAAAACAAGCTCCGCAAGCCCGGCATCCCAAATTTTACAAAATTTCCATTCTCTTTGCGCCTTAGCGACGATTTTGGATTTCAACCGAATTTTACTAGGATTTTGCTAAACTGCGCCGAAATTTTAGCAGGCCGGTGCAAATACGGCGCAAAACAGATAATTTAGCGAGATTGCCGCATGGATAGCATTAAATTTTATCCAAACGATTACGAAATTGAGGGCGAAAGCTTTACCGAAGTCGTCGTTGCGATAAACGGCGAGCCTCTGCTTGAACTGATTAAGCGGCGCGAGCAAAGCTTTGCGGCGAAAGAGGGGCAAGCTAGCATCGCAGGAGGCTACGCCTACTTAAGCTTGATCGATTTTGAGGAGCTATTCTTACGCGCGGCGCTTGAGGCTGATCTGGCGCAAGATGAGCGGTATGTCGTGCTACTAGGCTGTCCGTGCGGGATCTGGGACTGCTGGTATCTCGCGCTTAAGGCTAAATTTGAAGCGGATACGATCAGATTTAGCGACTTTACAAACCTGCGCCGCAAAGATTGGCAGTATGGGCTTGAGTTTAAATTTGACCGCGTGAGCTTTGTGAGTGAAATTTCCAAAATCGCCTCTTTTAATAAGCTCTAATAATAAGCTCTAAAATTCAGTAAATTTTAACGGCGCACTCGAAACTGCGCCGAAACAAATCTTTGCCTCGGCAAAATTTAGCTTTAAAGCGGAATGGCTGCCGCGCGAGCTCATAAGATTAAAATTTTCGCCTCGCCGCTGCGCAAAACATCCAGCAAAATATCATAAAATTTGCCCAGTCTTAGCTTTAAAATTCCACCCCTTTTGATGATCACGAAAACCTGCCCGCCTCGCTCGCCAAGCGCGTCGTAGAGCGCGTCTAAATTTGCGACGTATTCGGGCTCGAAATCCATCGCTGCGGCAAACAGCGCGAAAATTTGATCTTTGCGCCTAATCTTTGCGCCGTCGATGATGATCTTTGCTGCGCTGCGTGTTTTAAAATTTAAACTCATTGCATGCGCTCGAAGCTTTCATAATGATCGGCGGTGTAAAAGATCAGCCCGTCGTTTGAAAATATCAGCCGCTTAGCGCCGCGCGGGCCGCCGCGATACTCGATGTCGCATTCGCGCCAAATACGCCCCTTTTTATCAGGCAGCCTGCGCTCGAAATTGCCGAAACGATCGCCGCCGATGCTCTTGCCGCGCGCGTATTGCCACAGATCGCCGCCCTGCCAGCCAAGCTCGCCGGCCTGCTTTTTCGTGATGAAATTTCGCGGCAAAGACCCCGTACGGCGGATATGAGCGCTCACGCACTCCCTACTTATGCAGGGCTCGTCCGCGAGCTGATTTTTAGAATTTGCGGCTGGATTTTGGGAGTTTGAAGCTTCATAATCTGCGCTGCGCCGCCTGTGAGTGTCTGCCTCATCTTTAGGATTTGTCGCGGCGGGCTCGTTTACTTGCGGATGAGATTTTAAATCTCCTAGATCTGCTCCGCGCCCTGCCCCGCCGTCTGCGCTTCTTCCGCCGTCTATATTCGTGCTATATGCGCCCTTTTCGCCGCGCTCATCTTTTGTGTCGGCGCTGCTTTCGGGATTTTCGGGGCTTGAAATTTTACGATCGGTGCCGCTTTTGATATCTTGCGCGCCGCTTTTACGCGACGCAGCATCCAAGGTTTTGGAGGTAAAAACCCGCTCATCTTTAGCCGCGGGGCTGCGCGAATTAGAGATAAAATTTAGCGCCAAAAGAAGTGCTGCGAAAATTGCGAGCGGGATCAGCTTTTTTGCCACCGCTAGCCTTTTTTGCGCGTGGCGAAGCGAAAATACGCGACGATCATCATAGCGATTGCGGCCAAAATTAGCGGTGCGATCCACGGGGCTTCTTTTATCCGCTCGTAAAGTCCGCGCACGAAATCGCCCGCGTAGTAGCTCAGTAGCCCCACCACAAGCGCCCAAATGAGCGAGCTTACGGCATTGATGACGCTAAATTTTAAAAATGAATATTTTGTGATGCCGATCGCGATCGGTACGAGGGTTTTGAGGCCGTAGATGAATTTTTTGATTAAAATTATGCGGTCGCCGTATTTGCGAAACAAAATTTGCGCCAGAGCGAGGTTGCGGCGCTGTTTGCGCAGATAGGGCATGATCTCTTTTTTATTGTAGCGGCTTACTAAAAACAGCCCAGAATCGCCTATAAAGTTCGATATGCAGGCGATTACGATGCATAAGACGATATTGAGCTCACCGGCCGAGCTTAGCACGCCCGCCGCCGCAAGCGCCAAAAATCCTCCGCCCAGCGAATACAAAAACAGTATCAAATACCCCCACGTATGGAGGTTTGCAAACATCGATTCCATCGAATCCTTTCATTAGATCGTATAAAATTCTATAAATTTTGACTAAAGCAGCTTTAAAATTCGGCGCGAAAATTTCACTATAACGCCCCACGACGCCACTTGATTTTGCTGCGACATTAAATTTAAAATTCCGCACGGCTGTCGCGAAATATAAAATTTCGCCGCAAAATATTAAGCGAAATTCTAAAATAAAATTTCTAGATATCAAGCAAAATTTCCGCAAAATTTAGCAGTAAAATTTTGCAATTCTAAATTCAACGACAAAATTTCGACTTCTTTAGAATCCGAAGCAACTCGCGAATTACGCAGGATCCACGCGATATCCTCAAATGCCTCCCACCCCGCGAATTGCAATAAAATTACGCACCTAAGTCTATTATTCTGCAGAAATTACGCGAGCAAAATTCCAAGCCGCTAATAAAACGCTCATAAAGCAGGAATTTTTCGCTAATCTATGCGCCTTAGCATTTCTTCTAGCTAAATTTTACTCATCTGCGCCAATTACTCGCATCAAAAGCGCATAACCCTCGGTATTTGGATCAAAAGCGCGGTCGTTTTTGGTCTCTAGCACCGAACCGCCCAGACTCACGCCCGCAAACAGCCCGCCTTTATTCGTAAAGACGTACATATCTTGATTTAGCACATCTAAAGAGCCAGAATCGGCGCTGTAGTTACCTGCAACTGCCGTAGCGTCGCCTGAGAGCGTGATTTGGGAATTTCGCATTTTTTGGATTACATCGTCATGCATTACGAAAATAACCAGATAATTATCCTCATAGCCGATCTGAAGTCCTACGCTGGCGCTGCTGATCTCCGCACCGCTTATGCTGCGCGCGCCGTCATTATTGTAAATGATGATCCCCTCGCCGTACATTCCGCCTATGATGAAGCCCAGCTTTTTGACGCTCGGAAAGATCACGATCGCGCGGGCTTGCTGCGCTAGATATTTATACTGCGAGTTTGTGCGCATTACCGACGAATAGGCGCTTGCGCTGTTGATGATGAGCTCATCATCGGCAAATGCCGCGTTAAAAAGCAAAAATAAAGCGATTATAAATTTTTTCATTTCATACTCCTTATTTGGCTATCTCGACCGCGCGAAGCTCGCGTATGACGTTAACCTTGATCTCGCCTGGGAATTGAACCTTATCTTGGATCTCCGAAGCGATCTCTTTAGCGACCAAAACCGCCTCATCGTCATTCATAAGCTTGGCGTTTGCGATGACGCGGATCTCGCGACCTGCGTTGATCGCATAGGCCTGCTTGACGCCCGTTTTACTCATCGCGATCGCTTCGATGTCGCTAACGCGCTTTAGATAGCTCTCTAGCACCTCTCGTCTAGCGCCCGGGCGCGCGGCACTTAGCGCGTCTGCGGCACAGACTGCGGCGCTTTCTACGCTTGTGGCCTCCTCGTGGCCGTGGTGGGCGTAGATCGCGTTTATAACTACCGGATGCTCTTTATAACGGCGGCAAACTTCGGCGCCCAGATCCACGTGCGAGCCCTCGTATTCGTGAGTTAGCGCCTTGCCGATATCGTGAAGCAAGCCCGCTCGCTTGGCCAGCTTTTGATCTCCGCCCGTTTCTGCAGCGATAATGCCCGCAAGATGCGCAACCTCAAGGCTGTGTGCAAGGGCGTTTTGTCCATAGCTGGCGCGAAATTTAAGCTTGCCGATGAGTTTTAAAATTTCGGGGTGAATTTTACTAAGGCCTAAATCCATTACGATATTTTCGCCCTCTTCGGCGATGCTAGCTTCAAATTCGTCGCTTACTTTTTTGTAGATGTCCTCGATGCGCGCAGGTTGAATTCTGCCGTCCTCGATAAGAGTTTCGATGACGCGAACTGCGATGGCGCGGCGGTAGAGATTATGTGAGCTTACGATAATCGCATTCGGGGTGTCGTCGATGATGACGTCCACGCCAAGAGTCATCTCAAGCGCCTTTATATTGCGCCCCTCCTTGCCGATGATACGGCCTTTGAGCTCGTCGTTTTTGATATTTACGACGTTGATAAGCCGCTCTGCCGCAAACTCGCCCGCAAAGCGCGACGTAGCCTGCGCCAAAATATAATTCGCCTTTTTTCGCGCCTCTTTTTTGGCTTCCTCTTCATATTTTCGCACGATGTGAGCGATGTCGGTGCGGCTTTGCTCCTCGACCTTTTTAAGCACCTGCGCGCGCGCCTCGTCCTGCGTAAAGCCCGCCACGCGCTCCAAAACCTTAAGCGCTTCGGCTAGCTTCTCTTCATAGCTTTTCTTTAAATTTGAGCCCTCTTCGTAAAGGAATTTCGCCTCTTTTTTGGCGCTTTCGAGCTCTTTTTTGCTGTCTTTTAAAATCTCTTGCTCGGTTAGAAGCGCGTGCTCCTTTTTACCGAGCTCGTCAAATTTAACGTTAAATTCTTTCTGCAGTTTGCTTGCTTTATCTTCGTATTTTTTCTTCGCTTCAAACTCGGCTTCCTGCACCGAAATTTTAGAATTTCGCAAGATGCCCTCGGCTTCAAATTCTATAGCTTTGGCTTTAGCTTTGGCTTGTTCTACGAAAAAATCGTAATTGGCGTTATTGATTTTTCTAGCTACTAAGTATCCTATGCCAGCGCCCACCGCAAGAGCGCACAAGGCGATTAAAATCTCTATCATACTTTCCTCTTTTTAGGTAATTTTGGCTCGGAGTTATGTAAAAATCACCCTTTACGTCGTGATCAAGCGATAAAATTTCGCTGCAAAAGCAGTCTTTTATACTCACGAACGCGATTGCGGGCTTAAACTTAAGACCTGAAAAAAACATATCGTAAAATCCTTTCCCATGTCCTATTCTAGCCATTGCGCCATCCACTCCGATAGCTGGAACCACGGCTAAATCGACCTTCTTAAAATACCCGTTTTGCGGAAGCGTCTGCCGCAGCCCAAAGCGTGAAATTTTAAAAGGTAAACGTAATCTTACCATTTTTAAACTAATATCCACCATAAACGGAACGTAAAATTCGCAGCTTTTTGATAGCTTTTTTCTTAAAATCAAAACATTCGGCTCGTAGCTCATCGGCAAAAATATCAAAATTTTGCGCGCTTTTAAAAATTTCACCAGCCCCTCTATGCGCTTTAAAAGCACGTAATGCTCGCATCTGGCTGCGCGCGCGGCGTGAGATTTCAGGCGCGATTTGCAAATTACTCTAAATTCATTCTTTTGCATCGTTTGATCTTTCGAATAAAATATTAACGCTTATTTTAGCTATTTTTTGTATAATTTTGCGATAAAATTCTCAAGGTTTACTATGAAATTTCATTTTTTTCTAGCGCTTTTTACGGCTTTTTTATTTCTTGCAGGTTGCGGCGATGATGAGGATAAAAAATCAAGCGATACCCCGACCGAGGCCAACGCCACGCAGCCGCAGCCCGAAACCGAAGCCGTGATCCAGGTCGATTACACCGCACCATTTTCTCTTCAACTGAATAACGGCAAAATTTTAAATATGCAAAAGACAAAGCAGGGTTTTCGAATCGATAATAACTCCACCGTGACGCTATTTGCATTTTTTACGCCGTGGTGCGACGCCTGCGCCGTGCAGGTAAGCGCGCTAAATGCCGCCAAACAAGCCTACTCCGGCAAGCTTGATATCATCGGCGTAATGATCGGTGACGCAAATTTAGACGATGCAAAAACCTATGCAAGCGCGCACGAGGTAAATTACGCGATCGCTTACGGCGAAGGAACGGACTTTTTTACAAAGGCGCTAGGCGGCATAAACGAAGTGCCGTATATGGCGATATACGACGAAAAGGGCAAGTTTAGCGCGCAGTATTTCGGGCTGATGCCGGAAGAAATTTTAATAACCGAATTGGAGAAAATTTTTTGATGTTCGAATTTTTTAAAAAAGGGCTTAGCAAGACCATAGGCGCGATGCGAGGTGCAAAGGGCGAGGATAAAATTTCAAAAGAAATCCTAGAAGAAATGCTGCTTGAAGCCGACGTAGGCTACGAGCTTGTGGAGGAAATTTTAGAAAAACTGCCCGCAAAAAAGCTAGTCGCAAAAGATGATCTCAAGGGCGTTTTGAAGAACTATTTCGATTACGAGATCGCTAAAGCCGCAGATGAGAAGCCGTTCGTAGAGCTCATCATCGGCGTAAACGGCGCGGGCAAGACCACGACGACCGCAAAGCTTGCAAATTTATATAAAAATAGCGGTCAGAGCGTGATTTTAGGCGCATGCGACACCTTTCGCGCGGGCGCAGTCGAGCAGCTGCGCAAATGGGCGCAAATTCTAAATCTACCGATCGTAGCGACCGCGCAGGGGCACGATCCCGCTGCTGTGGCGTTTGACACCGTTAGCTCAGCTAGTGCCAAAAACATCGATCGCGTCCTGATCGACACCGCCGGACGCCTGCAAAATCAGAAAAATTTAGCCGCGGAGTTAGAGAAGATCGTGCGCATCTGCGACCGCGCAAAAAGCGGCGCACCGCACCGAAAGATCATCGTTCTAGACGCCACTCAGGGCAATCACAGCGTCGCGCAAGCCAGAGCGTTCAACGAGATCGTAAGGCTCGACGGCATCATCATCACGAAGCTCGACGGCACGCCCAAAGGCGGCGCACTTTTCGCCATAGCGCGCGAGCTGCGGCTGCCGATACTTTTCGTCGGCGTGGGCGAGCGGATGGAGGATTTGGCGGAATTTAACTCGGATGAGTTTGTAGAGACGCTGGTGGATGGGATTTACGCTTAAACTCTGCATGTCTGCGTAAATTTATATTCATATTCTCGCTAAAGAAGTTTAAATTTACGTGCCGAAATGCTCGTCAAATTTTGCCGCTCGATTATCTTAGAACAAATTTTACTTAGAATTTTACGATTTTCGTTTTAGAATTTTACAAAATTTTAGCTCACGCACTGCATAAAAAACGCGCTCGTCCACGTCCGCTCGCACCAAAATACGTAAAATCCCTCCGCCATCAGCAAAGCAGCGCACCTATAAGAATTCTTCAATGATCTCAAGCCGCTTAAATTTCACGGCTATCCTCTGTCCGCTCGCAAAGATAAAATCATACTCGCAAACGCCTTCCGGCTTTAGCGAAAATTGATGAACTATCAGATCGTTATTTTTAAAGCTCTTGTCGTCCGTTTTGAAGCGGACGGCTAGGACGTTTTTGAAAATAAATTTAAAATTTCTATCCCCATATGGCGATAAAAATTTCATCGTTAATTATCTTCGTTTTTTTAAAATGCCAAATTTAAATTCAGTCAAAACGGCGTCGTGAAGGGTCTCTTTCGTATTAAACAGATACCTTTTCGGATCCAAGACAAACTGCCTGATAGGCTTTGCTATTTCGTTTTCATTCTTGCGAAGCGACTTAAAATAATCGTCAAAATACCAAATACCGCCCTTTCTTTTTATTTTCGCCGTGATCATCCGTCCGTCCATTTGCGCGTTTTTCTTAAATTTTACTCACGTACACTGCATAAAAAACGCGCTCACCCGCGTCCGCTCGCACCAAAACACATATAAAATCCCGCCGCTGCCGAAATATACCTCGCCGCCTTGCTCGCAGCTTGGAAGCTCGCTGTCAAGCTGCATCAAAAACTCCATCTTTTCGCCGCATATCGGACAGCGCGACACCTGCGCGCCCTGTATCCACGAAGGCTCGCCGCCGATGCGCGCGAGGTTTTGCCTGCTGTTTGACATCCCCCAGTCCTGAGCCGCCCAGCGCGACGGCGTAGGCGCAAGCGCAACCTCGCACTCCATGATCGGCTCGTCCTGCACGTATTCTACCTGCGTCCTATTTCCGATACGTCGCGGCATACCCTGCGCGTCGTGCTCGTAAAATACTACCTCGCCCTCGTTTATCTCTCTGACGTGCGCGGCGAGGATTAGGCGCGGCAACGATCGCACGGGCAAGTCGCGGGGCGGCGGATCAAGCGTGATGAGATGAAATAGCGGATTTTGCGCATCGCCGTCCGCCTCGTCCAAAACCCCGCCTAGCCTATATCTCGCCTCGCTGCCCTCAAACCGCCAGGTCGGATGATGCTTCGCCAGATGCGGCGCATAGGGCGCGCCGAAATACCCGCGCGGAAAGATTATGTGATACGCGCGCTGGCTGCAGTATCTTTTGAGCCTGAATTTCTCGCCGCCAAAGCAAATTTCATCGTTCGGCGCTTTTTGTGATTTATCGGCAGCTAGCTCGTTTGAGTTAAATTTAGAGTCGTGTTCAGCTGCGCACGCTTTAAAATTTTGGCTCGCTGCCGATTTTAAATCGCCAGCGTTAAATTTAACGGCGCTTGCCGCATCGCACGCTTCATCTAAATTTTTGCGCGATAGATCGCACTCATCCGCTTGCAGCGACGCTGAAGTAGCGCCGTCCGGCTCGTTTGACATCCGCGATACGTCGCGCTCGCTAGGTTGGGTTTGCTTGGCGCCGCCGCATTTGCCCGCATCCATTTTTAAAATTTCATCCCCTGCCGCTTGAGCCGCGCCGTCTACGTCAAATTTAACCCGCTCAAAAGTAAATCCCACGACCTCCAGCCAGTAGCCTATATATTCGAGCAAATCGCACGGGCGATCGAAAAAATCCTCCGCAAGCGCGAACTCGCAGGCAAATTTTACGTTTCGCGGATCGCGGGTCTGAAGCAGGCAGCTAAAAATTTTTTGCTTATCGTCTCTGCTCGTCTGCGGACCTGCAAGCCTCTCGCGCCAGAACTTTGAGCTCTCGTAACTAAGCCCGCGCCACGGATACTCCGCGTAATACGCGCTCTCGTTCGGCTGCAATTTAAAAAGCTCGCCAAGATACGGGTGCAAAAGCGGCGCAAACTCGAGACTCGCCGCTGCGATGACCTCTTCGGCGTTTTTCCAGCGTGCGCTTTTTTCATCTCTGCCGCGTTGCCATGCGTTTTCGCCCGCGCTTTCGTCCGCCTGCGCCGAGCGCGCATTCTCTCCCATCTGTGCCGCGCTTTCGTCCTGTTGGGTTTTGCGCCGCCCTGCTGCTTCTTCGCGCAACATTTCAACCGCCGTGGCGATCAGAGCTTTAAAATCCTCCTCGCCCACATAGCCCAGAGCGTCCTTTAGCAGCGTGCCGCCGTCCCTCCGCCCGCGCAGCAGACTGTCCGCTAGTGTAAAATACGCCGCCGCATCACCTTGCAGCCGCCAAAACCGCTCATATAAACCGGGCACTCTAAAGCCGTCGCGCTCAAAATCTCGCGCCAAGCTTAGCGCCTCATCCCGTTTATCCATCTTATTTCCTTTTGCGATTTTATTTTGATAATTTTATCGTAAATTTAAGTTAAATTTTGAAGGCGGCTTATTTTATATGTCAAAATTCTATGGAAAAATATGAGAGATTAAATTCGGCGACGAATTAAAATTTAGAAGTATGCCGAGTCCCGTAGAGCCCGGCTAAATTTTAAAATAGCTCTTAAATTTAAAAGCTATCGTCTCTTTTTTCAAAGATCAGATGCAGCACATATGTCACGGCGAAGGTCAAGGTGCTAGGCACGATCCAGCCGAGCATCGAGTCGTAAAATGGCATTTTCTTCACGATAAACGTAACAAGCGGCACCGAAATCCCCAAAATATCAAGTCCGTTTATGACGCCCTCGACGACGCAAACATAGACGCAGGCGCGGTAAATCAGCTTGCTCGAATCGATCCACGGATTAATCAGCGAGAGGATTATCAGCATGATCGAGATCGGATAGATGGCGACGAGCACGGGGATGGAGCCTTTGATGATGGTCGTAAGGCCGAAATTTGCAACTCCAAAGCCGATCACGCACCAAGCGATCGCCCATGTTTTGTATTTGATCTTGCCTTTCGTAAGCTCCTCGAAGTATTCGCTAGCCGAGCTTATAAGACCCAGCGTCGTGGTGATGCAGGCTAAGAAAAATGCGCTGCCTAGGATCACGACGCCAATTCTTCCGAAGTAATAATCGCTTACTCGCGACAGAAGCTCCGCTCCGTTGATATTCGGCATATCTTTGAAAAGCTCCGCGGAGGTCGCGCCCAGATAGCCCAGCATAAAATATATCGTCATCAGTATGACGCCCGACATCATTCCTGCTTTTATCGTGGAGGTTACAAGGTGCTTCTCGTCGCTCACGCCGGTTGCTTTGATGGCGTTAATTACGATGATTCCAAATGCCAGCGACGCAAGCGCATCCATCGTCTGATAGCCCTCTACGAAGCCCTTTGCTGCGGCATGATCGACATACTCTCCGCTAGGAGCTACGAAGCTTCCGATAGGAAACAAAAATCCCGCGCCGAAAAGTAACAAAATAAGCGCCAAAAGTATCGGCGTGAGATATTTTCCGAGCAGATCGACGAGCTTTGAAGGGTTCATACAGATGTAATAGTTCAGCGCAAAATATGCGGCAGAATAAATAAATAGCCAAATTTGAAGACGATCTTCCGCAATAAAAGGCTTAATCGCGATGTCAAAAGGCATATTCGCCGCGCGCGGTATCGCAAAAAGCGGCCCGATCGTAAGATATAAAAGCGCGGTAAAAACGATCGCAAACACGGGATCTATGCGGCGCACCAGGCTCTGAAGCCCCTTAGCGCGCGCAATGCCTGCGACGCCGAGCACCGGCAGAAGCACCGCCGTAGCGCAAAAAAACATTATAGCGATATAAAAATTCTGCCCCGACTCCCTGCCAAGACCCGGCGGAAAAATAAAATTTCCCGCACCGAAAAACATCGCAAATAGCGTAAGCGATATCGTCAAAAACTGGCTTCTACTAAGCTTGCCCTTCATCTTAAACCTTCTTTAAATAAAGTGAAGTTTGTATTATAGTTATAAATGTTTAAAACATATTTAAATTTAGCCTAAATTTAGCCGCAAATCCTTTGTTCCGTGATTTTTGATCTCGCAAGCGGCGCGCGGGGCGGCTAAAATTTTAAAAATTTTAAGTATAATTTCACGAAATTCAAGGCTAAATTTAAGCAAAAATGAACGAGGGATAAAGATGGCGAAGATTAAAACTACGATTTTTGAGTGCCAACACTGCGGCAATCAGCAAAGCAGATGGCTCGGCAGATGCCCCGACTGCGGCGCATTCGATAGCTTCGTCGAGCTCAAGCCCGCTCAGATCAAAGCGCTAAAAGAGATCGAAGGCGAGCTTGCCCGCACCTCGTCCGCAAGCGCCAAAGCGATCAGCGAGATAGAAATCGAGCAAATTTCGCGGATCGACACCAAGGATAGCGAGCTAAATTTAGTCCTCGGAGGCGGCGTCGTAGAGGGTTCGCTCGTGCTAATCGGCGGCAGTCCGGGCATCGGAAAATCCACGCTGCTGCTTAAGATCGCGGCAAATTTAGCAAGCGGCGGTCGCGCCGTGCTTTACGTAAGCGGTGAGGAGAGCGCCAGCCAGATTAAAATGCGCGCGCAGAGGCTTGGCGCGATAAGCGAGCAGCTGTTTTTGCTCACCGAGATAAATCTGGGCGCCGTGCTTGAAGAGGTGGAGCGCAGGGATTATAAGTTTATCGTCATCGACAGCATCCAGACGCTTTTTAGCGACAAAGCCCCCTCTGCGCCCGGCTCGATCACGCAAGTGCGCGAGATCACGTTCGAGCTGATGCGACTTGCCAAAGCGCGCGGGATTTCGATCTTCATCATCGGCCATATCACCAAAGAGGGCTCGATCGCAGGCCCGCGCATACTAGAGCATATGGTGGACGTGGTGCTGTATTTCGAGGGCGATGCGAGCAAGCAGCTTAGAATTTTACGCGGTTTTAAAAACCGCTTTGGAGCTACGAGCGAGGTGGGGATTTTCGAGATGGGGCCGCACGGACTCGTCAGCGCCAAGGATGTCGCGAGTAAATTTTTCACGCGCGGCAAGGCGGTAAGCGGCTCGGCGATCACGATCACGATGGAGGGTACGCGCGCGCTCGTCGTGGAGATCCAAGCGCTCGTGTGCGAGAGCGGCTATCCGAAGCGCAGCGCTACGGGCTTTGATAAAAACCGCCTCGATATGCTTCTAGCGCTACTTGATCGCAAGCTTGAGATCGGGCTTGGCGGATACGACGTCTTCGTAAACGTAAGCGGCGGCGTAAAAATCACCGAAACGGCGTGCGATCTAGCCGTCGTCGCGGCGATCGTAAGCAGCTTCAAAAACCGCCCGATCAGCAAAGAAAGCGTCTTCATCGGCGAGGTGAGCCTAAACGGCGAGATCAGAGAGATCTTCAACCTTGATGCGCGCCTGAAAGAAGCCGCGATGCAGAAATTTAAAAACGCGATCGTCCCGATGAAGCCGCAAAACGCGCAGGGACTTAAAATTTTTCACGCTACGGAAATTACGCAAATTTTAGATTGGATGTGAAATATAACTATGAAAAATAATCAACTCTCAGAATCAATTAATGTTGTTGGTACGTTCTGTCTATTATTTATTATAGCAATTGAAATACTAATGCTAGTGGTACTTTTGTGGTTAGATAAGCAAAATTTTATCCCAGCGGTTATAATATTTACATTAGGATTTATTATACTTATTTTAGTAAATAAGAAACCTCAACTATTTGATAGATTAGATAAAATATTTAAAAAGTGGGGTTTTTTATCATTCAAAAAGTCATCTATAATTTTTATTATTCCATTTGCTATCTCTTTTGAAATTTTGAGTTCTGCAATAGCAAATAATTCTTTAGCATTACTTATATTGATTATTTGCATGATTATTTATTGTTTTTGCATATCATATACATTTGTATCAATGTTATATGTTTTTATTGTAATAGTTATTTTTTTAGTGAATGTACCTACTTTAATAATGCCATTGATTTATTTGCTACTGCTTATTTATTTGCTACTGCTTATTTCTAGATTTAATCTACCAATAAAAATAATCATATATGTACTTTCTCTTTTGACATATTTAATCATGATCGCACAACTTATTTTTAAATTTCCCCAATTTATTATATTACCAATATTACCATCATCTAATAATTATGATACTATTAATAATTCATCGCTTTTAAAATTATTAGTTCCAATGCTTTATGGTACATATATTTGGCTTATAAGTTTTATTTTGGCCGATGAAAAATTATCAATATTTGTGAATGAAATAATATCTAGGTTTTCTGCTATAGTATTATTGTTTATTGCATTTCTCAGTAATGATATGTTAATAGAAATTTTTACCAAAAAGACACAGCTTCCAGATAAGCAAGTAATTAAAATTATATCTATGGCTATACAATATTTTACAATACCTTCATTACTTACACTGATATTTTTTAAAATTAGAGATTACTGGAAAGAAGCTTTGCAAGGAAATTCATATGACAATAAATAGATAGATTTATTAAGTTTTAAGGAATATCAGTCAAACCGAATTGCATCGTCAAATTCGTCATTTTGTTTTTCATCAGGGCGCAAAGCTTAAACGTCAAATTTAGCAAGCTCGACGCCGTCGTGTCGCGCGCCTACGCCAAATACGGGGTGCTGTTTAAACTAAGCGTGCCGCTACTTGCCGCAGCATCGGTATTTGCGCTGCTTAATCTATACGATTTTGCCAAAGCCAACTACGCGCTGACGATCTTTTTGCTCGCTTTGGGCGCGCCGCTGCTTACGTATAGCTTTTTTAAGGCGATAAAATCGGCGATGACGTTTGCGCTATTTGTGATCCCCTTTGCGGCGGTGTTTGCGATCATTGCGGTGACGGGCGCACAGAAGCTTGATAACTCGCTAAATTTTAACATCGTCTTTCCGCTGTTTTTCACCCTCGTGTGGTTTGCGATGTCGGTGATCGCGGACGAGGATGTGGCGCAGATCATGAATAAGATCGTATCGAAGCTCTCCACACTTTTCGTGACGATTTTCATCCTTTACAACTACGAGGCGCTGCACGGAATTTTAACCGCAAGTGCGGGAGGGTTATCGAGCGAGCGAGGATGAGCTAAGCGCGCTTGATCTGGTATTTATGACGATTAGATTTTTTACGCTGCCTTCGATTTTTACATTGATGATTTTTGAGATTAAGGATTATCTTTTTACGAGATACGACGCGTTCGTGCAGGCTCAGCAGGAGCGCATGCAGGATTTAAAAAATTCCAAGGGCTCGAAGTAAAATTTTAAAGTTTAATTCAATCTAATTTTGCGCGCCGTAAATGCTCGCAAATACTAAAGATTGCGACCGCCGTGTGCACGCTGGCTTAGGCGCGGCGGCGGGACTAATAAAATTTGAAATGAGGTTTTAGGACAAAATTTGATATGGAATTTTAATGACACGCCGGTTATGCGCGGGTTAGAATTTAAAGCCGCGAAGCTTCAAATCCCGACCCACAATCAAAATTTAAAATTCTAAAAGAAGCTGTATATGTCGTCTAAAAGGAAGTATTTTTTATCGACGGTGCCTTTGTAGAAAGGCTCGAAAGTATCGTTATACGCTTTTTTGAAAAAGCCCTCTTTGCTAAGAGAAATGAGCGCTTGATTAACGGCTTCTGCGAGATCTGCGTTGCCTTTTTGCATCGCGATGCCTAAAAATACGTTCTCGCCAAGACTTTTGATATTAACCTCGACGCTAGGATCTGCGACCGGATAGACCATCACAAATAGATTATCGTCGCACGCGCCATCGATTTCGCCGCTCTTTAACCGTTTGTAGCAATCGGAGGAATTTTTGCAATACACTAGATTGTAGCCGCCGTCCTTTTGCATAAACGCTTCGCCCGTCGAGCCGCGAATGACGCCTACTTTCTTACCTCGCAGATCGCTCATTTTTTGGATATTGTCGCTTTTTCTGGTTAAAACTCCGGAATTTACCGAAAGATAGGGCATCGAAAACTCATAATTTTTCTTTCTCTCCTCAGTAACGCTTGCAGCCGCGATAAGCATATCTGCCTGATTATTTTGAATGGACGGAAAGCGCGCTTGCGCCGATACCGGTATGAGCTCGATCCTGCCGCCGGTATCGCCTAAAATTTTACCTCCGATTGCATTAGCAAGCTCTACGTCAAAGCCCTCAAAGCCGTTATCCGTAACTCTACTAAATGGAGGCTCATTTTCATAAACAGCGATACGAATGACTTTACTCTGCTTTATTTGGCTTAAAGAATTCGCAAGCGCAAAGATGCAAGATAAAAGAATTAAAAACAGCGATTTTTTCATTTTAAACTCCTTTTTTATTAAAAAAAGCTGTAAAGATCGTCGAGTAAGAAATATTTTTTATCGACGGTGCCTTTATAGAAGGATTCGAAAGTATCCTCGTAAGCCTTTTTGAAAAAGCCCTCTTTGCTAAGTGCGATCAAGCCTTTATTGATCGCTTCTAGCAGCTCCGCATTGCCTTTTTGCACCGCGACGCCTAAGAATACATTATCGCCTAAATTTTTGATATTGACTTCGACTGCAGGATCTACGATCGGATAGACCATTACAAAAAGGTTGTTGTTGCAATACCCGTCGATCTCGCCACTTTTTAATCTCCTGTAGCAATCGACCGAATCGTTGCAGTAGGAAACATTATAACCGCCGTCCTTTTTGATATACGCCTCGCCGGTAGTCTTGCGGATGATACCGATCTTTTTGCCCATCAGATCGCCTATTTTATGAATATTTGAGTCTTTTTTCGTTAAAATTCCCAAATTCACCGTAAAATACGGCATCGAAAAATCTACGCTTCCCTTACGCTCTTCGGTGATACTTGCGGCTGCGATTATCATATCGGCTTGATTGTTTTGAAGCATCGGAAAGCGCACTTCGTTCGTTACCGGTATAAGCTCGATACGACCGCCAGCAGAACCGAAAATTTTACCGGCTAGCGCGTTGGCAAGCTCGACTTCGAAGCCTTCAAAGCCTTTCTCGCTCGACTTACTAAAAGGCGGCTCGTTTTCATAAACGCCCACTCTGATAACCTTGCTTTGCTTTATTTCGCTTAAGGAATTCGCAAAAACAAAGATCGCCGACAATAGAATAAGAAAAAATGACTTTTTCATAATTTCCTCCTTGAATTTTAAATTTTTCGTAATTGTAATGTAAATTTTCTTAAAATTTCATTTTGCCAGAACTGAAATTATTCCCTAAATTGCGAGCTTGGCGATAAAATTTCGCAACTAAAATTTCTAAGCATAATGATAGAGGCTTTTTAAATTTTAGCGTCTTTGCGCCAAGCTCCGCCCGCTCTCATTAAATTTTAGCGCTTCGCTATAAAATTCTGTGCGTCTATTAGCGCCGCGCAAAAATAGCACGCCGCTGCGTAATTCTTCGGAATTTCATAAATTCTGCAACGGCGCGTTAGTAGAATTTGCAATCCAAACCCAAGCTCGCAAAGTCGGACAAAATAGCAAGGCTATGCGAGCCCTTTAAATTTTACCTGACGAGAGCACACAGCTATGCTTACTGCAAGCAAATACAGGCGAGCCGTACCGCTATGCCCGCCTAAAATAAGCTATAAAGATCATCTAGCAAGAAATATTTTTTCTCCGCAGTGCCCTTGTAATACGGCTCGATCGCCTCATCATAGGTCTTTTTCATAAAGCCGTCTTTACTAAGTTTAATTAACTCGCCGTTTAAGAACTCGAGCAGATCCTTATTGCCCTTAGAAACCGCAATGCCCAAGAAATCCGAAACGCCTAAATTCTTAATATTTACTTCAGTGTCGCTATCTACAACCGCGTAGGCAAGAACTAATAAATTATCGTGTGCAAAGCCAGCACCCTTGCCCTCTTTTAGAATTTTATAGCATTCGTGTGCGGTAGCGCAATTTATGATTTCAAAACCTTCTTTTTTAAAATATGCCTCGCTAGTCGTACCGCTTTCTGCAATGATCGGCTTACCGTGTAAATCAGACATAGTTTTGATCTTATCGCCCTTACGGGTTAGCACGCCGATATTTACTGCGAAATACGGCGTCGTAAAATCGACCACCTGCTTACGCTCATTTGTGATCGTAAAGGTCGCAAGCACCATATCCACTTTATTTTCTTCCAACACTTTTAAACGCTCACTAGCCTTTACGGGCACGAATTCCACTTTGCCCGCCTTGCCACCAAATATATCTTTTGATAACGCCTCGGCTAGGGTCACCTCAAATCCTTGAAATTTGCCGTCTTCAAATTTACTAAAAGGCGGTTGCGCCTCAAATACGCCTACGCGCACACTGCCCGATTGCCTAATCTCAGATAGGGTATTTGCCACTACACTACTTGTAAATAGCAATAAAATTCCCAAAATTATCTTTTTCATATCGTTCCTTTAATTACAATGATTAGCCTAGCCGCGCATTCGCGTCGCTTTGGCAAGCCGTTTTAAGCTGGTCGTATATTATTCGCTCACTTCTCCTTTCGACATTTTTTAAAATTTCTTTACCTTTGAAATTTTGCGGCGCATTTTACGCAAATTTCATTTAAAATACATTTAATCTGCGCCGTGATTTAGATCCCAATCGATCTCTCCCAGGCCGTGCGCGCGTAGATATTCGTTGCATCTGCTAAAATGCCTGCAGCCGAAAAACGCTCCCCCTGCAAGCGGGCTAGGATGCGCGGCGGTTAGAATGAGATGCTTCTGCGCATCAATTAGCGCAGATTTTGCTTTGGCGAAATTTCCCCACAACATAAAGACCAAGCTTTGCCGCCTCGCGCTTAAAATTTTAATCACGGCGTCGGTAAAAATTTGCCAGCCGAAGCCGCTGTGCGAGTTCGCGCGGTTCGCACCCACGCTAAGGCTCGCATTAAGAAGCAGCACGCCCTGCTTCGCCCAGTAGCTCAGATCACCGCTAGCAGGCTCGCTGATACCCAGATCGCTCTTAATCTCTTTGTAGATATTTACTAGGCTGGGCGGAATTCGCACGCCGTGCGGCACCGAAAAGCTAAGCCCCATCGCCTGATGCGCGCCGTGGTAGGGATCCTGTCCCAAAATCACCGCGCGCACCCGCTCAAACGGAGTGAGATTGAAGGCATTAAAGATCAAATTTCCAGGCGGATAGACGATCTCTCGCGCCTTTGCGGCGAGCAGGTTTTCTTTGATCTTCGCAAAATACTCGCTTAAAAATTCCTCCCTAAGCGCCTCTTTCCAGCCGCTCTCAATCCTCACGTCGTCTAAATTTATCTGCATGCTAGCCCTTTAAGCTTTAATGAATTAACGCCATAATTTTACAATAAATTTTAAAAATAGTATCGCTCGCACGCGCCGCCGCAATCAAAAGCGGATCGCCCGCGCTCTCGCGCCGCAACCGATCTCGCCGATTTATAGGCGCCGCTACACAATCACGATCAAAAGCGCCATAAAAAACAGCAGGGCGATCGTCTTTTTATTATCGTTAAGCAAGCTCTGCGGATAAAAAGCAAACAAAATCGCGTAGGCAAAAAGCGCGATTGCGAACTCCCACGGGTTATTATCTCTGAATTTTAACCTATAAGCGACCCGAAAGCTATACGCGAAAGCAACGATAAAATTTGAGCCGGTTTCATTCTATCTTTGTGATCTCCTATTTTATGAAAAACCCACTATATCGTTATTTTATCTACTTTGATAAATATCCGCAAGACCAAAGTCTAAATTTTTAAATTTTATCCCAAAGCTTTTAAATTTATTTTTCAACGACGATATCAATCGGCTGTAAGTAAATTTAGCGCACGCTATTAATACCCCATTTTATTTATTTGAACTACATTAAGTTCCGGATAAAAAATAACCTCGTGATCATAATCGTCCGGCTGTCCCGATTCGTGCTCTTTTTTGTGCCATATTCGCCTTTTATCATTCACTATTGCCGTTATATTTAAATTTTTGATCGAACCATATATCAAATATTCCCGACTGCCGGCATAATGATAAGACGGCATCGCCCACGATAGTTTAAATTCGTGCAAATTTGTAGTTTCAGCTATGCAATCAGACTTGGAAACAAACTCGTAACCCTCTTGCAGCATTTTTTGTTGCGTCAAAATAAAAGGCTTATCCGCCTTTATAAAATGCGCGTAACAGATACAAGTCTGTATTTTTTCACTACACGATAAAGGAGGACTTTTTTTGCGATAAATGAGCAAAGTTTCTCCCTTCGTATTTGTTAAGGCTTCAAATTTAGCCAAATTTTTATTTTCTATATATGAAAAATCCGTATTAATGGGTGAAAATAGAAAGGCTATAAACAAAATAAACAATATCAATGCCGCAAACGGTAATATCAATGCTGCGAGTATGACGATCTTGATGGCTTTCCACAATGTTTTTAATATATTTACTGCTTGCATTATAATCTGTCCCCTCTCTATTTTAAAATTTACTGCGGTATTTATAAACCGCACCACCGATCTTAGCGGCTTTAAAATTTCATCGCGCGAGCTTGCTTCTAAAGCCGTAATACGGATAATCCATTGCCGCAGCGGCAGCCTCTCGCGCAGAGGCGCCTGCAAATTTTTCGATTACGCAAAGTCCAAGCTCGATGGAGCTGCTCACGCCGCCTGCGGTGATGATCTCGCCTTCTGCGGGCAGGCTCTCGCATACGAGCCGCTCGTGCACCACATCCGCGCAGTAAGGCGCCAGCAGATCGTAGCAAAACGGATGGGTGGTCGCGCGCCTACCTCGCAAAAACCCCGCCGCGCCCAGAAGCAGCGAACCGGTGCAAACGCTAAACTTATACTTCGCATCGCGCGCGGTTGCGAGCCACGAGATGAAGCCCGCATCGTCCCTCAGGCGTCGCGTCGCCATACCGCCGGGCACAAAAACCGCATCAAAGTCGCCTAGATCCGTCGTGATCTCGCCCACGTCAATCGTCAGGCCGCCGCTATCCGAAACCTGCCGCTCGCGCGAGCAAAACCTCATCTCAAGCTGCGGGCGGACGGCTTTAAGCCTTAGCATACAATCGTAAAATCCCACAAAATCGAGGTGCGTCTGTCCGCCAAACATCACAAGCGCTATGTTTTTCATGATCCGTCCTTTAAATTTATCGCTCGCCTATGAGCTTTTGTTTTGCAGCCGCAACGAGCGTCTGTTTAAAACGCCCGTTTAAATGTAGCGACCGAATGCCCGCTCGGCTAAAATTTTAAAATTTCATCCTGTCGGACAGCAGAAATTTTACCGCCCGCGAATGAAATTTCAGAAGCGGTTAAAATTTTGCGCGTTTTTTATTCCGCTTTATTCAGATTAGAAAAAGCTCGCAAGCCCGCATAATGCAGCCTTTTTGAAACATTCTCAAATTCTAAATTCCAAATCCCCTCGTCGTATTTCCATTCAAACGGCGTTTTGTAATTCGTCCAAATTTCATACGCGCGTTCGTTTAGCCGCTCAATCAACGCAGAAATCCCTAAATCGCCGCCCGCTATCTCCATCATCAAATGCCAGTTATCCAAATCGGCGGGGTCGTCGGTGTGGATGGATTTTTCGCGCGGCAGATAATACACAAAATCGCCCGTATCGAAAGGAAAGAGGGTGTGGCACAGCGCAATGCCGTAAATTTTTTGGGCAAATACGGTCGGAAGCTGCTCGTCCGAATAGCCGAAGGTAGAAACGTATAAAAAGCTGCGTAAAATGCCCGCTAAATTTCTACAAACGGGCGCAAAGGCATATCTGCATGCCTGCTGCGTTAAGGCGCCGTTTCGAATAAAACTTATGGCGCTATCGATCTCTTTTCTTCTTGCTTGCACGTATTTTATCTTTTTAAATCGCCAAGCCTGCATCAGCTGCAAAGAATTGTCGATAGCTCGCAAATGCTTGTCTCTTTTTTCATCCGCCGTGCCGCTTAGCTCCGCGATCCTCGCAGTAGCCTGCTTCCAAAACGGAACTAAGGTTTTTACCCATCCCAAGTAGCTCAGATAAAGCGCGTTCGGCTCCTCCTTTTCAAAAGCCGCTCTCATCTGCGTAAGTTTTATCATCGCAAGCCCCTTATATCAAAATTTTATCCCGCGTGCTACCCCTCGTCCTGCATCTTCTCTCCGCTCGCCATGCAGCTTTGGAATATAAATTTATGCTCCTGCGGCAGCGCTTCGTAAATTTTACCCGCAAGCTCGCGGATCTCCCAAAGTGCGGCTTTGCTAGAGCGCAAAGCGAGGAAGTTTTGCAAGCTGCGTGCGTTTATGCTCCAGCTAAGCTCGCTCTTGTAGCACTCAGGCAGGCAGTATTTGGCGATATCAAGGCTAATTGGGGTTTGTAAGATTACGCGCAGATTTTCAAGAGCCGCGATACTTGCGTTATCGACCGCTTCGTTGCCGGTAAGCACGATGTATCGCGCGGCGTTTTCGAAATCGCCTTGCGCAAAGCTGCCCTCGCCGCGCAATTCTTTGAGAGTGTAGCGCGTGGATTTTACGCTAAGGCTTGCTAGGCGGTGGCGCGCCAGCTCCTGAAGCAGCGCGCGCGAAATACCACTGATGTAGAAGTTGTAGTAGAGGTGTTCGAGCGTGCTTGAGTGCTTGAGTTGATTGCCGACGCGGTCTATTAGCGCTAGGTCTTTAGCGCCGCCGCAATCGCCGCGCTCAAAGCTCTGCCAGCAGGTGCGTATCGCATTTGAGCAGACCCAAAGCGGAGTGAAATTTAGAAGTTTGACTTGCATGATTATCCTTTGAAATTTTAAGTGCATTTTAACGCTATCGCACTTTTAAACCGATAAAATTTCGCAAAACGACGCTTTTAATAAACAAAGCTCGCGCCTAAGCTTTGCGAGAAGAAATGCTTCATTTTATCTTTTTTTGCTGCCGCCGCAAGAGATTAAAATTTCATCCAGCTCGTAGCGCGTGTGCGGGTATTTGCTAGGCTCACCACGCCCCAAAGCCACGACGATTGCAGGACGAAATTTCGCCTCTAAAGCGCAGAATTTTTCCAAAGCCTCGGCGTCAAAGCCGGTCATTATACACGAGCGCACGTCAAAGCCCTCGGCGATATTAGCGATATTTGCCGCTAAGATATAAAGCTGCTTGGTCGCGTAGTTCATCAGCGCTTCGTCATCTAAGCCCGCAAATTTCGCGCGGAAATAATTCATCGCAGCTTCATATTTTTGCGGAGCGTTTGCACGACGGCGAACGGTTCGTTCTGAATACTCCTCGCCCACGCGCAGATCGTTACGCGCGATTAAAATCACGGCGTGCGAGCACTCAGCGACTTGCGGCTGGCTGTTGCAGGCTGCAGAAAGCTCTTTTAGCTCGCAAGGATCCGAGACTATCATCATCTTCCACAGTTCCAATCCGCATGAGCTGGGACTTAAGCGCGCAAGATCAAGTATCTCGCGCACGAGCTCGCTATTTAGTTTATAGCTGCAAAATTTACGGCAGCTGTGGCGAGAGAGCATCACTTCTTTTATCGATTTCATTTTATCTCCTTTAAAATTCGCGGCATTATAGCGGGTTTGCCTAAATTCCACTCGGCTAGCTTGGCGAGTTAAGCTAGATTTTGCTAATATTGCCCTTTCAAATTCCGCTACAAGGCATAATATGAATGATAAATTTACGCGCATCGGCTTTATCTTGGCAGTCGCAGGCAGCGCCGTAGGGCTCGGTAATGCGTGGAAATTCCCCACTTTAGTAGGCACCAACGGCGGCAGCGCATTTATCTTGCTATATCTTTTGCTGACGCTTTTGGTTAGCTTCGTGATTTTTTTAGCCGAGATCGTCATCGGCAGGCTAAGCGAAAGTGATCCAGTGCGCGCATTTGAAAAGCTCGCGCCCTCATACAAAGGCGCATGGAAATACGCGGGATTTTTTATGATTAGTGCGCTTTTGATCTATGCTTTTTACAGCGTCGTAATGGGTTGGATCCTAAAATACGTGGTCTCAAGCGCTTTTTATCTGCCAAAAAGTATAGATGAAAGTGGCGCAGCGTTTAAAGAGCTTTTAGGTAGCGACTTTTTAAGCGTGGCGATATGCTTTACCATAGCGTCGGCGTTTTGCTTTTTCATCGTATCTAAAGGTGTCAAAAGCGGCATCGAGCGACTTAATGTCTGGATGATGCCCGCACTATTTATTTTGCTGGTTTTGATGCTAATTTACGCCGCGAGTTTCGATGGATTCGGACGTAGCGCGAAATTCTTACTGGTGCCAGATTTTTCCAAGCTTAATAAGGATAGCGTTCTTTCGGCGCTAGGACTTGCATTTTTTACGCTTTCGCTTGGCGTTACTACGATTATGACCTATGCCGCGAGCCTACCTGCGCGCACTAATATCCTAACCTCAAGCATAAATATCGTCTGCATTAATGTCCTAATCGGCGTGATGATGGGGCTTATCGTCTTTACTTTCATCTTTGAATTCGGCGGCGATCCCAAAGCGCAAGGTCCTGGGCTAGTGTTTGTCTCGCTGGTGGTACTTTTTTCAAAGCTCGGTGCGATCGGAAACATCCTAGCCTTTTTATTTTTCACCTCGCTATTATTTGCGGCGATTACTTCTGCAATTTCGATGCTGGAGCCTGCGATTTATTATCTCGTAAACTCCCGCAAGCTAAGCCGAAAGCGCGCTTCACTTTTAGTTTTTGCCGTGACGTATGTTTTAGGGATATGCTGCATTTTGGGTTATTACGATGGCACGAGCGAGTATTTTAGCCTAGGTGGCAAGAGCTTTTTTGACGTGCTTGATTACCTAACCTCGAATATCTTAATGCCTCTTAGCGGCATAATCGTGGCGATTTTCGTAGGATTCGTGATCAAAAAACGAGCCGTCGAAATTCTACTGCGCCCATATATGGGACGAATGGGCTTTAAGCTGTGGTATTTCGTGCTACTGCGCTTCGTGGCGCCAGTCGCGATCGTAGTGATAGCACTCAATCAGCTAAAAATTTTAAATTTTTAAATTTTGTAAAGCAGGTGGATAACATGGATTTAAAATTTGGCGCTGAAGCAGTCTAAAAGCGACGGACAAAATTTCATAGCGAGCCTCGCGGCGATCCGTTAGCTTTGCAGCGATAGTTTAAAATTTTATGTTTAGATAGAGGAAGATCAAAGTATGCGACGGCAATCAGCTTTCGGCGCGACCGCGGCAACCCGCATGGCGATAGGTGCGCGCGGCAAAGGCGTCGTAGCGTAGCCGCGTCTGATCACGCCGCGGAATTTTAAAATTCTAAACCGAGACGGTTGGTGCGCAGCCGCCACGATAGTTTATGACGCGACCTACGCAATGTGCCGCAGAAGCGGCGCGTAAAATTTTGTGGTGACCCGCGCGAAATTGCGCTTGGAATTTTAAAATTTAGCGCCAAAGCGGCCCAAAGTAGCGAGCCAAATTTCATAGCGAGATGCGGCGGTAGTTTGGAATTTTAAAATTCCGTAGCTTTAAAATTTGAAAAATCATCGGAGCGAAAATGAACGATAAATTTAGCAAAATCGGCTTCATACTTGCCGTCGCAGGCGGCGCGGTAGGGCTTGGCAACGCATGGAAATTTCCCACCCTCGTGGGTCAAAACGGCGGCAGCGCCTTCGTGCTTTTATACCTCGCGCTCACGCTGGGCGTGGGCTTTAGTATATTTCTAGCCGAGATGGCGCTAGGCAGGCTAAGTGGGCGGGATCTGCCAAGCGCATACGAGACACTGGCGCCGCGCGGCGGACGCAAATGGCGCGCGGGAGGCGTTTTCATCGCCGGCGGCATGCTGGTGCTGTCCTTTTACCTCGTGATCCTCGGCTGGGTGATCCGCTACATATTTTTGGGCTTTTCTCCGCTGCCCGCAACCGCCGAGGAAGCGGGCGCCGTCTTTGACGATCTCATCTCGCATTCGCTAGCCACGAGCCTGGGCTTTTACGCGCTTGCGCTCGTGCTGACGCTCTGTGTCGTCGCGCGCGGCATTAAAAGCGGTATCGAGCGACTAAACGTCGTGATGATGCCGCTTCTTTTCGTGCTGCTGCTTGCGATGCTTGCGTATGCGTGCACGATGCAGGGCTTCGGCGCGGCGGCGAAATTTCTTTTCTATCCCGACTTCGGCAAAATCACCGTCAGCTCCGTCCTCTCCGCGCTCGGGCTCGCGCTCTTTACCCTATGCGTGGGCGTCGGCTGTATCGCGGCATACGCGGCATCGCTTAGCGAGGGGGTGCGGCTCGTGCGAAGCTCAGTAAACATCGTATTTATCAACATCGCGATCGGGCTGATGATGGGGCTCATCGTCTTTACCTTCATCTTCGAATTCCGCGCCGATCCCGCGCAAGGTGCGGGGCTTGTATTCGTCTCGCTCACTACGATGTTTGCAAAAATGGGGGTAGCGGGGCAAGTGCTTGAAGTCGCGTTTTTCGTCTCGCTTTTTTTCGCGGGGATCACGAGCGCGGTTTCGATGATCGAGCCTTTCGTCTTCTATCTCATCGGCAGGTTTAAAATTTCGCGCCTGCGCGCAGTCTGCATCTCGGGGTGCGTCATAGCGGTGCTAGGCGCATGCTCGCTACTATCGATGCACGCGGATTATGCGAGCAAATTTAAACTTTTCGGCGCGAGCTTTTTTGACTGCTTGGACTTCGTAAGCTCAAACGTCATGCTGCCTCTGGGCGCGCTAACCTCGGCGATCTTTGTTGGCTTCGTGATGGACGCGCAGCGCCTGCGCGGGCTTTTTGGCGCCGATATGGGCGAGCTTGGATTTAAAATTTGGTACTTTTCGCTGCGCTTCGTAGCGCCCGTCGCGATCGTGATCATAATGGCAAATCTACTGTTTTTCAGCGGGAAGTAGAAAGCGATTCGGTTAAATTTAAAGCGGCACGGTTTAAATTTAACCCCTCTTTGGGCGAGCTAAATTTAAACGTTAACATCGCAGCCCGTTAGGCTCGTATTTTAACTAGCGTTTTGCTAAAGGAGTAAATTTTGAAAGCTCTTAAATTTCTAGCCAAAGCCCTAATTGCCGCGCTCGGCGTTTGTGTGATCGTCGGCGCGCTTAATTACAGCGGGTTTAGCTTCGGCGATCTAAAATGGCTTAGCAAAGATGAGATGGTGCAAAATTTCGTACAGGACGAATTGGAAAATTATTATTATGAAGGGAAGTCCAAATACAATAAACTTTACACCATAGATACCAACTTAACATTTCACGAAGCTATTTCTAAAATCAACGAAATCTTTGAAAATCATTCAAATGACAAGGACTTTAATTTAATACATGATTTAAATTCTTCACTCCCTTTTAGAGATATTACAGACGAAATGGTATCGGATGAAAAAATCCCATGGACTTTTTTGGATTTTATCTACCACCATACTGTCAATAATGTCGATGCGGGAGATAATTACACGTATAGACCATTTGAAGGTAATAGAAAAATAGACTATAAAAAAGAAAAAGGTAGAGTGATTATTCTTGATCAACATTACTTATCAAATATTTATTTATCAGATACTTTCACCATAAAAGAATGTCGTAAAGAAACATCGTTTATTGATAGAATACTGGGCGAAAGCCAATTTTGTATGAAATTTATAGCGATAAAACGTATCCCCAATGAGTATGAGCCGAGCAAGCGGTATCGTGACGACCCAAATTTTATATTCAATAGCACGAAACGGAATTTTGATGTGTTTTTAAAAAATATAGATTCTGAAGAAAGCTGCCTCGGTATTATTGATTGCTATGAGGCTAGATTAGACAACCACGGAAGCAGATATATAGGATTTATGAAGCTTTTTGAGCTTATGAAATGATATGATGTTGGCAGTATTATATTAATTTGAAGTAACGATATCAAGCGCCCTAGCTCCGTGCGTAGCAAAACATAAAATTCCTCGTAAAATTTTACGCTTGACATCTTACGAATAGATTTTACCGAAGTAAAATTTTATCGTACGGCGCCGCACCTCGTGCTTCGAGCGCAAAACGTTTAGCAAATATCGCGATAAATTTAAACTTATAATAGTGGAGTTTGAAAAAAAGACGCGCCGCTTGGAAAAAGCGCATACAAAGCTACGTGGCGGTATTTGCGGCAAGCGGCGCGAGCTCCGCCGCTAAATTTAGAGTGAAATTTCAGAATAAGGCTAAATTAAAGAATTTAGCCGTTCATTATCGATAGCAGCTCAGTGTTGTCTTTGGTTTTTAGCATCTTGGCGTATAAAAATTTCAGCGCCTCGATGTCATCCATCGTCGAGATAGCCGAGCGTAGCGCCCAGATTTTTTGCAGATTTTCGCTGCCTTGCAAAAGCTCCTCTTTACGCGTGCCGGACTTGGTAATGTTGATCGCGGGGTAAATTCTGCGGTCCGATATATTACGATCGAGGATGATCTCGCTGTTGCCCGTGCCTTTGAACTCCTCGAAGATCACGTCATCCATACGCGAGCCGGTCTCGATGAGCGCGGTAGCGACGATGGTAAGCGAGCCGCCGTTTTCGATATTTCGCGCCGCACCGAAGAAGCGCTTCGGTTTATGCAGGGCGTTTGCGTCCACGCCGCCGCTTAGGACTTTGCCGCTGCTAGGCGTGACAGTGTTGTAGGCGCGCGCAAGGCGGGTGATGCTATCGAGCAGGATGACGACGTCCTTGCCGTTTTCGACGGCGCGTTTTGCCTTTTCGATGACGAGCTCGGCGACGCGAACGTGATTGAATGCTGGCTGATCGAAGGTCGAGCTAAACACCTCGCCGCGCACGCTACGCTCCATGTCGGTTACCTCCTCCGGGCGCTCGTCGACTAACAGCACCAAAAGCTCGACCTCGGGGTGGTTGCGCGTAATGCCGTTGGCGAGCTCCTTCATAAGCTCCGTTTTACCGCTACGCGGAGGCGCCGTGATGAGCCCGCGCTGCCCCTTGCCGATCGGGGTGAAAAGATCGAGTACGCGACCGGTAAGGCGCATAGGATCATATTCAAGCTTGAGCTTTTCGGTCGGAAAAAGCGGCGTGAGATTGTCAAATAACGGACGCTCTCTGGCTTCTTGGATCGATTTGTAATTGATCGCCTCGATCTTTAAAAGCGCGTAGTATTTCTCCTGATCCTTCGGCTCGCGCACCTGACCCGTGACGATGTCGCCAACGCGAAGAGCAAATTTGCGGATCTGGCTTAGGCTCACGTAGGCGTCGTTAGCACTGTCGCTTAAATTTGAATCTATGCCGCGCAAAAAGCCGTAACCCTCGGCGGTGACCTCCAAAATCCCCGTAAAAAGTATGAAGCCGCCCTGCTTCGTCTGCATGCGTAAAATTTCAAAAACGAGCGCTTGGCGGCGGAATTCTCGCGGGTTTTCGACGCCAAGTTCGTCTGCTATGGCGATGAGATTTTCAAGATCCATCGAGCGGAGCTCCTCGATCTGGTAGCCCTCGACGGGAACGTGCGTTTTAGCGTAAGTTTTTCTGCCGTTTTGATTAGAATTTGAAACGGCGGTCTGAGCGGAATTTTGATTTGTATTTTCCATTTGTCCTCTTAGAGTGTGAAGTTATTAAATTTGGTTTTAAAAAAGTCGTGAAATTTAAAATTTAGTTCTCTTTGTAAGCACCGAACCTTAAAATTTTTTGTTGTCTTCTGCTAATGAGCTCGTCTATGCTAAGATCGTCTAGCTTGTGCAGCTCGGTTAAAACATAGTTACCAAGCGCTTTTATCGCGCCGTCTTTATCTCTGTGGGCGCCCGTTTTAGGCTCTTTGATCACGTCGTCGATCAAGCCCAGCTCTTTTAGCTCCTCGGCGGTGATCTTTAACGCTTTCGTAGCGGCCTCGCTCTTGCTTGGATCGTTCCACAAAATCGCGGCACAACCCTCGGGAGAGATAACCGAAAAAATTGAGTTTTGAAGCATCGCCAGCCGATCAGCCACGCCGATCGCTAAAGCTCCGCCGCTGCCGCCCTCGCCTATAACAACGGCGATCGTAGGCGTTTTAAGATCGCTAAGCTCATATAAATTCCGCGCGATAGCCTCACTTTGACCGCGTTCCTCGGCACCAAGTCCAGGATATGCGCCCGGAGTGTCGATCAAAAACAAAATAGGAAGGTTAAATTTCTCGGCAAGTTTTGCTACGCGCAGTGCCTTGCGATAGCCCTCCGGATGCGGCATACCGAAATTTCGCTTCAGCTTGTTTTTGGTGCCGCGACCCTTCTGCTCGGCGATCACAGCGATTTTGCGGTTGCCCATAATACCTAGATAGCACACGATCGAAGGATCGTCCCTAAAGGCGCGGTCGCCGTGAAGCTCCCTAGCGTCTTGCAAAAGCGCGCGAATATAATCGATCGCGTAAGGGCGATCCGGATGGCGCGCAAGCTGAAGCCTTTGGTATTCGTTTAAATTCTTATAAACTTTAGAAATTTCTTTTTCGAGGTTCTTATTTAAAATTTCGACCGCGTCCTCATCGCCGCGAATTTTTGCAGCGGTGATGTCCTCGTCGATCTGCTTTATAGACTTTTCGAAGTCCAGATAGCTCGCCATTAATCTACTCTTTTGAAAATAAGCGACGCGTTCGTGCCGCCGAAGCCGAAATTATTGCTCATAACGCAATCGAGTTTGGCTTTTCTAGCGACGTTTGGCACATAGTCCAAATCGCAATCGGGATCTTTTGAAATTTGATTTATCGTAGGCGGTATGATGCCGTTTTGCATCGCTAAAAGACTGATCGCAGCCTCTACCGCTCCGGCAGCGCCCAGGCAGTGTCCTAGCTGGCCCTTAGTGGAGCTGACCGCAGGCACCTTCCCCTCGCCGAAAAGCTCTTTTAAAGCCGCGGTTTCGTTTTTATCGTTTATCGCGGTGGACGTTCCGTGAGCGTTGATATAATCAATCTTCGGGCGTCCCGCCATTTCGTAGGCCTTTTTCATAGCGCGGATCGGGCCGTCTAGGCTAGGCGAAGTGATATGATAAGCATCGCCGCTAGCGCCGAATCCTACGAGCTCGCCGTAAATTTTAGCGCCGCGCGCTTTTGCGTCCTCTAGCTCTTCTAAAACTAAAGCCGCCGCGCCTTCGCCCATAACAAAGCCATTTCGCTCCGCATCAAACGGACGTGAAGCGTGCGCAGGATCGTCATTTCTAGCACAAAGCGCCTTCATCGCAGCAAATCCGCCGATACCTACGGGGCAAACCGCAGCCTCGGCTCCCACTGCGAGCATCTTTTTCGCTTCGCCGATCATGATAACTCTCGCAGCATCCATAATCGCATGTGCGGAAGCCGCACAAGCCGTAACGCTGGATAAATTCGGACCTTTTAATTTATAATATATAGAAACAAAGCCGCCGAGCATATTTACTAACGCAGAGGGGATAAAAAACGGAGAAATTCGCCTAGGGCCGCGCTGCAAGCAGGTATTGGCATTTATCTCGATATTCGGCAAACCGCCTATACCACTAGCGGAGCTAACGCCGAATTCGTCGCTATCGAAACCGCTAAATTTAGCGTCATCCATAGCTTCACCCACGGCTTTAAGTCCCAGCTGGATAAATCTATCCATCTTTTTTATCTCTTTTCCATCCTCGATTATGCTCGAAGGGTCGAAACCTTTTACTTCAGCTGCAATTTGAACCGGAAATTCGCTAGCGTCAAAGAGCGAAATTTTATCAACCCCGGTTTTTCCGTTACAGATATTTTCAAAACTGCTCTGTTTGTCAAGCCCGAGAGAGGTTATCATCCCGATGCCCGTTACTACGACTCGTTTCAAAACCGCTTCCTTAAAATTTTATTTCTTAGGCAAATTTTCTATATAATCTACTACGTCTTTAATGCTTACTAATTTTTCGGACTCGCTATCAGGGATCTCGATACCGAATTTCTCCTCTAAAGCCATTACTAGCTCAACTACGTCAAGAGAGTCCGCGCCCAAATCCTCGATAATTTTAGAGTCAAGTTTAACCTGATCTGGGCTTACGCTTAGTTGTTCTACAACTACGTCTCTTACATCTTCAAATACTGCCATTTTAGCACTCCTTTAAAAAAATACCGCGTAATTCTATAATATTTAACCTTAAATTCCGCTATTTAACGCTACATATAGAGCCCGCCGTTGATTTTAAGCGACTCTCCGGTAATGTAGCCCGCGCCGTCGCTAAGCAAAAACGCAACTCCTTCGGCAACGTCGCTCGTGCTTCCGAGGCGCTTAAGCGGGATGCTCGCTTCGTAGCTTGCTTTTACGTCGTCGCTTAGCGCATCCGTCATATCCGTAGCGATGAAGCCTGGAGTTATGCAGTTGAAGCGGATGCCGCGCGCTGCGCCCTCCTTTGCGAAACTCTTACTCATCGCGATCATTCCGCCCTTGCTCGCGCTGTAATTGACCTGCCCGGCGTTTCCCATTTCGCCGACGATCGAGGCGATGTTTACGACCGCGCCGAAGCGCTTTTTGCTCATTAGCTTTAAAGCTTCGCGGCAGCCGATGAAGGCGCTGCTTAAATTTGCTTCGATCACGCCCATGAAGTCTTCCAGCTTCATCCTAAGCGCGAGCTTGTCGTTCGTGACGCCCGCGTTATTTACGAGATAGCTTAGTTCGCCGTCGCTTTGCGCGATCAGGGCAATCGCCTCGCTAAATTCCGCCTCGTTCGTCGCGTCAAATTTTATCACCGCGCCCTCTCCGCCGTTTGCGCGGATCTCCTCTAGCAGCGCGTCGGCCATCTCGGGCTTTGAGCGATAATTAATCCACACCTTAAGCCCATAGCCCGCTAAAGTCCTTGCGATCTGCGCGCCGATACCGCGGCTTGCGCCCGTGATTAAAACATTTTTCCCGCTAAATTTCATATTTTTCCTTTGTCTTAAATTTTAAAATTCGGCGTAAATTTATCGAAATTTACTTAATTTTTAGTTGCGTTTAAAAATTTTATCGCTCGCGCAAACTTTGAAATTTCAAAGCGTAAAATTTCAAACCGCGCCTGCTCGCGAGCCGCGCCGTTGAAATTTCAAAATAGCGCCTCATCCATCTCCGCGGGCTTTGGCAGCCCCATTAGCTTTAGCACGGTCGCTGCGACATTGCTAAGCCCAAGTCCGCTTTTTAGTTCAGACGCGCCGCGCCCCAGCACGAAGCAAAATACGTCAAAGGTCGTGTGGTTGGTTAAAATTTCGCCGTCCGCGTCTCGCATCGCCTCGCAGTTGCCGTGATCGCTAATCTGCACATAGGCGTAATCGTGTGCCCTCGCCGCGCTTAAAATTTTACCGATGCACTCATCCACCGCCTCGACCGCCTTTACCGCGGCGTCGTAATTGCCCGTGTGGCCGACCATATCGCCGTTTGCGAAATTTACGACGATGAAATCGATCCCCGCTTCGATGCCGCGGATCACCGCATCGCACACCGCAGGCGCGCTCATCTGCGGCTGCTCGTCGTAGGTTTTTACTTTGGGACTCGGGATCAGCACGCGAGTTTCGTTCGGCAGCGGCTCCTCGACGCCGCCGTTAAAGAAAAACGTCACGTGTGCGTATTTTTCGGTCTCAGCGGTGTGAAGCTGCGTAAGACCGGCTTCCGCGATCACTTCGCAAAGCGTGTTTTTAAGCACAGGCTTCTCAAATAGCAGAGGAAATTTAAAGCTCGCGTCATATTCGCTCATCGTGATTAAATTTTTCACGACGAACTTACGCTTGAATTCGCTAAAGCTCTCATCGCCTAAAGCTGCGCAAAGCTCTCTAGCGCGATCGTTTCTAAAATTTACAAAAATCACTCCGTCATCCGCACCGATACCGCTAAAGCCGTTAAAGCTCGCAGGCTCGATAAACTCGTCGCTCACGCCGCGCTCGTAGCTTTGCAGTATGTACTCGCTAGGCGAAATTTCAAGCGGAGCCGTTTCGCCCATGAACACATCGTAAGCGCGCTTCACGCGATCAAAGCGCTTGTCGCGATCCATCGCGTAAAAGCGCCCACTCACGCTCGCGACTTTAAATTTAGCCTCCAGGCGCTTTAAAAATTCTGCTCCGCTGCTCGGCGAAACGTCGCGCCCGTCGGTGATAGCGTGCGCCCATGTCTCGCAACCCGCATTCTGCGCTATATCACAGATCGCGTCAAAATGGCGCAGATGCGAATGCACGCCGCCGTCGCTGTAAAGCCCTATGACATGCACCCTGCGGCACTTTGAAAGCAGGCTTTGCAGCGCTTCGTTTTTCTCAAGCGAGCCCTCATCGATCGCGCGATCGATTTTGACTAGGTTTTGATACAGAATTCTACCGCTTCCGATCGTCATGTGCCCTACTTCGCTGTTTCCCATCTGCCCTTGCGGCAAGCCCACGGCAAGCCCTGAGGTGCGTAGCAGCGTATTGGGCACGTTTTTAAAAAGATAATCATAGGCGGGCTTTTTCGCGTTTGCAAACGCGTTAAATTTATCGCTCGCGTTAAAGCCGATGCCGTCGGTGATAAGTAAAATCGTCTTTTGCCCCATTTTGGCTCCTAAATTTCGTCTAAATTTCGCTGTGCAGGTCTTTTGAGGCGGATCTGCGGCTCTGTTTTTACGAGCGGCATTATACTTTCTTTTGGCAAATGCGGCAAAATTTCATCCGCCCTAAAAGCTAAATTTTACCTCTTTTATACTAAAATGCGCGCTTTCATATAAAATTTCATAAAATTTAAAAGGCAAACTTTGTTTTATTATCTTTACCATCTTACGAATATAAATTTCTTCCAATACATTACCGCTCGCGCAGGACTTGCATTTTTTATAGCTTTTTGTTTTTCGGTCTGGGCTATGCCGCGATTTATCCGCTGGGCGCAAGCCAGACACGCCGCGCAGCCCATCTACGAGCTCGCGCCGCAAAACCACCAGAAAAAGAGCAAAACTCCAACGATGGGAGGGCTCGTTTTCGTTACCGCCGCAGTACTCGCAAGCCTGCTATGCGCCAAGCTAAACAACGTATTCGTGCTCTGCGGACTGCTTTGCTTGGTGGGCTTCGGCTACATAGGCTTCAAGGATGACATATCTAAAATTTTAGGCCGCCAAAACCACGCAGGCCTTAGCGCACGAGCTAAATTTGCACTGCAAAACGCCCTGGCGCTTTTGATCTCCGCGACGCTGTATGCTTTCAGCGATCTAGGCGGGGAATTTTTCGTACCGTTTTTTAAGTACCCTCTGCTAAATTTATGGATCTTCGCGCCGCTGTTTTGGACAATCGTGATAAGCGCTAGCTCAAACGCGGTAAATTTAACCGACGGCTTGGACGGACTAGCGACCATTCCATCGGTGTTTTCTCTCTGCAGCTTGGGCATATTCGCCTATCTTTGCGGGCATGCGATCTACTCGCAATATCTCTTGCTGCCGCGCGTCGCAGGCGCAGGCGAGGTCTGCATCGTAGTCTCGGCACTCATCGGCGCGCTGCTTGGGTTTTTGTGGTTTAACTGCTACCCCGCCGAAGTCTTTATGGGTGATAGTGGCAGCCTTAGCGTGGGCGCGTTTTTAGGATACTGCGCGGTCATCACGAAGAATGAAATTTTACTCATAATGATCGGCTTCGTCTTCGTCATCGAGACGCTCAGCGTGATCTTACAGGTGGGCAGCTTTAAAATTTTCAAGCGCAGAATTTTCCTGATGGCGCCGATACACCACCATTTCGAGCTTAAAGGCTGGGTCGAAAACAAAATCATCATCCGTTTTTGGATCATAGCGCTGATCGCAAATATCATAGCGCTGACGTCGCTGAAACTGAGATAAAATGCGAGCGCAGATCAAGCCCGACTTCGAAACGGCGCGCGAAATATACGACGAAATTTTAAAACAAATTTTAGCCTACACGGCTTACTGCGACGATAACGGCGATCCTGACGGCGCAAAATACCGCGAGCTAGAGGCGACGCTACACGAAATCACGGGCAAAGATATGAGTAAATTTGATCTTTGGGAGTGGTGGGAAGCGGACGGCGCGGAAAATTTGGCTTTCGATATCGCGCTACCGGAGCCGCAATTGGTGCCGGATATCACAAAGGACGAACTGCGCGAGATCATGGAGCGGATGAGCACTTTTGAGCCGCGCGAGACGGGAGATGCTTTTTTAGACGCTTTTTACTACCGTCCTAATTTTGCCGCAGACGGCGGATATTTTACCGAGTTTTTAAAGTTAAATTTTAAGGATACTTACGATCCGCGGCTTTTTGAAAGATGCGAGAGAAGCGGCGAAATTGCCGAGCTTAGCGCCGATGAGATAACTCAAATTTTATGGGGCAAAAGGGGAGAAAAATGAAAAAATCGCTATTTGGCTACGGACTTACGACCAAAGCGATCGCCGAGCACTGCCAAAAAGACGGCTCCTGGGACATATACGACGATAAATTTGAAATTTCTTCGAGCGCACCTAAGCTGGATGAGTTCGGCAACGCGCTTTTAAACCCGAGCGAGTTCGATCCCGCCGCAAGCGAGCTTGAAATCCCAAGTCCAGGCTTTCCGCCGCATCACGAGCTGGTGCGAAAGGCACGAAATTTAATCAGCGAATACGATTATTTCGACGATTACGAAGGCCTTAAAATTTGGATCAGTGGCACGAACGGCAAGACCACGACGACGAAGATGATGCAGCATCTGCTCGAGCGATACGGCTCGCAAATGGGCGGCAACGTGGGCGTTCCGCTTGCAAAACTTGATAAAAACGCCAAAATTTGGGTGCTGGAGACGAGCTCGTTTACGCTGCACTACACCAAGCATGCGCGCCCCGATATCTACGTGCTGCTTGCGATCACGCCAGATCATCTCAGCTGGCACGGCGATTTCGCGGAGTATGAGCGCATCAAACTCTCGCCACTGCTAGCGATGCGCGAAGGCTCCGTGGCGCTGATCCCGCGCGCCTACGAAAGCTCCGCCGCCGCGCAAAACAGCCTGGCTCGCGTAATCTGCTACGAGGACGAAGCGGATCTGGCGCAAAAATTCGGCATCGATTTAGGCGAGATAAAATTCCGCACCCCCTTTTTGATAGACGCGCTTTTGGCGCTGTGCGTGGAGAAAATTTTATTCGACAGATGCGACGCCATGCGACTGAATGACTTCGTGATCGAGGGCAATAAGCTAGAGGAGTTTACCGACGTGCGCGGCAGGGTCTGGGTCAATGACACGAAGGCCACCAACATCGATGCGTGCGCGCAGGCGCTGAAGCGCTACGCGGGGCGCAAAATACATCTGATCCTCGGCGGCGACGATAAAGGCGTGGATCTGCACCCGCTTTTTGCGGAGTTTAAAAAATACGATCTGCAAATTTACGCGATCGGCTCAAATACCGATAAAATCGTGCTTTTATGCGACGAGTACAGACTTCCTTGCGTGCGCTGCGAAATTTTACAAACGGCGGTGAGCGAAATTTCGAAGCGGTATCGAGGCGCAGGCTTTGAACAAAGCGGCGCAAGCGAATTGAAAGTACAAAATTTAGGCGCGGATGACGGATGCAACGGCGGCAAGGCGAAAGAAAACGCAAAGATCGGCGAGGATACGCTGCAAAAAGGCGGCGGCTCATCTGCCGCAAGCAACGACGCCTCTTCGCCGAAACGCCGCGCAAATGACGGTGAAACTCAGAATTCGCAGAATTCTAAAAATTTCGAAAATTTTAAAAATTCCATACATTCTGCGAGCGAAATAGCGCTGTTAAGCCCTGCATGTGCCAGTTTGGATCAATTTAAAAGCTACGCTGAACGCGGCGAGCTATTTAAAAAACAAGTCGCACAACTCGGATAGATAAGCATATCAAGTTTAGATGGATCAGGTCGAGCCTTTATTAATACAATTTGCAATCGTATTTTAAAATTTCAATGCTTCTTCTGCGCGGATATATCTAAGTAAGTCTAGCTGAAGCATGCCTCGCGATGTCACACTACTGGCTTTGACGCAATGTTTATAAAGATGCTTCGCCAAGTCCAAATTAAAGCCAATTTTCGACGCTAAATTTAACCAATCGCGGCTATCGCCCATTATGCGCGCAAATTTGTCTACTTTGCATAGCCTAGAACCAAGCGTATAATTTGCAAAGTCGGCTAAATAGTAAATTTATATCACTTTGCTTTTAGATTGATAGCCCTTTTTGATTATTGTAAATTACTGCGCAAGCAATATTTTTATCACTAAAATTTAGAAAATTCCAACTGAGTAAATTTGGCTGTTTTGGAGCGCAACGTACAAAAATCTAGCGAAAATCAAGGATTTTAACCGAGATTTAAGTATTGCATGGATAAAATTACTTTTCTTTTTTAGGTGGTTGGATAGCTCAGTCGGTAGAGCAGCAGACTGAAAATCTGCGTGTCGGCAGTTCGATTCTGCCTCTAACCACCACTTAATCTATCTTCAATAAACCCGCATCTTAGATAAAAAGCAATCTCGAATTAAATATCTTTTAACACAACAATGCTAAAATAATGAAATTTTACGAAAGGCAAAAGAGGTAAAAGCATGCTGATTCTTGGCGAAAAATATAAATTTACCAATATAGAATTAAAAAAGCTTAATAAAAAATTCGACAAAGTCGACATCGTAAAATACACAGCTCGCCCCTTCGTAGAGGTTCGGCTACAGATCGAAGGTCTACTTAAAAATCACAATTATAAATTTCTGATCATAAATACCAAAGAATTTATCGATCCTAAAATGATAAAATTCCTCACGCTTTTGCAGTTTCGCTTCAATCACAAGCGGCTCAAAATTCTAACTATCGAAAAATTTTTAGAAAAATTCTTTCATAAATGTTATATTCCCGACGACGATAGGGATTTGGAATTTTTAAGCAACATTAGGCCGTATAACGACTTCGAGTACGCTACGAAGCGCGTCATAGACTACATAGGCGGAGCGATCTTGTATGTAATATTTTTTGCGATCAAATTTCACGTAAAAAAGAAAATAGACGAGCAGTCGCCGGGGAAATTATACTTCATACAAAATCGCGTAGGATTAAATTTGAAAAATTTCAGATGTTATAAATTTCGAACCATGCACGAGCATTGCGTTCATAATCCATACACAAAAAAAAACGATAGCAGGGTGTTCGAGTTCGGCAAATTTATGAGAAAGACTAGGATAGACGAGCTGCCGCAATGCATCAACGTACTGCGTGGAGATATGCACCTAATCGGGCCTCGGGCGGAATGGGACATTTTGGTTAGAAACTACGAAAAAGCGATCCCTTATTACAACGAACGCCATCTGGTCCGCCCTGGTATCACCGGCTGGGCGCAGGTTAATTACCCCTATGGAGAAAACATCGATGATGCCAAGCAAAAGCTAATGTATGATCTCTATTACATCAAATACTGGTCGCTGTGGCTGGAGATCAAGACGATCTTTGCGACGATCAACGTTATGATCAGAAAAAAGGGTTTATAAAATTTAATCTCCCAAAACCATCTTTAAAAGCCTGTAGTTTGCTTTATGAACATCAAATTTTTCCTCCGCGATCCTTCTGCTCTCTAGTCCCATTTTATCGATCGCTCCTGGATTATGTATAAAATACTCCATCTTCTGCACCAGGGCTTCATATTCGCAGGGCGGCACCAAAAAGCCGTTCAGTCCGTCCGCGACCGTCTCTTTACAGCCCACGCTATCGGTCGTGATCACCGCCCTGCCTATCGCCATCGCCTCCTGCGTGCTTCTAGGGACGCCTTCTCTGTAATACGACGGCAGTACGAACACGCTAGAGCCTGCGATCCACTCATCCACATTGTCCACGAAGCCCGGATATATCACGATATCGTCGTTTAGATACATATCTAGGTGTCGTTTTTTCAGACCGAAAGGATTTGTCTCGTCAAAGGAGCCCAAAATATAAAATTTCACCTCTTTGTGCTTTTTCTTTATGATCTTTGCAGCCCGTAGATACTCAAACACCCCTTTCTCCGCCAAAAGCCTAGCTACAAATATAAAACTCACGGGCTTTGCGGGCGCTTGGGAGTATTTAAATTTAGCCAGATCGACCCCGATGCCGCCTAAAATTTCAACGCTTTTTACGCCGATTTTATATCTACCAACAAGGTCTTTTTTATCGTCGCTATTTAGCAAAATGAGTTTATCGAGCAGAGGAAGGCTAAACTTATAAAGTAAAATTTGAATAAATTTTATAAATTTAGCTTTCGCGGAAGATCCATTTTTATGCAAAGTAAAGGCCCCGCCTAGCCCCTCAAGCATACCGACGATACGCGGTACTCTCGCTAATCTTGCCGCTATGGTGCCAAAAATCACGGGCTTGACAAAAAAGCTAAATACTATATCTGGCTTATGTTTTTTAATGAGCTTTATCAAATCATATACCGCAAGAGCGTCACCAAGCGGATTTAATCCTTTAGAATTTAGCTTGTAATCCAAAGCCGTCGCGCCGAGCTCTTTGATCCTGCTGCGAGAGACATCGTCGTAATCATCCGCTAGGCAATAAATTTTAAAATTTTGCCCGATAAGCTTTGTGATAAATTCTTTTCTGAAATTTATCATCATAGAAGCAGCGCCACCAATAATAAAAATTTTTTTCAAAACGAGACTCTGTTATTAAATAATAGATATTTCATCACGGTGATAAAAAAAGCTATTAGGATAAAATACCCCAAGTAGAAGGTTTTTTTTGTGTTTAAATTTTTAAATAAAACGTAGGGGATAAAAAATTCAAAAACGCTAAATAGCAGATAAACTCTGCCTAAAATAGGGATGCCGTAAAATAAAATCCGCAGCAGCGCCGCAAAATACGCGAGATTGTATAAAAATATACTCTTTTTATCCGTCTCTTTTTTGTAAAACAGCACAGACAGCATATTCGTAAAAAGGATAAAATAGATGCCCAAATAGCTAAAAATGCTTTCGCTATACGGTTTCATATGATAAGAGACCAGATAGTCCATGTAGATATTGGCAGGGACGTGATTGTAGATAAATTCCGCAATTATCTGAATGATCCCGATCCTATTAAATACAAAAAATAGCATAAATGCAAAAATCATCAGGGCGGCTTTATAGTGCTTTTTAAATAAATCAAATATCAAAAATAGAGGTATTATAATGATAATAGTCGGATGAAAAAGCGCCCCTATGGCGGTAAGCATAAAAGATTTTAAAATTTTACGCTCATAGTATAAAATAAAAACTATCGGTATAAGGGTCGTAGCGATAACCGATCTAAGGGCATTGAATGACATGGCAAAAAACGACAATGTAAATAGAATATATGTAATAATTTGAAGCTTGTCGTCAAAATAATAAAATTTTTTATAAGTTTTGACCATATAATTCAAAGCAATAGTTTGTATTAAAGACCAAATGACAAAAAGTAATCCATAATTAATAGTTAAAGGGTTTAAATATTTTATCAAAAGATACATAATTATCCCTTTGTACAGGGAATATAATCTTTCTGTTTCTAAAAATAAAAATTTATACATTATATAATCGGTCCCGTAATTATCCTGAAACGCTACTAAAATAAAGAATATAGATAAAAAAGCGTAATATAGCAACGGTCGGATTTCTCTGTGTCTTATAGAAAAACCATATGCTAAAGCAGCGAAAAAATAAAATATAAAAATTGCGTATAAAGTGTACATATTTTAACTCATTGTCTATTTAGAGGTATTTTTCCTAACCCAAAGAGCTATCTCTCTAAATTTTAGATAGGCTTTTAATCCTAATAAATTATATATAATAACCCCGATCCTATCCTGCGTCTTAGAATTTTTATCTTTCAGCGCAATCATGGAATTATTTTTTATGATTTTATCCATTTTTATTAGAGTATCCCTGCTTAAATCGTCTAAATTATCCTTAAATTTATAAAAGGTCATGAATGCGTCTCTGAGCTTTCTGATCTCTATGGATTTTACGATATCTTTATCATCGCGGAAATATTTTTTTAGCTCGTCTAGGATATTAAATATAATTAAATCTTTAATATCGCCTTTGCTCGTCATGATAGAGTTATCTCTTATAAAATAAAAATAATCCTTCAGATTGCAAAAGGCTATCCTATCCGCCTTTGAGGCTATAATAGGCATGGTCGCAAGGTCTTCGTATATCTGGCCTTTTGGAAACCCAATACCTGTAAATAACTCTTTTTTATAAATTTTAGCAACCGCACCGACATTATAAAATTTGCCGCAAAATAGACTTTCTACGCATTCCTTGGCCGTATGGATTAAAATAGGCTCATCGTTTATACTTTTTTCATAAATTTTATCCTCGCTGTCTTCATAAGCGCGCCTAATTGAGGTAATAGCTATATCCGCATCGCATCTATCTATCAAGCAATATAAATTTTGTATATAAAATTTACTTACCCAATCATCGCTATCTATAAAAGTTAAATATTCACCGCTTGCGATATTGATGCCTGCATTTCTAGCATCGCTAAGACCGCCGTTCTCTTTATGGATTACTTTTATACGCCCGTCTTTTAACGCATATTCATCGCAAATTTCAAAGCAGCCATCGGTACTTCCGTCATCAACTAATATTATCTCTAAATTTTTATAAGTTTGATTTATGATGCTATCGATACATTTTCTAAAATACTTTTCGACATTGTATATAGGTACTATTGCGGATATCAAAGCCTCCTTCATAAATCCCCTTTATCGTTTAAAATTATCGCAGCGCCCAGTATACATACTACAAAATATCCTACTCCAAGCCCAACTACTGTTCCTACGGCACCATAAACAGGAATAAAATATAAATAAGCTACAACGGCGCCACCTAGGGCAAGCCCCCATTTATAAATAAGGAGTTTACCTAACTTCATTTTAATTATATATAAATTTAACGCCTCATTTAAAAATATAAACGGCAAAATAAATAATAGATACCTAAAAATTTCTACTGCGTCGTGAAATTTAGCTCCGAATATTAAGCTTATTAAAATTGGCGATAAAAAATACATCGCCATAGACGTAAAAAGCGCAATAGTAATCATACCGCAAGCAAGCAGCCATATATTTTTCTTTATGGTGTATAGTTCGTCAAATTTATAAACAAATAAAGGTGCAAATGATACCGCTATAATTGGCGCGATAGCAGTCACGCTACCAAAAAGCTGAATCGCCGAGGCATATAACCCCAAAGTCGTGCCATCGCTTAGATAACGCGTCGCAACGATGTCCGCCCTCAAAAATATACACATGAAGCAGATACCTAGAAAAAATGGCAACCCATCTTTAAGAAGAGACAAAATTTTATTAAAATCAAATGTAAAAAATAGCTCTTTATTTAAAAATTTATAGATCCAAAGTAAACCTAACGCCATGTAAATACTCTCCAATATATACACAAGAGCATAAAGATAGATATTCGTGACTTCCAGCCAAAATAGTAATGCCAAAATAGTAATCTTGATGATCGTAAAGTAGATATATAGCACGCTTCTATATTTTATCATCGTCTGAGATTGTAAAAAAGCCGTGACTATACCAAATGCCTCGTCTATCAAAATACAAAATCCGAGAATTAGAGCTAGATTAAACACTTTTACATCATCACCAAAATATACGAATGCCAAAAAAGCAATATATGCCACTATGCAGAAAAACGTTCTTATAAAAAAGCCGCCTCCCATTAAATATCTGCGCTGCATGGCATCCGCGTTCGTAAGCCTAGGCACCATAATCTCTGCCGGATTGACATATGAAAGCGATTTAAAAATAACTATAAGCCCCAATAAATATTGAAAAATTCCATATTTTTCAACCCCTAAAACTCTGGCTAAAATAGACGCCGTCACAATACTGCCGCCGATCCTAATACCATGTTCGAACAGAAGCCAGAAAATATTTTTGATAAATTTTATTTTGTTGCTCATAGTCTTAAGCTCAAAATCCTTTAAAAATTTATATAGTATGATTGTATCCAGCAAAAATTTAAAAGCAAATAAACAATATAAATAAATTATGCGGATTTAAATTTGTCTACGAATAAATTATTCAAAATCTGAAGCAATTGTAAAAGCAATAAAGCAATTAGGTAAAATAACAGAGAAGTAAATAAAGTTAATATGCTTAGACATAACAATTGCTGCCAAAACCCAGACAAAACAATAGCTAAAATTTACAATCTTATCTACCTCCGAAAAGTATAGAGTCATACCCTTTATAAATTTTTATAAAAACAAAGAGGGAAGTCCAATTTACGCCCTCTCCCTATTTTATATATTCTTTCTTATTACTCTCCCTTGCCCTTCTTGCCCCTCTTACCTTTAGCCTTAGATGATCCCTCCTCTTTGGCTTCGT
>CAURGM010000002.1:0-180789 GCA_963524395.1 uncultured Campylobacter sp.
AAAACGCGATGTGCGTCGCGCCGTTTTCCTGCGGGATATCTGTCGGCGCATTTTTCGCGCCCCAATGCCATTTTGCCTTGTCATAGGTTACGTAAGCCATTTTGCTCTCCTTTTTTTGACTTTAAGTTGCATAAATTTTAGAAATTAAAAGCAAACGACGCTTGGTAAAGCTCTAAATTTTATCCGATGCAATCTGCGCCGTGAAATTTCAAATTTTATATCAGATCGCCCGTTACCTTATAATCGCATTCGCTTCGTAAAATTTTGCCGCGGCTAAATTACGTTTAAATTCTATCGCATCTCGTAGAATTTCACGCACCCCGTCCTATGTCCTTTAGTCGCTGCTTTGCCGCAGCCGTCACGTCCTCTTCGTAATCATACCACGCAAACATCGCGCCGTGCTGCACCGAGCCGCCCAGCAGATCGCCTCCCTGGCGGTTTTTCAGATCGATATTTGCGACCTTAAATCCATCCAGCGTCGCTGCGAACTCGCGCAGGCGCTGCGGCGGGGATTTGAGCTTGGTGTAGAGGTAGCAGCGCCCCGCCTGGCCTTTGCGTCCGACGCGCCCGCGTAGCTGATGAAGCGACGCAAGCCCCATCCGCTCGGCGCCCACGATTAAAATGACGCTAAGCCGCGGTAGCGAGATGCCCACTTCGACGATCGTCGTGGTTATCAGCAGTCGCCCCTCGTCGCGGAAGCGGCGCAAAACCTCCTCTTTGTCCTTGTCACTGCCGTGGGTAATCATCACGTCCGCAAACTGAGCCTTCCAAAACGGCGCCGCCTCTTCAAGGCTTTGATAGACCGAGCTTTCGCTTTGCTGCACTAGCGGATAGACGATGATCGCTTGATTGCCTGCGGCGAGCTCGCGGCGCAGATCCTGCATAAAGCCCGCAAATCCGTCGTTTTGCAGGATTATAGTTTTGATCTGTTTTTCAAACGGCAGCTGTTTTAAAAAGCTAAAGCTCACGAGCTCGGACTGGATCATGCTTAGCGTACGCGGTATCGGCGTGGCGCTAAACTGAATGAAATGCGCTCGAAACTCGCCGTTTTCGGTAAGGCGCGCGATCTTTTCGCGCTGGTTGGAGCCGAAGCGGTGCTGCTCATCGACCATTATAAGATTTGACGGCGCGAGCTCGTGGTAGAGCAGGGCGTGAGTGCCGATGACAAGGTGCGCGCCCGCGAAATTAGGCTCGCGATCGCCGCTTTTTACGAGCAGGACTTTTATCTGCGGCGGCAGCAGGCGGCGTGCTTCGGCGTAAATTTGCTCCGCCAATATGCTCGTAGGCGCCATCAGATAGCTGATGCGCGGATAGTTCATCGCCGCGCTCGCGAGGATCACGAGCGTTTTGCCGCTACCTACGTCGCCCATGACAACGCGGCGGCGCGCTATAGGGCTTTGCAGATCGTTAGCGATGTCCTTTATCGCGCTTAGCTGATCGCGCGTAGGCTCGAAAGGCAGCGAAGCAAGCCAATCCGAAATGTCGTGCAATGGGTAAATTTGCGCCGGGAAACTCGTTTTTTTCGCGCTTAGTTTTTGCAGGTAGTTTAGAATTTCTACAAATTTCAGCGTGCGTAAAATTTCAGCTCCGCTCATCTGTGTGACGGCTGCAGCCTGTACAACCTCGACAGCATGGACAGTTCCAGCGTCGCTTGCAATTTGAGCGATTGTAGGTATGGCGGTCGTAGCTTGGGCGGCTGCGGTCTGGATAGTTTCAGTTTGATAATGCATAGGTTGCACGGCACAATCGCGCGAAGCGCTCATCGGTGCGGCGAGCGCGTCTTGAACAGCCTCAGCGCTGCTTGTGGCCCGAATGATCGTAGGTTCCGCGGTTGCGGTCTGCACGGCTACTGCCGTCTGAACATTTTTGGTTTGATCGCATACGGGCTGCACTCCCGTAGCTTGTGCGTTCAAAGTTTGGGTGGTCGCGGATTGCGTATCTACGTCTTGAGTTTGGGCGGCTGTGGGTTGCGTATCTATGTCTTGGGTGCTTAAATTTTGTTTTGCGACTGCAGCTCGTTCGGCTACGGACTGCTTAGTTGCGATATGGGCTAGCACGGGTTGCGCGATTGCGGCTTGAGCGTCTACTGACCGTGCTGCTGCTTGGACGTTGGATCCTAGATCGTTTGAAATTTTGCCGCCGCTTGCAGTCGCTTCATTACCTGCTTCGAGATCGCCCAAAATTTCATCTCTGCGCGCCTCGACACCGTATGTGGCAAGAAAATCCTCGTCATTTTGGACGCTAAAATTTTCGTCGTTGTATATCTCCGCACAGCGCGCCTGAGGTTCCTCACCGTCCAAAATTTTATCGCTCACAGCCTCTCCGCTGTGGATATTTTGGCTGGGCGAGGCTTCTGCGCCATTTGGAATTTCGTCGCTTAAAATTTCATTCGCTGCGCCGCGCATTGCTTCGCAGGCAAGAGCTCCGCCGCCTTGCGGATAGTTTGAAATTTTACCTTCAAAAATTTCACCGTTTTGCGATCTGCCGTTTAAAATTTCGGCGGCGGCGGAGCTTTGTAAGCTTGGAATTTTGCCGTTATCTGAAATTCCATCGCCATTTAAAATTTTATCGCTTAAAATTTCACTGCCGCTCGGGATTTTGCCGCTGTTTGAAACGTCGTCGCGATCGCCGAAATTTTCCGCGCCGCCTTCCTTGAGCTGCCTATTTAGCGCGGCTAGCATTCGCACGCTGCGCGGCGAGCTCTCGTGTAGCGCAAGCAGTACCGCCACTTCGTCCGCGCGCAGCCCACAGCCTAAAAGCGCGGACGCGCTTAGATATTTTTTGATTAGCTTTTGCGCCGCAGCGTCGCTCAGCGCGGCTTTGTATTTGGGCGCGATCCTGCCCGGCTCGCTTACGATTTTTGGGTTTACGAACTGCCACGAGCCGAAGCTTTCGTCGCATTTGCCGTGGATGAAAAATTTTTTGCCGCGCTTGAAGGCGCCGAAGTGCCAGCTTTTGGCGTTGAAGATCACGATTTTGATCTCGCGCTCCCAGCTAAGGCAGTGCGCCGTGACGATGAGCATCGAGCCGCGCCTGTGCTGGAAGAGGCACTCGACCTCCGCCGTGCTCTCGCCCGCGCAGGGCGCGTCTCTAACGCTTAGATCGTCGAAGCTTTTGGGCAGAAGCAGCGCCAGATCCAAAAGCGTCGTGATGCCCGCCTTTTGCAGTCCCGCCGCGTCTTTTGCTTCAAAAATCAATTTTCATCCTTTAAATTTGATAGGTTTAAGCCCTCGCGCTACGAAATTTTATGCGCCGTGCAGATCGCTCGCCTAAATTTGATCGAAAAATTCTATGCGCCGCATCGAACGCTTGCCTAAATTTGGCTAAAATTTCGCCCATTGCCGCAAATTTACTCGCCGGCTGTGCCTGTAAATTTTACTCGTTTGCGCGCACTTTGTTTGGCGGCCGTGCCTTTGCGGCGCGCACCGGGTTTTAAAAACAGAGCGCGGTCGCTTTAAATTTCACGGCGCAATTTGCGAACCGCAAAAATTCAATTACGGCAGCCGCCACCGCGCGCCTTTTTAAATTTCACGGCGCGGCTTACAAACGGCGTGCAAAATCGGGCTTTGATTTTGCGTGCTGAAATTTTACCGAGCTGTGCACGGCGCCTTTAAAATTTCCCGCCGCCAGAAGCTATCCGAATTCTACACGCCGCGTAAGTTCTCCTCGCCGCAAGCCATGTCTTGCGCTGCCAAGCCGCACGTCGCGCTTCTTGCTAACGATTGCGCGTCGCGAGTGCAGTTTTAAAATTTAATCGGGTGGCTCGCAAGCTGAAAGAGCTCATCCAAACCGCCGGTACGGCGCAAAACGGCAGCGATCTGCTTGCGAGCAAATAGCGATTTGTCCGCCGCGCGCAAATTTTAAAATTTGCGCGCATAGAGGCCGTATGCCTGGGTTACGACACGAAGATCGCGCATAAATTTTGCTCCGCAGCGGCGCTTCCGCAAATTTTCTTTGAATTTGCCGCGCCGTACAAAGCACGCAGACTTGACCGCGGTTTTAAATTTAAACGCACAAGCTGTCCGCAAACGCAGCGCAAAAGTAAAATTTAGCGCCGTTCGTGCCGCTTTATAAATTTAAAATTTACTCATTTATGCCGACTGCAGATACACGCCGCGACGGGCTAAATTTCAAGCCCCTTTTTCGCGGCAGCCTCGTCGCAAATGACGGAAAAGCTTAGGTTCATGATCTCGTCGTGCGACTTGATGAAATCGTTGAGCGCCCCGAGTTTTAGCGTCTCGATGCGCTTTAAATTTCGCTCGAACTCGCCGAATGCGTAGCCCTTGTAATACTCGCTCTGCGCGATCGCCGCTCGCTTGAACATCGTCTCTTTTTGCAGCACGGCGCTTCCGATTAGGAATTTTTTTGCGCTTTTCAGCTCCGCTTCGCTCACGCCAGATGCGATAAATTTCGCGATCTCCGCCTTTACGAGCGCGGCGGCGTTTTGTAAATTTTCGTTTTTGGTCTGCAGATAGCCCCAAAACTCGCGGCGGCTAAGCTCGAAATCACCGCGCGCATAGACCGAGTACGCAAGCCCGTGCTTAACGCGGATGCGCTCCATCAGCCTACTACCGAAACCGCTGCTTCCGAGCACGAAAAGTGCGGTGTTTGCGATGAACTCCTGCTCCTTCGGCAACGCAAAAGGCGCGCCGAAGTAGATGTAGGCCTGCTGCGTCTGCTCCTTTTGGATCTTTATTTTTTTCGCATCGCTCGGCGTGAAAAACGGCAGCTCGCGCTTTTCTCCGCTTGCAAAAAGGCTTAGAATTTCCATGATTTTCGGGTTTTTATCGCTCACGTCGCCGCACAAAACGACGTATAAATTCTCTAAACTCAGCGAGGCGAAAAACTCCCGCACGTCCTTCATAGTGATCCGCTCTATGCTCGCCTCGTCGCCTATAAGCGGCTGCGCAAGCCTCGTGCGCGGATACAGAAGCGCTTTTAGATTGCGCGTCGCGATGTAATCGAACTCGCTTTTTAGCACGGCGATCTCGCCTATGGTTTGCATTTTTAGCTTTTGAAGCACCGAGGGCGTTAAATTGGGTTCTCTAAGCAGCTCTCGCAGCATATCTAGGCCGAAATCGAAGTGCTCTTTTAGGCAGTTTAGTTGAATGCTGAAGGTCTCAAAATTGCTCGCGGCGCTGATCTCGACCGCGCGGATATCGAGCTTGCGGTGAAATTCGCTCACCCCTAGCGTCTTTGAGCCCTCACCCAAAATGCCGGCGCAGATGCGCGCAAGGCCCGGGATCTTCTCGCTCACCGCGCCGCTTGCTTTGAAAATTAGCTTGAAGCTCGCCACCGGCAGCGAATCGTCGAACTGATACAAAAAGTCGATTTTAGCGTTCTTGCCGCCTTTGGTCTTAAGTGAAATCTCTTTTTTTTCCATCGTTTTCCTTCATAAAATTTTTAAATTTCATCGCTCTTGCAGGCGCGGTTTTAAAATTTTGGCACAGCCGCGCCGCTTTGAAAATTTGCGCAGGGGGGCTCGCTTTTAAAATTTCGAGCTTTGGTAATTTTGCCCGTCCTGCCTTAAAATTTTGAAATTTAATCGCGCCGCATTTTTGTAAAATTTTGGCGCTCCAAACGCCGCGACACGGAATTTCACGTCCGAAAAATTCTAAGGCGAAATTCTGCAGCAAAATGAAATTTTACCGCGCAAATTCCTTTCGCGCCCGTAAATTTAACCTCCGTACCGATACCAAAATTTTAAATTCCATTGCAAAATTCCACGCTCGCGATCGTGAAAATTAGCTATCTGTTTTAAGACAAAATTTTACCGCTAAATTCTAGCCGCAAGCGAATAAATTTCCTGCCGTAAACGCGCAAAAGTCCGCACCTAAGCGTAGGTCTCCAAAATATCGTAATTGGTGTTGCGCTTGGCGGGTATTTCGCCTACGTCGCGGATCAGCGCTATCATCTCGTCCTTGCTCATCCGAAAGCTCGCGCCTGCGGCCTTTACGACGTTTTCCTCCATCATCGTGCTTCCCAGATCGTTCGCGCCGAATTTTAGCGCCAGCTGCCCGATGTAGCTGCCCTGCGTGACCCAGCTGCTTTGGATGTTTTTGAAATTATCCAGAAATAGCCGCGAGACGGCGAGCAGGCGCAGGTAGCGGTTTGGGCTTTGCTTTTTGATCTCGGGATGCTCGCGCAAAAGGCGGGTGTTTTGCCCCTGAAAGCTCCATAAAATGAACGCTCGAAAGCCGCCCGTGCGGTCTTGCAGCTCGCGGATTTTATCCCAGTGTTCTACGATCTCGCGCGTGCTTTCCAGCGTGCCGAACATCATCGTGGCGGTCGTTTTCATGCCGATGCCGTGCGCCTCCTTGTGCACTCTAAGCCACGTGGCGCTGTCGCTTTTGCGCGGCGCTACTAGCTCTCGCACGCGGTCGCTTAAAATTTCGGCTCCGGCTCCGGGCATCGAGTAGAGCCCCTTGGCTTGCAGCCTGCGAAGCACTTCGAGCGTGCTGATGCCGCTAAGGCGCGCGATATAATCGATCTCAATCGCCGAGAAGCCGTGGATCGTGATGCTAGGATAATTTTTGTGGATGAACTCCACCAGATCCTCGTACCATTCGATTTTTAGCTTCGGATGGACGCCGCCTTGAAATAAAATTTGCGTGCCGCCCACGGCGATGAGCTCCTCGATCTTTTCGCTAATCTGCTCAAAGCTCAGCACGTAGGCATCCGCGTCGCTTGCGTGGCGGTAAAATGCGCAAAATTTGCAATCCACCATGCAGGCATTGGTGTAGTTTATGTTTCGATCGATGATGAAGGTCGTTACGCGATCCGGGTGCAGCTCGCGCTTGCGCGCAAACGCCGCACGCCCAAGCTCGTTCAGATCGGCGTGTTCTATTAAATTTAAGGCTTCATCTATACTTAGTCTTTTCAAATTTATCCTTTCGGTTTGCCTTTGCGATACGGCTTTAATGCATCGATGATTTTTTGATTTAGCGTCGGCAGATAGTCCTTGATGGCTATCTCTATCAGTTCAAAATTTAGCCGTTCGTATTCGTGTGAAGCGATATTTCTGGTGGCGTTGATAGCTCTTATTTCATCTTTGCTAAAGATCGCCAAAGCCTGCAAATCGTTGCTTTCTTGCAGCCCCTTTAGCAGGGCGTGGATATTGATGAACTGTATCATCATCGCAGGCTGCAAAACGTCCTCGTCGGCAAGAGCCTGCGCTACGCCGCCCTCGCATTTTTTTAAGATGGATGAAATTTTATAAGATATCTTTTTTAATCGCTCGACGCTTGATCTTTCAAACATAAATCGCTCCTTGCAGCAGCTTCATTTTTTCTTCGCGACTTAAAGAGGTAGTATCGCACAGATCGACATTAACATTAAATTTGCTGGATAGCTTTTTTTTAAAATCGTCTAAAAAGGCCAGCGCCGAAAAAGGGTTTCCTAGATTTTTTACCATTTTTGCCCCGTCGGTTTCGATCGCGATGTCGATGTCTGAAAACGCGTCGGCGCTACCCTTGGCGTAGCTACCGAAAAGCCCTAGCTCGGTAACGCCAACCGCAAAAAGCCTCTTTTTCTGCGACGATAAAAATTTTAAAATTTCATCTTTGCTGTTGATCGTTTTTTTCGGTGCGGTTTTAGCGCTCACTCTACGCCTCTTTCGGATCTACGGGCGTTTCTTCTTTAGCGCCAGAGCTTCGCGCGTCTTTGCTTGCGGCGGCATTGGAATTTTTATCGTCGGCACCCGTGCTGTCCGCGTCGCCTAAATTTACGCCGCCGTTATTTAAATTTATCCCGTCTGCGCCGCTAGAATTTCGACTGCTATCTTTTTTAATCACGATCTGGCCGTTTTTTACGCCTAAAATTTCGACGCGGTCGCCCTCGTTAAGATCTGAAATTTCATCGCTTTTCCAAAACGTGCCTTTGAAATAGACCATGCCGTTTTTGACGGTGCCGGTGCCGCTCTCGTCTAAAAAATTATCCTTATGCTTCTCTTCTGGTTTGAAAAAGCGTGATTTTAGCGGCCTTTTAAATGCGATCAGAAGCACGAAAGAAAGCACGAACGAAAGCAGAATTTGCACGTCCCAATCAAGATGAAAGCCGAAGCTCAAAAGCCCCGTGATAAAAAATCCGGCGCTGAAAAATATAAAGGTAAAATCCATCACCAAAAGCTCGACGATCGCCAAAATCACGCCGATTATGATAAAAATCAGCGCGTTCATTTAGCATCCTTCGCGCCGTTTTTACCGAGGAATTCTTTAAGCACGCTAAGAGAGCCGAGAAGCTCGCTCGTTTCGTAAGGGATCAAAATTTTATCCTTGCTCGGGTTTTTGGATAGCTCGCTGAAAGCGTTTACGCGACCCTGCGCGAGCAGGTATTCCGCCGCAAAGCTGGAAGCGCTCATCGCTAAATTTATACTGTCCATCGCGTCCTTTTGACCTTGCGCGAGCGCGATCTGCTCATATTTTTTCGCATCCGCCATACGCTCGATCGCCTCGGCTTCGAGCACCTTCTCCTGCTTTAGCGCTTCGGCGTTTCGGATGAGAGCCGCTTTTTCGGCCTCGGCTTTAAGCTCGATCGCGCGCTTTTCGCGCTCGGCCTTCATCTGCATATTCATCGCCTCTTCGATGCCGTGCGGCACCGAAATTTCAGAAATTTCCACGCGCATGATCTTTACGCCCCAGTTATCCGCAGCGTCGCCCAGAGCGATTTGCAGTTTGGAATTTAGCTGATCGCGCGAGCTAAGCGTGCTGTCCAAGCTCATCTCGCCGATCGCGCTACGTAGCGTCGTCATCGCTAAATTTGAAATCGCGCGGCGATAATCCTCGACGTTGTAAAGCGCCATCTTACCGTCGATGACCTTCAAAAACACGATACCATCGACGCTAATATTTACGTTATCTTTAGTGATGACTTGCTGCTTGCTGATGTCCACGAGCTGCTCGCGTACGCTCATCTTAGCGCGTACCGCGTCAAAAAACGGCACGATGATGTGAAATCCGCCGTCGAGCACCTTGTGAAAGCGACCTAGTCGCTCGATGATTAAAATTTCCGATTGTGAGACGATCTTGACCCCCATCTTTAGAATTGCCGCGATGAGGACGCAAAATACTATTACCGTAGTTACGAACCCTTCCATTTTCACTCCTGAATTAAAATTTTGCAATTATAGCATTTTTAGCTTATTTTGGCTTTTAAGGCGCGCCGTGATACAATTTCGCTAGATTTTTTATATTAAATTTACAGGATAAAATTTTATGATCAGATACATCGTGTTGCTTCGCCATTCGCGCAACTACCGCCTGCTCTTTTCGGCGGGTTTTATATGTATGTTCGGCTTGTGGTTTTCGGTCGTTGGGATCGCTACGCTGCTGATTGAGCTTGGCGCGCCGGTGTGGGCGATTACGGCAGTGGGCGTCGTTTCATTCGTGCCGAACGTCTTTTTGGCGCCCATTAACGGCATCATCGTGGATAAATTTCAACCAAAGCCGCTGATGACGGCGATGTTCATAACCGAGATGATCAGTATTTTCATGCTGATTTTTATCGATAGTTTGGATTATTTGTGGCTGCTGCTTTTGATCGTGGTCGTGCGCAGCGTCGCAGGCACGCTGTTTTTTCAAACCGAATCATCTACGCTGCCGAAATTTCTAAGCCGCCCCTATCTCAAGCTTGCTAACGAGATGACGGGCATTATCTGGACGATCACATATACTTTCGGCATGGCGAGCGCGGGTATTTTTATCCACTATTTCGGCGTGCGAGCGGCATTTATTTTGGATTTTTGCTTATACGTTTTTTCGTTTTTTATCCTGCTGCGGCTAAATTTTAAAGACCTTGCAAGAAATGCGCGTGAGCCGGTGTTTAAGATGCTGAAGGAGGGCTTTTCTTACCTGCGCTCGCATCCTTTGGTGGTGCATCTCATCGTCCTTCATGCCTTTGTCGCCGTCACTACCTACGACAATCTCATCGCACTTCTTGCGAAGTATAAATACAAAGAAATTTTAAGTGCCTCGCTAGTCATCGGGCTTATGAATATGTCGCGCTCGGCGGCTGCATTTTTCGGGCAGATATGGCTAAGCAAGATCGTGAATAAACATACGTTTTTTTGGCTATTGCTGGGGCAGTTTGCGGGCATTGCGCTGTGGGCGGTGCTGGAGTTTAACTACTGGCTTTCGTTTGCGGGCATGATCGCGGCGGGATTTTTCATCACGACGGTGTGGTCGTATTCTTTTACGCAGCTGCAAAGCCACGTCGATAGGGAGTTTTTCGGGCGCGTTATAGCTTACAACGATATGGCGTATTTCATCGTCGCGACGCTCGTGTCGGCTGCGATCGGATTTTTTTTCGAGCTTGGATTTTCGCTTTCGCAAATCACCTTCGGCATGGGCTTTATGTTCGCAATCGCGGCGTTTTATTATAAATTTTTGATCTACGAAAAAATTTAAAATCAAGCCGTTATCTTTTCGGCGCGATCTCGGGGCGGAAGATAGCAAATACGAATAAAAAGCTCATCGCTGCGAAAAATACCCAGATAAAGCCGTTTGCGCCCAAAAATTTCATCATCGCGCCGATTATCAAAGGCGAGCAGAGCGACGCGCTCGAATAGATAAAAAGCATCGCCGCAGAAATTTGCACGCGAGATGCACCCTCGCCGGTGATGGAGTCGTTTGCGCGCGCGATGGCAAGCGAATATAAAGGAAAGGCGCCAAATCCCAACATCAGCGCAAGCGCGCACGTTAGGATGAAGCTTTTGGCAAAAAATAGCGCCGCGCAGGAAGTAAGGCCCACGACGCAAACTATCATTATGGCGCGTTTGCGACCGAACTTATCTGAAATAGTGCCACAGACGAGCTGCGCTAAGAAGCCTCCTGCCATCGCCGATCCCATAAATGCGCCCACCGAGCCCACTCCAAGTCCCGCGCTTAGCACGAAAACGCTCGCCATCGAAAAAAAGCCGTTAATCAAAATGCCCGCGCAAACCACCGTCGCAAACGCAAGCGGCGGCACTATTGAAATTTGCGGCATAGAAACTCGCATGCGAGCGGGGACTCTAGGAGGGTTGAAGCGGATTAAATTTACCGGCAGCAGCGCCAGGATGATGAAAAATGCGCTTAGCACGAAGACCTTCATCGTTCCGAAATTTAGCGCTAAAATTATAACTCCTATCGCAAACGCGCCGTAAAAAACCGCTTCGTAGATCGCGAGCACGCGGGAGCGGATGGAGTTTGTGATCTTTGAGTTTATCCAGCTTTCGATTATCATCAAAAGCGCGTAATAACAAAAGCCCAAAATAAAGCGCAAAATTGCCCAATACACGAGGTTCGAGCCTAGATCGTGCAGCATTGCAGCAATTCCGAAAAGCGCCGTAAAGACCGCGTATGCCCGCACGTACGAGAGCGCGCCGATTATCGAAGGCACAAAAAAGCCGCTAAATATCGCCCCTAAAAAGAAAAACGCCGAAATCGCTCCGATCTCAAGCTCGCTGTGGCCGGATTCTTTTAGCATGATGCCCGCGCTTGCGATGACTAGCGCGTCGCCGATAAACATAAAGAAAATCCCCAGAAATAGGGGGCTTAGCGAGCGTGCCGCGCGCATAGATTCAAACAATGACTTTCCCTTGGAATTAAATTTGGCGTTATTGTAGCCTTTTATTAATTAAAGCTCGGTTTTTATGGCAAAATATCTGAAAAATTTTAAGGATCATGCATGAGATTAAAAATTCTAATCGCATTTTTACTAACGGCGATATTTGGTGGGTGTGCGGCGTTTCAAGGTAAGGCGTATAGATCGGAAACCCCCGAAGTAAAGAAAGCGTATAGCGCAATCGAACTACCACAAAGCATTACGATAGATGAAGAAACTTTTACTCAAAAGTATAAAAATCTCGTGGCGGCATATTATTATTTAAGCGATGAGGAGGAATATAAATGGAGTAAGCTCGTGTCCATATCGTACTACGGCGATGTAAAAAGTATCGATGGGTATATATACGGGATATATGAAACGATAGCGAAGTCCAATGAAGTGAGAAAAAAAGATGAGTGGCGCTCCCTTGATATCATAAAAACTAGCCCTACGCAAGCCGTAATAGCGATCCTTAATCCGCCCGCCCCCGGAGATCCTAATTTCAATAAATATGAAGTCGATCTAATGGTTGCAGATATGCAAAGTTGTGGACTTATATTTGTACAATACGCGAAAAATTTCGATTCGGATAGAGATTTTAAAAAGATGCGAAAATTTATAAAGGAAAATCAAGCCGAAATTTTATCTCAGATGCCTAAGATCAAGTGCAGGTAGTGCGCCGAAAAGCCCAGCATGCGATAAAATTTTTACCGCAGCGGTTTTAAAACAGCGCGAGCGTTTAAATTTAGAGACGAGCCGCAACGAAGCGCTAAAATTTTAAGATAAATTTTAATCCAAACGTTAAAGCTCTAGTAGTCGTGCCTCGTAGCATCAAAGAGTCGAGTTTTATTGAAAAGCCCTGCGGCCGAAGCGGCGATCTGCGCGGCTAAATTTAAAGGTAAAATTTCAATCTTTGCGGATAAACTTATGCGGTTTGCTTCTAAAGATAAAATTTTAAAATTTCATAGAGCAAAACCGGGGCGGAAAAGGCGCGGAATTTTAAAGCTCTAGCCGTTTTGCATTATCCCCTTTAGGCTGCGATACTCCTCGCATTCGCCCGTTAGCTTCGCGTCGGTGCCGATAGCGAGGATGTGGCCGTTTTTCATCACGGCGATATTATCGGCGCGCTCGATTGTGGAGAGGCGGTGAGCGATTACAAAGACGATTTTGCTTTGTTTGATCTTTTCGATGACATTTGAGATCTCCTTTTCGCTTGCGTTGTCCAGCGCCGAAGTCGCCTCGTCGAATATTAAAATTTGCGGGTCTTTATACAGCGCGCGCGCGATGGCGATACGCTGGCGCTGCCCGCCGCTAAGGTTTGCGCCGAACTCGCTAAGCACAGTGTAAATTCCATCCTTCATCGAGCTTACGAACTCATAGGCGTTGGCTAGCTTGAGCGCTTCAATGACGCGCTGCTCGTTAAATTCCGCGCCGTAGCTTACGTTTTGCGCGATTGTATCGTTGAAAATATAGACGCGTTGGCTTACGAGGCCGATGTTTTCGCGCAGGCTAGGGATGCTGAACTCGCCGATCTCGTCGTTGCCGTTGAATAAAATTTTACCGCTGCTTGCGTCGTAAAAGCGCATCAGCAGGTTTACGACCGAGCTTTTACCGCCGCCGCTGTTTCCGACGAGCGCTAAAATTTCGCCCTTTTTGACGCTGAAGCTTATGTCTTTTAGCGCCGCCTTGTCGCCGTAGTTTAGCGACACGTCGCAAAAGCTCACCGAGCCTATCTCACCCATCTGCTTGCCGCCTCCGACGATCGTAGGTTCCAAATCGATTAGCTCGAACGTCCGCTCGCTCGCTGCGATGGCGTCTTGCATATTGTTGTAGAGCGAGGAGACCTTTTTTATCGGCGTATAGACCATGAAAAGCGCCGTAAGGAAGCTAAAAAAGCTGCCGATGCTCATCTGGCCCGCAATGACCTCCTGTCCTCCGACGATGATCACCACGGCGATGCCCACGGCGCCCAGCATCTCCATGATTGGGCTTACCAGGCACGCCGTTACGACCGCCTTTAAATTTAGACCGAAAAATTTCTTGTTTTCGGCGTTAAATTTCTCCACTTCAAAGCTCTCGGCGTTGCTTGCTTTGACGATTTCGATGTTGGAGTAAATTTGACTGAGCGCCGAGGAGATATCGGAGGTTTTCTCTTGAGACTCGCGCGAAATTTTCTTCATCCGCTTTGCAAGGCGCGAGAGCGGATATATCGCGCACGGAAAGACCACGAGCGCGAAAAACGAAAGCTTTGGGCTCTGATAGATCACGACGCCCAAAAGCCCCAAAATCGTAATGATCTGCGTGAAAAAATCGGGGATCATATTCGAAACCACGACGCGGATACGCTCGATGTCGTTGATCGTGCGGCTGATGAGCTCGCCCGTGCGGAAGCGGTTGAAAAAATCTACGTCCAGCCGCACGAGGCTTGCGACGAGCCTATCGCGGAAGCGGCGCACCGTGTCTTGACCGATGAAGGCGGTGAAGTAGTTTTGCATAAACGCGCCGCCGCTTTTCATCGCAAAAACCACGATGATCGCGATCGGAAGCGTGTAGAGATACGGCTCGTTTTTTTCGACGAAAATTTTATTTAAGACGGGCTCGACCAGCTTCGCGCTCGCAGCAGTCGCCACGCTCGTCATCACCATACCCAAAATCGCCAATGCAAACTGCGGCTTATAATCCCTAAAATAGGGCTTAAAGCGCGATAGTAAAGTTTTAAAACCGTTCAAATACAATCCTTTTTTATAAAATTTTTAAAATTTAAAATCTCAAAATTCTTGAAATTTTAGAATTTATAATTTCAAAATTCCTAAAATTTCAAAATTTATAATTCTAAAATTCCTTAAATTTTAGAATTTCCAACCCCGAAATTTCTAAAATTTTAGAATTTCGGCCGCGAGGCAGCACGAAATTTATGGGGCGGCGCGGGACTAATTTGCGCTTCGTAGGCCCACTAAATCAACTCGCTCGCATGCGGCGACCGCACGGACGACGCCGAGATTTAGCTTTTTTATTTGCTACTTTCGAAGCGTAAAGCGCTTTAAAATGGCTTTTACGCATCGCAGAGCGGTTTTTACATTACCATTTTTAAAGCGCAAAGCGCCTTAAAAGCGAGCGAGTTTTATTCATCGCGATCTCTGAACACTTTCGCACGCCATAAGCGGTTAAATGCTTTGAGGCGTCATAAAGCGCTACAAAGTGCCGTATCGTAATTGTATCGCGTTATATCGCTATTTTGCAGCGCCGCGCCGCATTGCGCTTTTGCGCCGCCGCACCGCCGAATGAAAATCGCAGCCTGTCTTGTGGCTTTGCCGCTACATCAGCCGTATCGACAAATGAAATCGCGACTTTCATCGCTGCGTGCACCCGCGTACAATATCGCTATAAAAATCGCGCCAAAATTTGCACGTCACCACAGCATGTTCCACTGCACCTAGTCGCGTTAAAATTTACGCACAGACGAAGCCGTAGTGCTACCGCTGTACCGCGCTATATCGCGCCGCTGCATCAGCCGCGCCGACGAATGAAAATTGCACCCGCCTCGCGCCTTCGCCGCTGCGTCGTGCTGTACATCTCATCGCTCCTGCACTGTATCACTAAATAAAATCACGCCGCCGTATTGCGATGCCGCAGATAAAAATCGCGCTAAAATTTACGCGCGAATTAGTGTTCGGATTTGTACTCCGTATGACAAAAATCATAAAATTTAACGTAAAATTTTGCGCTAAATTTTACGTTTTACTCCGCCGCGACCTCCCAAACGGTGCCGCTAGGCGTATCCATCACTTCGATCTTCATATCCGCAAGGCGCGCCCTGATGGCATCCGCGCTCGCAAAGTCCTTTTCCGCCTTCGCCTGCGCGCGCTGTTTTATCAGCTCCTCGATCTGCGCCCTTTGCTGCTCGCTCACGCCGAAGCGAAAGTATTCAGTCTCATCCTCATATAAAATTCCGAGCGTCTGCTTCGCAAACTCCAAATTTGCGGCGATCTGAACTTTTAGCGCCTTGTCTTTGGGCGCTCGATCGAGCGCTTCGTTCGCGCTTGCTACGAAGTTACCTAGCACCGCAAGCGCGCCTGAAGTATTGAGATCGTCGCTTAAAAACTCCATCATCTCCGATCTAAATTTAGCCTCCGCAGCAGGCAGCTCGGACGTGGAATTTTTAGGTTTGGAATTCGGCGCCGCGCCCAGGCTTAAATTTTGAGATTCGTTCGAAGCTAAATTTTGCCCTACAGCGGGAGTTAAAACGTCACGGACGCGCTTTTTAAGGCGGTAAATTTTATCCAGCCTCTTTTTGCTCGCAAGCAGATCGGCTATCGAATAATTAAAATTTGCCCTGTAATGCGAGCTTAAAAGATAAAATCTCAGCGCCTCGCCCGGGGCGATTTTTAGAGCGTCTCCTACAAAAAACGAGTTGCCGAGGCTCTTGCTCATCTTTTCGTTGTTTACCTGCACGAAGCCGTTGTGAAGCCAGTATTTGCTTAGCGCTCTATGACTGGCGCAGCGGCACTGCGCGGCTTCATTTTCGTGATGAGGGAAGAGTAGATCGGCGCCGCCTGCGTGAATGTCGATGCAAAATTTCGCGTCTCCGCTATCAAGGTGCGCCAAAATCATCGCGACGCACTCGCTGTGCCAGCCGGGGCGCCCTTTGCCAAACGGGCTATCGAACCAATTCTCGTCAAATTTCCACAGCACGAAGTCCTTCTCGTCGTGCTTAGCATCGTTTGAGGCGACGCGGGCGATGTTTTTGCCGGCGCCCTCTTTTTTGCCGCTAAGGCTTAGATAATCCCCGTCCTTGCGCGTGTCGAAGTAAATGCCGTCGCCTGCGATCTCGTAGGCAAAGCCTTTTTGAAGAAGCGAGGATATAAGTTCGCAGATCGCGGCGATATTCTCGGTCGCCTTGGGCGAAATGCTCGCATCCGCGACGTTTAGCGCGCTCATATCCTGCAAATATCTGCTGGTATAAAGCTCCGTGATCTCCCCCAGACTCTTGCCTGTTTCCGCCATCTTTTTTAAAATTTTATCGTCGATGTCGGTGAAATTTCGCGCAAATTTAACCTCATAGCCCTCCGCTTGCAGCACGCGGCGCAGCAGATCGAAGCTCACGGCGCTTTTTGCGTGCCCAAGATGCGCGTCGTCATAGACGGTCGGGCCGCAGGCGTAAATGCGCGCTAACCCCTCGCTAATGGGCTTAAACGGGAGCTTCTTTTTGCTCAAACTATCATAAATTACCATAATACAAGCCTTTTAAAATGTATAAAATCGCCGCTTCGCCCGCACAAAGCGCCGCGATCGCAATAATTTTTTTTGCGCGGATTATAGCCAAAAAGTTATTAAATCCAAAAAAATAGAGGTTGAAGCCGAACAGAAACGCCCCCGTTATCGTGCTTGCAAACGCAAGCCCCACCGCACCGAAGGGTTTAAAAAACAGCGCGCACAAAGCGACGTTTATAAAGACGCACCAGATCGAAATTTTCGCGCTTAGCTTCTGCTTCATATTCGCATACAGCCAGTGCGAAAAAATCCTAGATAGCCCAAACGGCACGAGCCCTACCATATATGCGCCAAGAACCGCGGCGCATTCGATGGAATTTTGGCGGGTAAATTCTCCGCGCTCAAACAGCAGCTGCGTGATCTCGTTTCGCAGCATCACGCCGCCTATCGCAGAGAGCCCGAGCAGTGCCAAAAGGAAGTAAAATCCGCGCTCCACAAGCGCCAGAGCCTGCGCGTCGTCGTGCGCTTTTACAAATTTGCTCATGCGCGGAAAGATCGCCGTGCTAAGCGCGATCGCAAAAAGCGCCAGCGGCAGCTGAAATATGCGGTTGGCGTAATAAAGATAGCTGATACTGCCGCTAGCAAGGAAGCTCGCAAAAAAGGTATCAATAAACGAGCTTAGCTGAAGTGCCGACGCACCGAGCACGCCCGCGAAAAAATTTTTATAAAAGCCCTGCGTCTGCGGCTTATCGCCCCGCGCAAGCCGCGCAAAGCCGCCCGCTAAGACGCGTAGCATACCGGTAAACTTCAGCGCATAAACGTGCACCGCAAGCTGTAAAAGCCCGCCCGCTACGACGCCGAAGCTAAGATAGAGCACCGCCGTGGCGCCGTCTTTGCCGCGAGCTAGCAGAAGCGTCGCGATCATCGCTAAATTTAAAAGCGCGGTCGAAAACGCCGTCGTAGCGAAGTGGTCGCGATACTGAAGCAGAGAGGCAAAGAGCGTAACAACGAAAATAAATGTAAGGTAGAAAAAATTTATCCGCACGTATGGCACCGCAAGACCGATCTGCTCGGCGTTAAATCCGTATGCCAAAGCTTTGGTAAAAACGGGTGCGGCAAGCAGCACGAGCGCCGTTAAAAGCGCGATGAAAATGCTAAATTTAATAAGTACCGCTGCGGCAAAAATTCCTTTTTTGCGCGCGGCGGTAAAGCTCGGTAAAAACGCCTGCGTAAAGGCTCCCTCGCCGAAGAGTCTGCGGAAAAGATTGGGCAGTTTAAACGCTACGAAAAACAGATCGCTGTAAATTCCCGCGCCCAAAACCGATGCGGTAAGCAGGTCGCGCACGAAGCCCAAAACCCGCGAAACCAGCGTGCCTGCGCTATTTGTAAAAAAGCCTCTGAGCATAAATCTCCATTAAATTTTATAAAATGCCAAGGTTGATTATATTATAATTTCCCCTATTTTTTGATTTTGGAGAGAAATTTTTGCGGAATTTAGCCTTTTCGCTCGAAAGCTCGGGCGGGAAAAACACCTTATCGCTACGCGGGCAGTGGAACTACAAAAGCTCGCGCTCTCAGCTGCTTGCACTAAAAAAAGCGGTAAAAAATTTAAACGAGCTGGAGCTAAGCTTAAGCGAAATTTCAAATTTAGACTATTTCATGGCGTTGATGATCAAAAACGCCCTTGCCGGCAAGCGGGTAAGCCTTGTGGAGGATAGCTGCAAAGCTGCTAAAATTCTAAGCTTTATGGATGATAAAACGATCGATTTTAGCTATGTACCCGAATCTCGTAGGCTAAATTTTTTAGCGCAGATCGGACTTTATTGTCATCTTGGAATTCTAGGCTTGCTAAGCCTTGCTGGTTTTTTGGGCGAGTTTTTCTCCAAACTCGCGGCTTTTGTAATTCATCCGATGAAATTCCGTTTCAAAGAAACCGTAAATTTCATCAAAGATAGCGGCATAGACGCGCTTTTCATAGTTTCATTGACGGCATTTTTGATCGGTATCGTGCTTGCTTACATAGGCTCCGATATGCTTTCTAAATTTGGCGCCAGCATCTATATTATTGATATAATGGGCGCTTTGACGCTTCGCGAGGTAGCGCCTCTAATCGCCGCCATTGTCATAGCGGGTCGTTCGGCTTCGAGCTTTACGGCGCAGATCGGCGTGATGAAGATCACCGAAGAGATCGATGCAATGAGGACAATGGGCTTTGATCCGTTTTATTTTCTTGCGATGCCGCGCATTATCGCGATGGTACTAATCATGCCGCTAGTCATTTTTATCGCAGATTCGGTAAGTATTTTTGCTCAGATGATAGTGTGTGACGCGTATTTAGACATAGCCTTTAGCGATTATTTGGATAGATTTAAGGCTTCTGTAGAGCTTAGGCATTTTTTAGTAGGTATGATTAAAGCGCCGTTTTTCGGGGCATTCATCGCTATCATCGGCTGCATGAGGGGTTTTGAGGTTAAAGGAAATACCCAAAGCATCGGCGAATACACCACCACTAGCGTCGTAAATGCGATATTTTGGGTCATTGCGATCGACGCGGTATTTGCGGTTCTGTTTTCGGAAATCGGGTTATGAGCGAGCAAGTGCAATCTAGCGGGATATCTCAAATTATAGTCGCGCGCGACGTTACTACCGCGTACGGATCGCGCGTTATGCACGATTGCGTGAGTTTTAGCGTCAAAAAGGGCGAAATTTACGGCTTTTTAGGTGGCAGCGGCAGCGGCAAAACGACGCTGATGAAAACCCTCATATTTTTAAAGCGCCCGCAAGGCGGCGAGATTAAAATTTTCGGGCGCGATATTTGGCGCGCGAGCGAGGCAGAGCAAAACGAGATCCGCCTAAAATGCGGCGTGATGTTTCAGTTCGGCGCGCTTTACAGCTCGATGAGCGTGCTCGAAAACGTAGGCGTGCTGCTTCGCGAATACTCTAAATTTAGCGAGCGCGAGATAGATGAGCTATCGATGTTTTGGATCCAAAAGGTGGGGCTTAAGAAGGAGGCCGCCGCGCTTAGGCCAAACGAGCTTAGCGGCGGTATGAAAAAGCGCGTAGCACTGGCTCGCGCGCTAGCTCTGAGCCCTGAAATTTTATTTTTGGACGAGCCAAACTCGGGGCTTGATCCGCTCAGCGCCAGAGCCCTTGATAGGCTCGTTTGCGAGCTTAGAGACAGCCTCGGCGTCACGGTAGTGATGGTCACGCATGACGTGGACAGTATCTTTGACATTTTGGATCGGTTTTTGATCGTGGATAATCAAAAAATCGCTTTTGAAGGAAGCATCGAGGAGATTTCAAGCCTAGAGAATAACCCGCTCGAAGAGCTATTTAAGATGCGACAAAGAGATTAAGCTTCGGAATTTACCGAGCCGAAATACGCATCGCGGCGGGCAAAATTTTGAATGGATCAAATTTTGACGGTTGAAATTTAGCGGGCAAATTTTAAAATTTAGGAGCCGAAATGGATAAGCTTAGAGAAAGATATATCGCGCTTCAAAAGGCGTTTTGGGATTCTGACGGCGGAGCGGCGAGCATTTTGGCGCTGTATGAGTTCAAAGACGAGCTCGAAAAATGCGGTGAAACGGAAGCAAAGCCAGTACTCGTGGACGTTTATGAGTTGCTTGAGCTAAAAAGAGCGCCTGCGAGCTACTCGGCAAAATTTGCGATCCGAAGGACAGAAAGCAGCTCAAAAAGCTCGGCTATCTGCGGCAATACGGCGCAGACGGCGACGCGGACGTGATAAAGCGCCCCAAAACCGCAAGCAAAGCGATGCAAGCGAATAAAAAGCCAAAAGCCCTGCCTAATTTTCGCTACCACCCATATCCATTTAAAACGGGTGTGTTTAAGGACGATGAAAGCGTGGTTTGCGAGTGCTGCGAGCAGGCGACAGGCGTTTATTATCGCGGTAGCATTTACTGCACGGCGAACGTGAAATATCTCTGCCCGCACTGCATCGCTAGCGGCGCGGCTGCGGCGAAATTTGACGCCAGCTTCATCCAGGACGCCGATCCTCTGCCGTCAGGTGCTGCGGACGCGCAGGGCAAAACCGAAGAGCTGTTTAAAAGGACGCCGGGGTATTTTAGCTGGCAGGGGGCGCATTGGCTCACGTGTTGCGACGATTACTGCGAGTTTTTAGGCGACGTTGGCACGAAGGAGCTGCAGGATTTGGGCGCCCTGGAGGAGGTCTTTGCCGAATACGCCATGCGCGGGGAATTTGCGGTAGAGGACGTGCGTGACTGCCTCGTCGCAGGAGGCGACACGGCGGGCTATTTGTTCAGATGTCTGCATTGCGGGAAATATAAAATTTATGTCGATGCGAGCTAAAATTTTAAAGTAGCGGCGGAATTTTAAATTTTAAACTTCGCCAGGAATTTTAGACCCCCGCGAGCATAAAATTTTAAAATTTAAACGGGGTGCATTTGCGGGATAGCGCATTGAAATTTTAAAATTTCGACGAGTAAGCGGCGTTAAATTTAAATCGGGGCGGTAAAATTTTACGCTAAAATACGGCGCGGCAATATTTTGAAATTTCAAAATGCACGCTAAGCTTTAAAATTTAAACTCAGATGATTCTGCGAATTTTGCGGCTATTTGAGAAAAGGCTAAGTTTTAAAATTTAAGCTTAAACGGCTATTTTAAGGCATATCGCAGGGCTTAAATTTTACGCTCTGAAATTAGGAGAAAAGATTGGAAAATAGAACTTCATACACGATAGTAGGCGCATTTGTTATGATCTGCGTCGCGGCTCTTACGGCGTTTATGTGGTGGATGCTTACTAAGACTGACCGCGGCGAGAGCTACCGCTCCTACTATATCCACACAAAAGAGCTTCCCGTAGGCATTAAGGAGAATTCCGAGGTTAAATTTATCGGCGTAAATGCGGGCATCATCAAAAGTATCGACTTTGCCGATATCGAAAATGCGATTATTGAGATTGAAATTTCGGTAAAAAGCAAACTGCCGATCTCGCAAGATAGCGTCGCTAAGGTAGAATCTCAAGGCATCAGCGGAATCGCGTTTATAAATATCACGAAAGGAAGTGGCAAGCTTTTCCCGCCGAATGATAAAAAGCCGATAATTGCGCTGGATAAAACGCTTCTTGATAAAATCGGCTCTAAAGCTGAAGTCATCACCGATAGCGTGAGCGAGATGATCTTTAAGATTAACGGGCTGTTGTCGAAGCAAAATACCGATAAAGTGGATAGAATTCTATCTTCGATGGATAAATTTAGCGCTGAGCTAAGTGATGAGAAAAAATTCCAAAGCCTAGATGCACTGCTTGCTAACGTAAATACTCTCATAGCAAATTTAAACGAGCGCGAGAAGGAGCTAGACGCGCTGCTAGATAATCTAAACGCCTTTGCCGTGAGTGCTGCCAATCTATCGAATTCACTGGATAAAACCGTAGGCATCATCACTAAGCGTATCGATCGCGGCGAGTACAATCTAAAAGCGATCTTGGATCCTACGCTTGAGGAGGCAAAAAACACTCTTGGCGAGCTAAAAAAATCACTTAGAGAATTCCAAGGCGCGATGTTTAGGCTAGAGGACAATCCTTACGATTTCTTTTTCAAAGACACTTCTAAAGGCGCGGATCGCGACGACAAAAAGGAATAAAGATGAAAAATTTTATAAAGTTTACGCTTGCTGTGACGCTAGCAGCGATATTTTTAGGCGGCTGCTTAGCCAAGCAGGCTAAGCCATACACTTACTACGAGCTGCGTTATGATCAAAAGCGCTGCGTAAATCCTAGCGGCGTGCGCAAAAATATCTTTATCGACACTATCACGGCGACAGATCTCGTCGATAGGCGGGATATTTTAATAGTGGATTTTAGAAACCGAACGCGGTTCGCAAGCGACGCCAAATTTATCACGATGCCTAGCGAGATGGTATATAAGGCGCTGCTTGATGCGGCATTTTCCACCTGCTCGCTAAATCCGATATTTGTGCCAAAAGAGCGGGATTTGCGCCTAAAAACCAGTATCGTAGCGCTTCAGGTCAATAACGATCAAGCAACCGTCACGATGGGATATGAAATTTTAAATTCTTTAGAAAGCATAAAATCAGGCATAGTCACTAAGCGCGTTTTCGTGCCTGATCCTAGCTCGCAAAGCATTTATAATGCCCTAAATTTAGCGCTTAATGAGAGCATAAACGAAATTTTAAAGGCTCTTAGATGATGGCGGCAATCGAAGGAATTATCACGCGCAAGGAGCCCACTGCTTGCGTCATTAAATGCGCTAGCGGCGTAAGCTACGCCCTTTCATTGTCATTAAATACCTCCGCGAAGCTCACGCAAGGCAAGCTGACCGAGCTTGCGTGCGTACAAATTCTGCGTGAGGATGCCGATTCGCTGTATGGGTTTTTAGACGAGAGTGAAAAAAGGATGTTTGAAACTCTAATCAAGCTTAGTGGCGTAGGTGCAAGCACGGCGATGGCGGTTTGTTCGACGCTCGCTCCGCAGGATTTCGCGCGTTGCGTAGCTACGGGGGATGCTGCGACGCTAACTTCAGTTCCGGGCATCGGCCCAAAGACCGCTAGACGGATCATTGCTGAACTAGGCGATGCGAAGCTAATGGAATTCGGTCCTAGCGAGACTTATAAAAACGAAGCGGCGTCCGCGCTACAAAGCCTGGGATTTAAGCGCGATAAGATCAATCAAATCTTAGCGGGATGCAGCAGCACGAATACGTCAGATCTTGTCAAAGAGGCGTTAAAAAAATTAGCGTAGAAAATAAAATTTGAAGGAAAACAATGAAATTTGGCTTAGTTTTTGGAGCTCAAAGCTATGAGCACGAAGTAAGTATCATCTCGGCAATTGCCGTCAAAAATGCCCTAAAAGGCTGGGACTTGGAGTTTGTATTTTGCGATAAAAATCGTAAATTTTACCGCATTGAGGATAAAAATATGCGCGCGGCGTATTTTAAGCAAGGTGGCTATGCTAAAGCAAAAGAGCTTAGTATCGGTGCGGGCGGATTTTTTGAGAGTGGAATGTTTAGCAAAAGCATGCTAGAAGTCGGCACATATATCAATCTAATCCATGGCTGCGACGGCGAGGATGGCAAAATGGCAGCGCTATTTGAGTTCTTTGGCATCCCTTATATCGGACCTCGCATAGAAGCTAGCGTGCTAAGCTATAATAAAATTTTAACCAAGCACTTAGCTGCAATCGCAAATGTAAAAACCTTGCCGTATGAGATCGTAAATCGTACTAGCCTGCCTAATTTTAATTTTCCGATCATCGTTAAGCCCGCTCATTTGGGCTCTAGCATCGGAATTTCGATAGCCAAGAACGAAAGCGAGTTTAGCTACGCGCTAGATCAGGCTTTTGAGCTGGACGACAGCGCGATCGTAGAGCCATACTGGGAAAACGTAAAGGAATTTAATCTCGCAGGCGCTAAAATAGACGGCAAAATCGTATTTTCAAACATCGAAGAGCCGAAAAAGGAGGGCTATTTAAATTTCGATCGTAAATATTTGGATTTTTCGCGTAGTGGCGCGATTGAGCCCGCTCGTCCTGGCGCTTTATTAGAGGGTAAGATGAAAGATGCCTTTACGCGGCTTTATAACGCAGGATCATTCGATGGCGCGCTGATTCGCTGTGATTTTTTTGAAAAAGAGGGTGAAATTTATCTAAACGAGATAAATCCAAATCCGGGTAGCCTCGCAAACTACCTATTTGATGATTTCTCCGAGGTTTTAGCAGCTCTTGCTTCGTCGCTGCCGCCGATGAGACAGATCCCCGTAAGCTACGAGCTGATCACCAAAATCACCGCTAATAAATAGCCAACCGTTTAAAATTTTACGCTAAATTTTGCGTAAAATTTTACCCCAAAGGTCAAGCCATGATAAATCAAGACGAAATTTACACCGCTACCGAGATCGTGCGCAACTTCAGCACCGTTTTAAACAAGATCAAAAATCAAGAGATCAAAAAAGCCCTGATCGTCAAAAACAATAAATTCGAAGCCGTGATGATCAGTATGAGCGAGTTTGAGCGGCTTGAAAAGGCGGTCGAGCTACTCAAGGCCGTTTACGCCAAAAGGAGCGGCGGTGGCGAGTAAGGAGCTCGTCTGCGGCGGCGAGAGCTACAAAATCAGCTACGAAATTTCAAACCTGCAGCGCACCGAATATATTTTGGTGTTGCACGGCTGGGGTGCAAACAAAGCGCTTATGTCTCGGGTTTTTGCGGATAAATTCCGCCGTTACGCGTTAGTGTGCGTCGATCTGCCGGGATTTGGCGCCAGCTCGCAGCCCTCGCGCGCCCTTGGCAGCGAGGATTATGCGGAGATTATGCGCGCCTTTATCGCGGCTTTGGGCAAGCAGCCCGCAGCGATCATGGGGCACAGCTTCGGCGGCAAGATCGCCGTATTGCTGGCTCCGCGCAATCTAATACTACTAAGTAGCGCAGGCATCATCGAGCCGAAGCCCTTCGCCGTGCGCGCCAAAATCGCGATTTTTAAAATTTTAAAAAGACTTGGACTGGCGGGGCTTTGGCGTGCGTTTGCGAGCAAGGATGCCGCAGGTATGAACAAGACGATGTATGAGACGCTAAAAAACGTCGTAAATGAGGACTTCCGCGATATTTTTTCCGCGCTAAGCCCGCAAAATGCGCTCATCTTTTGGGGCAAGGACGATCGCGCCACTAGCCTAAAAAGCGGCGAGCTGATCCACTCACTTGTCAAAAATAGCAAATTTTATCCGCTGGCGGGGGATCACTTTTTCTTTTTGCAGAGCGCGGATTTTATCGGCGAGCAGATCGAAAAGGAGCTCATGAATTTTTGACCAAATAACTAATACTATATTTTGATTTAAATGCATCAATAACTCGTTCCATATAGTCGTATACAGAGATTGAATATTTCTCTATATCTGCATTTGTAAAATTCCTGCATGCCTCACTGTATTTTAGCTCTCCGTGCGCCAATGCATTTCGTATTTCTTTTATTTTATTCAGGTATTTATCACTCTGTTTACCCCTATAATTCACACCAAAATAATCCTTAGAAATATATCTAATTTGATTTTGATCCAAGTTTCCAGAAAATAACTTATTTGCTCGGCTATATTCTTTGAAATCTGGTACACTTATAGTGTTTAATTTTCTAAATTTCAATAAGTTTTGCGCTGTTTCTGTTTTTCTCCCTTTTGGTGACTCTATATTTTTATAATGATAAATAGCAATAGTGTTGGCAAAATCTTTCCATTTTTCAATATCAATATTGTTGTCTGCAAAGTAATCAAATAATTCCTGCAATAATGCATAAAATATACCTTCAATTATATTATAATTCATTAACATGATAGATGACTTTAATATGGCAGATTCTTCTGCTCTTTTTAAAGATTTTAGTATTTCAATCATCATATCTAAATCATGCTTTCTTTCTATTAATACGTTATATGTACTACTTAGCATAATTACTATTATTACCATTTAATACGTATTTTTTAACAAGTTCTATTCTTTTGTTTATTTTGTCTTTACTATGCGTTGGCCTATCTCCTGATATTGCCTTTAAAAAATCGTCTGATTTAAGAATTTTTTCAAGGTTTATTTTTTGGGCATTTACATTGTTGTTTTCATCTATTGCTAGCGTTACGCCAACTGAAATTGCTTCAAAAAACAAACGCGAGACTTGTTGACTTCCTTTTTTAGAAAAGCCATTCGGAAGAGCTTTACTTACAAAATCAATCATTTTTAAGAATTTTTCTTCTTTTATTTTTAAAAGTTCTGGGTTATTTTTAAATCTTGTATTTTCTTTATCCATATACTCGTCAAGCTGTTTTGCAATACCTGGTCTATTTTCAAATTTTGGATACATGTCAGTAAGAGCGAAATATCTTAATAATAGTTCCTCTCTTTCCTGCCTTTTTTCAAACCAATGTGCAATTGGCGTTAATTTTTTAAATTGTTCATTTTGTGCCATCTTATATAAAAAATCATTGAATTTGCCGCGATATATCCCTTTTCTTTTTTCCATATCTTTCAATAAATCACTTCCTCGATTTATTCTTTCAAAAATTTCATTTTTTGTTTTATCGGATGTTCTATCGGATAAAACTATCATTTTCAAAGATATATTTTTGAATTTTCTTTGTCTAGATGGCGAGAGCTTATCGAAAGTATATTTTCCAAGTGACCCTAAAATTTCTAGCCCATTGTTTATGGTTAGTTTGTTATTAAGGAATGCTTCTAGTGTTCTTATACGTTGTGAGCCGTCAACAATCTCATATCTACCTTCTTTTGTTTCAGCTAAAAATATATATGGAATAGGAAGTCCTATTAACAAGGATTCAATAAACCTGGATTGTCTATAATCATCCCATGTAAATTCTCTCTGATAATCTGGAACAAAAAATTCATTTTTATCTTTATCTAAATTTTCCAAATATTTTTTTACTATTATCTCTATGGTATATTCTTTAGTATCATAGGATACATTTCTTTGACCATTTTCAATCTCTTTTTCCAACTTATCTATATTTTCCATAGATATTCTCCCATTATAAATTTTTCCATTATTTTACATAAATATATTTGAATTTACAATAATATAAAATTTAATAACAATAACTTTTAAGCAAAATCAAAGTCATAAAAGGCAACAATTTTAGAAAAAAATCAAAAAAGGCTTTTATATGGCATTATCAAATATTATCACACACATATTTTTTACTTTTGCTATAGGCTTTTATCTGATCACCTGCCTGCAGTGGTTTTCGTACAAGCCCGCGCGCATCATCTTTCACTTTACCAAGCCCGCGTGGCATCTCTATTTTTTGATTTTGCCGCTGGCGGCGTATTTTGGCTGCGAGATCGCGGTAGGTCTCGGCGCAGCTAAATTTGGCACTGCATTCCTCTATGCCCTATGCGCCGCTAAAATTTTAATCATCGCGGCCTATGCACTAACGCTTTATTTTTGGCAAAGAGGGCTTGATAAAAAGCTCGTCTTTACGCCGCGCGTGAAGCGATTTTTTGCGATTTTGGCGGTTTGTGCGTTTGGCTTTAGCGCCGCGTTTTATGCCGCAGAAGCTCCGATTTTGCCGATCTTCTTACCGCTTGGCGCCGCTCTTGCTGCAAGTTTTGCTTACGAGCGGGCGCAGGCTGCGAAATTTAAGGCCGCCGCGCGCAAAAAACTAGCCCAGGTGCCCTCCCTTACGATCATTCAGATCACCGCGAGCTACGGCAAGACGAGCATTAAAAACTTCTTGTATCAAATTTTAAAAAGCGACTTTCGCTGCTACAAGACGCCGCGCTCGGTAAACACGCTAGCGGGGCTCGTGCGCGATGTAAACGAGGCTCTGCCCGCAGATACGCAGATCTACATCGCCGAAGCAGGCGCCAGGCTAAGCGGCGATATCGCCGAGATCACCGAGTTTTTGGCGCCGCAGATCGTCGTCGTGGGCGAGATCGGCGCGCAACACATCGAGTATTTCAAAAGCATAGAAAACATCCGCAAAACCAAGCTCGAAGCGCTCACAAGCGCGCGGCTAAAGCATGCGTTTTTGCACAGCTGCACGCAAAAAAGCGCGGACGAGCGCATCACGATCTACGACGAGGGGCTTGAAATTTGCGGCGCGGATCTGGACGGAATAAAATTTAGCCTTAGCTTGAGCGATGATGAAAGCGGTGCTAGCGGCGAGATTTCCACGCTGCATGCAGACACATCCGCCGCAGAGGGCGAAGGGCAGGGCGATTTGAGCTTAGATGCAAGCAGTGCGGCATGCGCGAAAAAAAACAAAAATTCTAAAAATTGCGGCGCCGATTTTGACGATGCAAATTCCATATCCTGCGCCGAACGGAGCGAGCAAGAATTTTGCGAACAAGCCGTACGCTCCGCTAGCGACGATAAAATTTGCGGCAGCAAAGAGCGGGGCGTGCAAGAGGCTCCAAACGGGCGGAGCGAACAAGGAAAGAGACATGAGTTTTTCGCGCCGATTTTGGGTAAATTTAACGCCGCAAATCTCGCCGCGTGCATAAAGATCGCGCGATTTTTAGGGCTTAGCGCAGATAAGATCAAAAGCCGCGTCGCGCACGTAGGCGCCGTCGAGCACCGCCTCGCGCGGCTCGATGCGGGCGGCAAAATCATCATCGACGATAGTTTCAACGGCAATCTAAGCGGCATGCTGCAAAGCTACGAGCTGATGCGAAGCTACGGCGGTCGCAAGGTCATCATCACGCCGGGCATCGTCGAGAGCACGCGCGAGGACAATGAGACGCTCGCCGCCAAGATCGATGAAATTTTTGATCTTGCGATCATTACGGGCGAGCTAAATTCCGAGGTGCTGCAAAGTAGGATCGATCCCGCAAAGACTATCGTTTTGAAAGATAAGCGCGATCTGCAGCGGGTTTTGAGCGAAAATACGCACAGCGGCGATCTAATTTTGTTTTCAAACGACGCGCCGAGCTTCATTTAAGCGGCTTTGGCGATACGGCTTGCTCTACCCTGAGGTATACAGCGCGATTTAGCAGGGTGCGTTTTTTAGAAAAAAGACTTTGAGCGGGTGCGGCGAGCGATTTAAACGCGATCTATCGAGCGATTAGTTTGTGGGCGCGGCGCGATCTGTTTAAATAAACAATCTGGTGCGGCTAAATTTCGGCGCACCATTATAAAATCGCAATCTTGTGCGCGATTAAATTTACGATTAAATTTAAAGGAAAGCTATGGATTTACGAGAAAATATGCTAGGGCAGCTGCGGGCGCTAAGCGAGGAGAAGCTAGCGAAATTTTCGCAGCGCCTAATACCCGCGCCGCAGATTTTGGGCGTGCGCACTCCCGCACTGCGCGCACTTGCTCGCAAAAGCTTCGCCGCTTTGGGCGGCACGGACGAGGCGTGGCGCGAGCTGCAAAATTACGAGCCCGTCTTTCACGAAGAGTTCGTGCTAAAAGGCTTTTTTATAATGCTTTTAAAGCAAGATGAGGCGAAATTTGCGCTTGCGAGCAGTTTTATCAAAACGATGCCTAATTGGGCGGTTTGCGATATGTTCGCTCCGAAATTCAGGAACGCCTCTCTTGCGGACGCGCTACTAAAGCAGGCTAAAAACGGTGCGGACGAGTTTGAGAGGCGATTTTTCTACGTTTATTTTATGCGAAATATGGGCGCGCTCACGCCCGAGGAATTTTTTGAAATTTGCGCCGCCGAAAGCGACGAGCGGTACTACGTGCAGATGGGCACGGCGTGGGCGATAGCTGAGATGTTTATCAAGCAGCGTGAGATCACGCTTGCGTTTTTGGCGAGCAAACGGGCGGCTAAATTTATCCAAAACAAGGCGATATCGAAGATCCGCGATAGCTTCCGCGTAAGCAAAGCCGAAAAAGATGCGCTTTTGAAGTATAAAATTTAGCCGCGGCGGAAAGTGGCGGGGGTAGTTAAAATTTCAGTTGCGCGCGGGGCTTGTCAGCCAAAATCGCGAGCTTTAAAATGTAAATTTAAGGAGAGAAAATGTTTAGCAAGGAATTTTTGGAGATTTTGAATTATGAATGCGCCGTGGGTATCGCTACCTGCGCGCAGGGCGAGGCTCACATCAGCAACACATGGAACAGATATCTAGTCATTAAAGGTGATCGCATCCTTATCCCGGCTGCGGGTATGAAAAAGACGCAAAGCAACGTGGAGGCTAATCCGAACGTCGAGCTTAGCGTCGCAACGAAGGAGCTAGCAGGCATGTTCGGAGCAGGGCGTGGCTTTGTAGTGAAGGGCACAGCGCGTTTTATTGATAGCGGTGCGGAGTTTGAAGAAACGAAGGCGAAATTTCCGTTTGCTACGAGGCTACTTGAAATCACGGCTAGTAGCGTAAAACAGGTGCTGTAAGCCAAGCGGCGCAGTTTGGGTGGAATTTACGGATGAAATTCCCGATGAAATTCCGCCGCGAGCTTTGTGATGGAATTCCGCCGCGAAATTTTATCGGTAGAATTTTAAAGTTAGTAAAATTTTATAGATGAAATTTCGCTTCGCCGCGAAATTTTAAAGCGGGCGAAATTTTAAAGTTAATAAAATTTCAAAGCCTGCAAAATTTCAAAGTTTGCGAGACCGGCAAATCTCGCCTAAATTTTTAAAGCATAAATTTGCGCGTTAAATAAAGGAAAAATATGAAACGATTAGAGGGCAAAACCGCCGTAATTACGGGCGGAAGCGACGGAATAGGGCTTGGTATCGCAAAGTGTTTCGCCGAAGAGGGCGCAAATTTGATCCTACTCGGCAGAAGCGAGGAGAAATTAAAAATCGCGCAGGAGGCATTGGGCGGTTACGGCGTGAAAGCTTACGCGATAGAGGCGGATTTGGCGCAAAGCAAAACGATAAAAGGCCTTTGCGAGCGCATTTTAGCGCTACCCCTTAAGATAGATATCCTTGTAAATAACGCCGGACTGGGAAAATTTGTACCGTTTGAGGCGACCGACGAAGCTCTGCTGGACGCTCATCTAAACCTAAACGTCAAAGCGCCCTATCTGCTTACTCAGGGGCTTTTGGGCGCGCTTGCGACTAGCAAGGGCTGCGTGATCAATATCTCGTCGTATTTCGCAAACAGAATGCTCGTGGGACGCACCACGACGGCGTATTCGATCACCAAAGGCGCACTAAATTCTTTCACCAAATCGCTTGCCTTCGAGGTCGGCAAACTCGGCGTACGCGTCAACGCTATAGCGCCCGGAAGCGTGCTAACGCCGCAGTTTGAGCGAAATTTAAGCGCGCTTAGCCCGCAGGGGCGCGAGGCGTTTGAACAAATGGTGCAAAATATCTATCCGCTCGGCAAAATCGGCAGCGCGCAGGACATCGGCGATGCGGCGGTGTTTTTGGCGTCGGATGCGGCGAAATGGGTCAGCGGTGCGATATTTGCGATAGACGGCGGACTTACGACGAATTAGCCGCGACCGGGCGGAATTTTGGGCGCGGGTTTTGAAATATAAAATTTTACGGCAGGAATTCCGCTGCAAGAAATTTTACTCGTAGAATTCGCAGCGGCAAATTTGCAACGAAATTTAGCCACGTAGAATTTTACGGCTACAAATACTGCGCGCGAAATTCCGCCGTGGCAAAAGCGCAAAATTCTGCAAGCCGTGCGAATTACAACGTAAATTTTAAAATTTATATTGTAAAATTTTACGGCGCGCGGTTTGGGCGTAATCTCGCGGCGCAAAATTTGAAGCTGCGATAAAACGGTGCCTGCGGGGCTAAATTTAAAAAGTGAAGCTAACGGCTGGCTTGAGATAAGTAGAAATTAAACGAGATTGGAGAGGGTTTGAGGGTTTTGTTTCTAGCGATTTTAGCAGTGTTTTTGAGCGCGAGTGCGGTGCTTTTGAGCTCATGCGCGGCTCCGCTGGCGCCCGCGGGCAACGCGCTTAGCGTATACGACATCTACTCCGTAGCGCGCGACCGCCGCAGCGTGAGCGAGGTCGCTAGCGACAAACTCATCCAGACTAAAATCCAAAGCAAAATTCTATTTACCAAAGGCCTTGGCAGCTGGGATCTGGAGGTCGAGTGCTTCTACGGCGAAGTCTATCTCATCGGGCTACTGGATAGCGAAGCGATGCGCGAGCCGCTGCTTGCTTTAGCTAGACAAACCGAAGGCGTGAGGCGCGTACATACCTATCTGCGCGTCAAAAAGCCCGAATACCCGTGCAATTCGTTTGAAATTTTTACGAATTTAAAGAAAAATCTCTTTTCCGACACCGACGTTTCGGGCACTGCGGTGCGCGTGGCGATCGTGGGCTGCGACGTGGTATTTAGCGGCGTGGTGAGCGACATCGAGCATGAAAAGCACGCGATCTGGTACGCGACGCACGCGCCGGGAGTTCAGGACGTGTATTCGTTCCTGCGCGTGGTGAAGGAGTAGGGCTGTTAAATTTGATCGCCCTGCGGCACGTTAAAATTTAACGGCTTGCGGCGAGTTAAATAAAATATACGCGCTCGGTTTATTTAGCTCGCTTGCACAGCGCCCGCATGCATGAAATTAAAATTTTATCGGCGCGCAAGATAGCTGGGAATTTTAAAATTTGACTCACGAGCGCGAGCATTAAGTAAATTTAAAGCCGCCTCAGACGATAATTTCGCAGATGAAATTTACGCCGCAAGCACCCGTCGTATTAAAATGCTAGGTGCCGATAAAAAGCGCATCCTGTTTAAAATAGTGGCTAAATTAGAGGTGACGCGAGCGGGCAAAATTTAAAAGCGTTGCGTTTTTAAAATCGCTAAATTTAAAGCGAGCTGCCGAGCTAAATTTAAACGTCGCAACCGCGTGCATTGTGAGCTAAAATGAGCCAAATTTAAAATCGCGTTGCCGTTATCGGCAAAATTTCAGCGCCATGGCGCAAAATTCAGTAAATTTAAGGAGAGAAAATGAGCCAAAGCCAAAAATGTACGCACCAAACCGCGTGCGAGCTGCCTAACGTGAGGCTGATCAAGCACCCGCTGATCGAGCATAAGCTCACGATCTTGCGAGATCGGGGGACCGATCCGTTTCAGTTCCGCATGCTCGTCGATGAGATTAGCTACCTGATGATGTTTGAGGCGACGCGCGATCTGGCGCTGCGCGAGGTGAGCGTGCATACGCCCGTGGCGCAAACCAGCGCGTATAAGCTCGCCACAAAGATTATGATCTGCCCGATTTTGCGCGCCGCGCTGGGGATGCTGGATAGCGTTTTCAAGCTCATACCGGACGCTAGCGTAGGATTTTTAGGCTTTCAGCGCGATGAAAAGACCGCGCAGGCGGAGTTTTTTTACGCCAAACTGCCCGCAGACGCCGCAGAGCGCACCGCAATCATCATCGATCCGATGTTTGCGACAGGCGGCACGGCGATCGATGCGGTGAAATTTCTGCTGAAAAACGGCGTTAAAAAGATCAAATTTATCTCCATCATCGCAGCGCCCGAGGGGCTTCATAGATTTAGCGAGATCTACCCGCAGGTCGAGGTTTTTACCGCGGCGATCGACGAGAGACTAAACGAGCAAAAATATATCGTGCCGGGTCTCGGAGACGCGGGAGATAGGGTATTTAATACGCTGTGAAATTTGCGCGGCAAAGGACTTTGTGCTGCGCTAAATTTGCGGGATAGTGTTTTGCGCGGCGATAAATTAAATTTGCCAGCAATGCAATTTGCGGAGCAAAATCTATTTATCGAATATGCGGGTTGCCGCGGCTCGGAATTTCGTCGCGGCAAAATTTGACAAGGCGCGTACTTTTTTACGGCGCGAGCAATACGTAGTGAAATTTAAAAATTTATAGCGCCGTAAATTTGGCGCGTCCGTAAATTTTAACTCGTCGTGGAATTATTTGCGGCATTTTGGAATTTATCAAATAAAATTTGAGCTCCGCGATGTATAGAACACATAAATTTCAAAGTAAGAGAAAGATGAAATAGGGCGGCGGAATTTTATTGCCGTCGAATTCTGCTGCAAAATTCTAGCCGTGCGAGATTTCACGGAGAATTTACCGCGTCAAAACTCTACGGCAGAGCGGTAGCAAAATTTTAAAATTTAGCGCGCATTTGCCGCGTAAAATTTTGCGGCCACCCGCGCCGCAAATATTGCTATTTTCAGACCGCCCCTGATCGCGCTGTAGTGTAACCCGCGCGCAGCTAGCAAAAAAGCCCCAGGCAACCACGCCTCTCAATCGCAGCTTCAAACCCCGCTACCGCCTGCGAAATTTATCGAGCCGCAAAATATCGCGCAACATCCGCGCCATAAAAATTTACAAATCGCAAAATTTATAAAAATCGCGCGGCGAAATTCTTATTTCAGCAATCCGATAAGGAAGCAGGGCGGCGCGCCGGGCGTATGCGAGGAGTAAAATTCTTACTCAAACGATCCACCCGCGCTAAAATGAAATTTAAAATTTAGCGAGCAAAATTTCGCTTACTTCACCAGTCCCGCTTCCCTTAAAAAGCAGCTCGGCTCATAATTAATCTTTCTGATCTTATCAAATTTCGCGTAGCTTAGCACCAGCTCGTCGCGCGCTCTGGTAACTGCCACGTAAAATAGCCGCCGCTCCTCCTCCAGGCTGCCGCCCATCGCCATTAGCTTGAGGTTCGGGAAGCGGTTTTGCGCCAGATCGATGAGATAGACGCTGCAAAACTCAAGCCCCTTGCTTGCGTGCACGCTGAGCAGATTTACCCCCTCACCCTCGCTCATCTCCTTTGCGCCCAGGGTTATGAAGTTATAAAAGCTCTGCGGATCCGCGTATTTGCCCGCGATCTGCTCTAAAATTCCGCATTTATCGTAGATGCGAGCGATCTCGTCCTTCTTGCGATCCTCGTCTATCTTGCCGTTTTTCAGCGTCGCGCGTTTCGTCGCGATAAAATCCGCCACGAGCGCAAAAAGGCGCGAGTCTTTGATATGCGAGATGAGCGTAGCGGACCTCGCAGCGGAGCCGCTTTTTTTAAAAATTTTATAAATTTCGTGCAAAAATACGGCGCCGCCCTCGGTAATTTTATTGTGTTTTAGAACCGGATGCGAGCGAAAAAACTCGTCAAATTCCAAAGCCTCAAACCGCGATACCGAGCCGATAATATCGACATCGTCAAAAAGTCCGAGCTGGTAGTTTTTCCTCTTTTTTTCAAAAATTTTAACGCTCTCGTCTGGGCGCAAAAGTCCTGCGTGAATGCTTCCGTGCCCAAGCGCGATTAGTGCGTCGAAAAGCTCCTTGCTCAGCGCGCTGCCGACGCCTCTTGCGTATTCGCACGTGCTCATAAAGGCCATCATATCTTTTGGGTTTATTATCATCGCGAAGATGTCCGTAAATGCCTTGATTTCGCGGCTTTCAAAAAAGCTCACGCCGCCTTTTCGCTTCGCGCCGATGCCGAGCTCCTTAAGCGCGACCTCGACGCCGTCGGCGCTAGAGTTGTTGCGAAAGATGACGGCAATTTTTTCGCGCGGGGTGCTGCTTTGCGCGATCTGTGCGGCTACATGGGCGTATTGTGCCGCCGTATCGTCGTAAACATGCAGCCTAGGCGCGCTAAATTTTCCCTCGCGGCCCACGATTAGCTTCTTTTCGTAAAGGCGCGGATTGTTCGCGATGACGCGGTTTGCAAGCGCCAAAATCGCCGAGCTTGAGCGGTAGTTGGTGTTCAGCGCGTAAATTTTAGCGTCCGCAAAGTGCTTGCCGAAGCTGCCGATGATGTCGATGTTTGCGCCGTTGAAAGCATAAATGCTCTGATCAAAATCGCCGACGCAAAAAAGACTTTTCGTCGCAAAGGCATCGATCAAAGAGCCTTGCAGCGAGTTTGTGTCCTGATACTCGTCTACTAAAATTTCATCAAACCGCAGCGGCGCGCCCTTTTGCAGCTCGCGGCGCATCTTTAGCAACACGTCGTTGAAATCGGCGTAGTTAAATTTTGCCTTTTCCTCTTCAAACTCGCGCAAAATATCTGCGTAAATTTCTGCAAATTCCGCCTGATCCTCGTAGTTTTTGCTAAACCAAGTCGCAAAATCCGCGCTCATCTCCTTGTTTTGATATAGCGAGTACACGTCGTACAGATACGCCCCGCCGTAGGGGCGCGCGTCGCTTACGTGATAAAATTTGCGCCTTTCTACGAGGCTTTTTAGCAGAGTCTTTAGCTCGGCGGGCTGCTTTAGGATCACGCCCTTGCCAAGCTCGCGAAGTAGGGCGTAGGATACGGCGTGGAAGGTTCCCGCGACGATTTCGGAGGTGATTTTTTTATCAAAATGCCGCTGCAGCCTCGCTATCATCTCGCTCGCGGCCTTATTCGTAAAAGTAAGAAGTAAAATTTTTCTAGGGCTCGTGCCGAGATTTAACAGATGAGCGATCCGCGCGACGATGGTGCTGGTTTTGCCTGTGCCTGCGCTTGCGATTATTAGATTGTGCCCTGAAGGGGCGGTCGCTGCGGCGTATTGTTCGGTGTTTAGCTTAGCTAGAGCGTCCAAGATTATTCCTTTGCAAAAAGGCGCCATTATAGCCTAAAATCATTAAAATTCTTTGATATAATTGCGCGATGAAATTTCTAAAATTTACGTTAAAAATCGCGCTATTTTGCGCATTTGCATTCGCTCTGTTTTTGATCCTAGACGCGCTTTATCCGCTAAATTTGGATATGCTAAATAAGCAGAAGAGTAGAATTTTATATGACCGAAACGGCGAAATTTTAAATATGCAGATCAGCGACGATCAAATTTGGCGCTTCTACGCGGCCGCAGACGAGATACCGCCGCGGCTGAAACAAAGCGCGATCTACTTTGAAGATCGGTATTTTTACTACCATTTTGGCGTCAATCCAGCCTCGATCCTGCGCGCGGCTACGTATAATTTTACGCAAAATTTTACTAAAAAAAGCGGGAGTAATATCGAGCGCGTCGGAGCCTCGACGATTACGATGCAGGTTGCGCGTATGATGCGCCCAAAACAGCGCAGCTACAAGAACAAAATCATTGAAATTTTCAACGCCTTTCAGCTGGAGTGGCACTTCAGCAAGGATGAAATTTTAGGAATGTATTTTAACCTCGCCCCATACGGCGGCAACATCGAAGGGGTCAAAACCGCGGCGTATTTTTACTTCAAAAAGGACCTGCGCGAGCTTAGCAACGCTCAAATCGCGCTTCTTAGCGTAATCCCGAAAAACCCGAACAAAAATCGCCTGGACCGCAGATCAAACATCAACGCGCTTAAGAACCGCCTAATTTCGCAGCTGCGAGAGGGCGGCGTGATCTCGCAGAGCGAGTATGAGCGCGCCCTTGCAGAGCCGTTTTCGCCAAGACGCTACGCAGCGCCCAATTATGCGCCGCATTACGCACTGTTAGCGTTTAGCAATTATAAAATGCAGAATTTTACCGCCAAAGATGACGTAAATTTCACTCAAAATTTAGAGCAGGGAGGCACGCCCGGCGCGACGACAGGGCAAGCAAGCTCGGCTGCGCGCAGAGCGGCGGCGAGCGCCGAATCAAATTTTTCGGACGCGGCAAGTGCCGAATCAGGCTTTACGGCTGCGACAAGGGGTGAGCCAAATTTATCAAATGCCGCAAACGCGCAGGCGAGAGCGGATTCGAAAGAAATGAATTCCAAAGAGGCGGATTTTAAAACTAATGCCCCGAAGAGTTTAAATTTAGGCGGAACGAGCTTAAATTTAAACGAGCGCGAAGGCATAGAATCACAGGCGGGCGTAAAACCGAATGAGCCGGAAAGCGCAGTAAAACCAAATGGAGGAAAGAGCGCAAATTTAGACGAGCGGCGAGATTTAATTAATGCCGCACATCCGTCGCAAAACTCGCAAAGTCTAAATTTAAACGAGCAACAAGGCGCTGTGCGTTTGCCGCAGAATTTTAGCGCAGATACAGATTCAAATAAATCGCAAACCGAGTATTCGCCACAAAATCCGAATGCGGATATAAATTTAAACAAGCGGCAGAATGTCGTCAGTACCGCGCATCTGCATCAAAACTCGCAAAATCCGCAAAATCTAAATTTAAATAGTCGGCAAGATACCGCGCATCCGCCGCAAAATCCGCAGGCAGATGCAAACTCTAGCGAGCGGTCGAGCATAAATTTTGATCCGCAGGCAAATTCCGTTTCAGACGCTAGTGTACAGGCGGATTTCGCTTCATCGAACGCTAGTGCTCAGACAGATTCTACTCCAGGCGCCGAATCGCAGGCAAATTCCGATCTAAACACCAAGACGCGGGGAAATTCCGCAAACTCTAAAGCAGGCGCGCAGTCCAGGGGGCAAACTGCGCGAGCGCAGGAGCTTGCGCGCCTAAGCGAGGGTAAAATTTATTCAAATTTAGATCTGAAAACCCAGATCGCGCTTGAGGGCTTTTTAAAAAGCGAGATCCTCTCCCTTCGCGATAAGGGCGTTAGAAACGGCGCAGCCGTGCTGATCGATAACGAAAGCATGAGCGTGATCGCCTACGTTGGCAGCCACGATTTTAGCGCTAATGGGGGGCAAAACGACGGCGTGCGCTCGCAAAAAAACGTGGGTTCGACGCTAAAGCCCTTCATATACGCCAAGGCCCTTGAGCACGGGCTCATCACCCCTTCAAAAAAGCTGATCGACGCGCCGATAATCTTCGCAGGCTACGTGCCGCGCAACTACAACCAGAGCTTCATGGGTGCGGTGAGTGCGACTGACGCGCTAAGTCTGAGCCTAAATATCCCTGCGGTGAAGCTAAATTTGATGCTTGAGGGCGACGGGCTGTATGAGATGCTTAGTGGCGTGCATCTGGCGGAGTTTAGCAAGGATTATTACGGCGCGGGTATCGCACTGGGAAGCATTTCGATGAGCCTAATGGATCTTACTCGCCTTTACAGCGCGTTTGCAAACGGCGGGAAGCTGCGAAAGCTCGAAATAGCGGGCGTAAAGATCGGCGACGATGCTAAAATTTTAACCCCGCAGAGCGCCTACATCGTAACGCAGATGCTAAGAAACGCGCCGCGCTCCTATCTCGGCTCGGTATGGCAAAACACCCTAAACGCGCCGCCGCTGATGTTTAAAACGGGCACGAGCGCCGATGCGCGCGATCTCTACACCGTCGCGCTCACGCCGAAATTTACCCTCGGCGTCTGGCTGGGAAATTTCGACGGCTCCAAGACCAGGGATCTTAGCGGCGGCGTGAGTGCGGCAAAAGTGGCGTTTAATATGTTTGCCTTCCTCGATAAATCGGGCATGCTGGGCGAGGCCGAGTTTGCACGCCCCGCGAGCGTGAGCTTGCGGCGGGTATGCACCGACGCGTACCGCGAAAAGGAGTGCGCGCAAAGCGCCGACGATCTTACGATCGATGGGGTTGAGCCCAACGAGGAGTGCGAAATTTACGGCACGAGTGAGCTTTTTTATCTGCTAAAACACGGACTACTCGATCCGCAAAAGGTGCGCGCAGGAAGGTGTGCGGCTAAATTTGCCGCCGTAAAGCCCGTGCTAAACGACATCAACGCCAAAACCTACGAGACCGGCGCGGACGGCTTTTTGCGGCTAAAGGTACAGTGCACGGCGGTTTTCGGCGAGCGCGTATATATCAGACTAAGCGGCGGTTCACGGGAGTTTATAGTGCTAAATTCCACTGCGTTTACGAGGGAGAATTCCGCGGATTTGGATTTCAAGCATTCTAGCACGGCGCAGCAAGATAATTTAAAGCAAAATTTTACAGAGCAGAATTCTACAGCACAAAATTCCATGCGACAAAATTTAGCGCCACAGAATTTAAAATCACAAAATCTTACGAAGCAAAATTCTGCGGGATTGAATTTTATTGCTGAAAATCCAGCTACACAGAATTTGGCGTCACAAAATTCTATCTTGCAAAATTCTACAGAGCAGAATTCGGAAGCTCAAAATTTCACAGCGAAAAATTTCACAGATCAAAATTCCTCGCAGCAAAATTTCACGGCACTAGATTTCACCACGCAAAGCCTAGCGCCTGCAAATTCTAAAGTTAAAACGGGAGAATATTTTGCGCGCACTAACGGTGAGGCTTTTACGCTTAACCTCGGCGCAGGGGATTTTGAGCTTGGCTGCTTGGACGAAAATGCAAATTTCGCTAAAGCAAATTTTAGAGTAAATGAAAGAAAATAAAAGGTTAATTTGTATATAATTTCGTAAAATTTTTGCAAAGGAATTTTATGAAGACAAAACTACTAAGCGCAGCGCTATTTTGCGCTTTGGCTAGCTTTGCCGCGGGCGTAGAGATCAAATACGCTAGCGGGGCTTACGAGATTAGCGGGGTGGACGGCAGTGGATTTAGTGTCACGCAAAAGCAGATCTTAAAATGCACTCCCAAAATCACGGGCACCTACGAAAGCGTGAGCGAGAGCTCAATCAGGCTTTATCCAAAGCCGATGCTTAGCGCCGGGGTTAATTATTCGTGCGAGGTGCGCGGGGTGCGCTTTGAGTTCGAGACAGAGCCTTTTAGCACCGAGCATATCGCGCTTCTGCGTCCGGGGTTAGTGGCAATCAAATTTAACGATGCGGTTAGCAAGGACGCGCTACAGCAAGCGACTAGAATTTATCGCGCGCAGAATTTAGCCCAAAACGACATATCCTACGAGCTTAGCTCGCACGATGATCGGAATTTTTTATTCAGCTTCGATCCTAAGGCGCAAAACGTCGTACTGCAAATAGAATCCCTCACCTCAAAAGCAGGCGCAAAGCTACAAAATCCGGTGGAGCTGCGCACGGACGAGGAGCCTTTTAACGATAGCATTAACGCTTCAAATTTAAGCGGCGTACAGATTCGCCCCGCGGCTCTAAAGGACGGCTCGCTCGCAGCTAGAGTGTGTTTTCCTAACTATATGGACGAGCTGTCCGCCAAATACATAAGGATCGCAGGCGTGAGTAAATTTAGCCTCACTCAGCCGCGATATTATTATTACGACGAAGATGAGGAGGGCGGCGAAAGCGACGATCCTTCATGCTACTACTATGCAGATATAGTAAGCGACGAGTTTATGCCGAATAAAAGCTACGAGATTAGGCTGCTAAAGGGCTTCGGAGATAGCTCATATATCTTGCGTGACGAGATAAAACAAAGCGTAAAAATGGACGACAGGCTGCCTTTCGTAGCCTTTAGCGACGAGAAAAATTTTATCCCGAAATCCGCTTCGTTGGCATTTAAAAGCTCAAACGTAAATGAGGTTAAAATTTCGATTGCCAAAGTCCCTGAGCAAAATTTTAGGTATTTTTTAAACTTTGAAAGCAACGAAGATAGCGTAGGTGGGTTAGCTAGCGAGATCGCGGTTAAGAGCTTTGATATAGGAGGCGCTAAAAACGCCGTTGCGGAGCATAAAATCGCGATGGATTTTAAAGGCTACGAGGATGGAATTTATAAAATCACGGCGTTTTACAAAGTGGGCGAAAAGATGCAAGAAGTTTCGCGCGTAGCCTATCTTAGCGACATTACGGCTCAAGTGGTGCTGCTTGAGCGCGGTGCGCTCGTTTATACTTCTAGGCTTAGTAATGGCGAGGAGCTAAGCAGAGCGAAGGTTAAAATTTACAGTGATAAAAACGAGCTAATCGCGGAGGATAAAACGGACGGAGATGGAATTTTAAGATTAGAAAATATGGAAATTCTAGCCAAAAATCCGCGCTCTATCGAGATTAGCAAAGGCGATGAGCATGCGTTTGTGCTATTTAATAATGCCGTAGCAAGCGTAGAGAAAACGATTACTGCAAAGCGTCCGTTCGTTTATCTCGCAAGCGAGCTGATAAGCCCGAATGAGCGGCTTTTAGGCACGATCGTGATGAAAAATCGCGATTTTAGCTCTTTAAAAAATACGCCGATTAAATTTAAAATTTACGATCCTAGCGGCACTGTGGTCATCACGCGCGCGCAAAACACCGATGAGTTCGGCAGCGTTAAAATAGACGAGCTGATGGGCGAGAAAAGCGGCACTTACCGCCTAGATCTCATCTATGAGGACAAAATCATCGCTTCTAAAAGCTTCAGCGTAGAAAATTTCGTCCCAAACCGCATCAAAAATGAAATTCTCACTGCCAAAGATGAATACGGCGCAGATGAGATCATAACTTTAAAGCTAAGCTCAAACTATCTTGCAGGCGCGCCAGCTGGAGATTTGAAAGGCTCGCTGGAAGCAAACGCCTATGAAAAAGAGCTAAAAATTAAAGGCTACGAGGGCTTTTCGTTTCTAAACGATCGCTTAAAGAAAAAGGGCGCTACGCAGCTTCGCAGAGCAGAATTTACGCTAAGCTCCGCCGGTAAAAAGGAGCTTGCACTCTCGCCGGCAGCAGCTGATCTAAATGTCTCTAACGCCATAAATATTCTACTAAATTTCAGCGTAACCGAGGAGGGTAAAAACGTAAGTGCATATCGCAGCCTGAGCTATCTGCCTTATGATCGTATCGTAGGAATTCGCGCGAACAAAGATTTCATATCAAGCGGCGATAGCGTAAAATTCGGCTTTGCGCTGCTAGATTCCAAAACCAAAACCGACGTCAAAGGCAAGATCGACGTTGAAATTTACCGCGACGATTTTACTTACGTTTATGACGGCAACAGATACGTCGAGCAAGAAAGCTTTAACCTCGTAAGCGCCGTTAGCACCGACGCGCGCGAGTTTGAGTATAAATTCCAAAACGGCGGCAATTATCTAATCGTCGCAAACGATTACTCAAGCGGCGCAAGTGCTGGCGTGCGTGTGGATGTAAGCGGCTGGGGATATTATGGACGGGTAAACGCTAAAGACGTGCAAAGCGCTAAAATCAAACTCGCAAGCGACAAGGTTAAAGCTGGAGATAAAATTAAAGGCGTCATCAATTCGCCGGTAGAAAGCGGCGTGCTAAATATCTCGCTCGTAGGAGAGCAGGTTTACGACTATAAAATTCTATCCATAAAAGGCGGTAGCGCGGAATTTGAGCTTAGTGTGCCGGAGAATTTCGTCGGAGGACACATCAACGCTGTAATCGCGCGCGCTGCGACACCTGCTGCGATGCCGCTTAGAGCCTATGCAAACGTGCCGGTGGCGCTAGATGCGAGCTCGCACAAGGCTGGCGTGCAAATTTTAGCCGAGAAAAGCTACAAAAACGGGCAAAACGCGCAGATCAGCGTAAAAAGCGAGCCAAATTCCAAAGTGGTGCTCTATGCGGTCGATCTTGGAATTTTAGATATCATCTCACAAGAGGAACTCGATGCATTTAAGGCGTTTGACGTTAGCGCGTATTTTGCGCTGCGATACTTCGACATTTACGACGATCTTAGCGTGTATCAAACTACTGCTAAAGAGCTAAGCTTCGGCGGAGATGGCGCAATGGCGAAAGCTAAACGAAATTTAAGTCCGGTCGAAAATAAAAAGCAGAAAAAATTTATCAAAATGCTGATCGCAAAAGCAGACGCGAACGGCGAGGCGAAATTTGAGCTTGCGATGCCGAAAAATTTCAACTCCACGATCCGACTAAGCGCCATGGCTATCGGAGAAGCGGCTACGATCGGCTCGGCAAACGTCGAAGCCAAGGTCCGAGACGACGTGATCATAAAGCCTGCCGATCTAACCTACATGGTACGCGGCGATGAAATTTCGGTGCCGCTAACGCTCATCAACACCACCGATAAGGAGCAAAAGGCGGTCTTAAAAATCAGTTCATCTCCTTCGGTCGCTATAAGCGGCGGTGAGGCAAATTTCACGCTCAAACCGCTTGAGGTCAAGCATACGAACTTCACCGCGAGTGCGCTTGATATTGCGGATGCGAACATTAAATTTGATCTTGACGCAAACGGGCAGAAATTTAGCAACGATGTAGAATTTGACATAATCAGCCAGTTCCCGCGCTCGAAGCTATTTCACGTAAGCTATGGCGATAAGCCCGTAAAGCTAAAAATCGATCCGAGCTATAAAGAAATTTATACTCACATCAGCGCTACGCCTAACGCTTTTAGCCTAGCGGACGAGCTATATCTCTATCCTTACGGCTGCACTGAACAGCTTGCTTCAAGAATGATAGCAGTTGATTATGTCGCACGCAAAGACTCCAATAAAACCTTAACCAACCGCGTAAACGAGTATGCAAGTAGAATTCTATCTCGCCTAAAACCTAACGGCGATTTTGGATACTGGAGTGCTCACGGCGTTACCAATTACTACGCTTCGATTTACGCAAGCGACGTTTTACTAGAGCTTGACGCGCGCTATAAATTCCTTAGCAATAAGCAAAGATCGCTAATTTTTAGTGCGCTAAAGTCAAGCTACAAAGATCAGGATACGCTCCGCATATACGCGGATTTCGTGCTGGATCAATACGGCAAGCTCGATGATGATGAGATAAATTTCGTTTACGACAACGATCTTTATAAAGACTCGCCGATGGCTAGTATTGCCTTGGCTGCGATACTTAAAAAGCACAATATGACGACTGAGTTTGAATTTATGCTCGAAAAAATAGATGAGGCGAATTACGATTACGCTGATAACGGAGCGGGTTTGACATTTGCTAGCGACATAAGAGATGCTGCCTTTAAGCTCTATGCATTCGGCAAGGCAGGTATCAAAGACGATAGCACGGCTCGCACGGTCGATGCGATCATTCGCGATCTAAAAAATATAAACAACACGCAGGAGCGAGCAAGCGTAATACGCGGATTTGATGCATATTTTAAGGACTCGAAAAAAGAAGCCCATTTTGCATTAAAATACGACGGCGAGGCGAAAAATTTCAATTCGCCGTTAGATACCAAACTCGCGGTAAAAGACGGCGCGATAGAATTTACGCCGATGATCGGCAACGGCGAGCTATTTTTTACCGCTCTTGGCTTTGGATATGAAAGCGCGCCTTTAAAGCATGAGGTTTTGAGCATACAGAGCCTAAACGCCCATTCTATGGATAGCAAAAGGATTGAAATTTACCGCGAATTCATAGATGCTCGCGGCAACATAGTCGATCTAAACAAGCTTAAAGTAGGGCAGAAAATTTACTCTAAGATCAGCTGGCGAGCGAATTATTATCTGTATAATTTCGTAATCGACGAGGCGATGCCTAGCTGCTTTGAGGCGGTCAATGAGCGCCTAGGCTCAGCTGCGCAGGCTAGAGTCGAGGGCATGCAAGATAGCGTGGCACTAGAGCATACGGAGTATCTGTATGACCGAGTGCTTCGCTTCCCAAAAAGCGGCTATTTCTATTATGATCCGCGAGACGGAGAGAATAGCAGCGGCGTCATCTACACGCCGATAAACGTGATCATGGCGGGTTCGTGCGCGCTTCCTGCGATCTCTATCGAGGATATGCAATACGAGCAGGTAAATAACTACGATCTGCAAACGCTTAAATTTAAGGTCGCTCGCTAAGGCGTAGCGGCTTTAAAGCTCGGCGCGGATTTTGCATTTATTGCGATTTTCGCGCCGAGTGCGCTTTTGTGTTCACAAGCATTTTGTAAACGAACGCCTGATAAAATTTTAAAATTTCAATCCCGCCCGCCCGCCGAATTTCAAAATTTTATATCAACGCCCATATTTCATAGCTTTTTACTATCTATTTATAACGTTATTCTATTTGACTTACCTTTAAATTCGAGTTATCATTTCTTTTAAATATACACTTTCAATTAAAGGAGTTGCAAATGCAAGACGTATCAAGACGTAGTTTTTTAAAGATTAGCGCAGTGAGTGCGGGGGCACTTGCGCTGGGAGCTAGTAGCGCGTGCGCGGCACAAAACGCTAAGGACGTCAAATTTGACGAGGAATACGATATCGTCATCATAGGCACCGGTTTTGCGGGACTTGCCGCGGCGATTAAAGCTAGCGGGCGCGGTAAAAAGGTGCTTATATTAGAAAAGATGGGTCGCGCGGGCGGAAATTCCGTCATCAACGGCGGAAATATGGCAGCTCCGATGAATAAATTTCAAGTAGCGCAGGGCATCAAGGATAGCAAAGAGCTTTTTATCGCCGATGCCGTAAAAGACGGACTCGGGCTCAATCATACCGATCTTTTGGGCGTGATGTTTGATCGCAGCAATGATGCGGTAGATCTTTTAACTAGCTGCGGAGCGGAATTTAGCGATAAGCTGATCTTTGAGAGCGGCCATAGCGTCGCAAGGAGCTTGCAATCGACCAACGGCTCGGGCTCGGGTTATATCCAACCGATGATGGGTAAACTTCAAAACGATCCTAACGTCACGATCAAGACCCGCACGAAATTTGACGATTTCATCATGGACGACAGCGGCCGCGTCGTGGGTGTAGAAGCTCGCGAGGAGTATAAATTTGATCCGAAACTCTTTAGCGACGATTTAGAAAACAAAGGCGGCGAGAAAAAGAGCTATAAAGCCAAAGACGGCGTTTTGCTAGCCTCGGGCGGATACGGACGCGATCTATGGTACCGCCAGATCCAAGATCCGCGCGTAGTGCCTAGCATAGACAGCACCAACCATCCGGGAAGCTCGGCGGGAGCGATGCTAGCGGCAAATAGAATCGGCGCATTTACCCTTTTAACATCGTGGATTCAGTTCCTTCCATATTGCTCGCCCGATGAGAAGGGCTTCGGCGCTGCGGTAAATTTCACCAACCACTGCTGCAATACCTACGGTCTTACCGTCGATCCAAAGACGGGCAAGCGCTTTATGGACGAGCACGCAGGGCGTAAGATCAAGGCAGACGCTTGCTTTAAGGTTATCGGCGAGAGCGAGAAAAACGACAACTATCCGGTAAACGTCTGTGACTCTCAAGCCGTCGCCGCGCGTAACCCGGTCTATACTTCACGTCCTCTAGAAGCGGGCGTCGTGAAGAAATTTGACACGTTAGAGGAGCTTGCGAAGGCTTACAATCTGCCGCTGGAGCCGTTTTTAAAGACCGTCGCGGATTATAACTCTTACGTCAAAGCGGGCAAAGATCCGGAATTCGGCAAGGTTGTCGATAAGCTGGACGGCATCGACGTTTCCAAGCCGCCGTTTTACGCAAGCCGCACGATGCCGAAAGTGCACCACACGATGGGCGGACTTGAGATCAACACCAAAGCTCAGGTCATCTCTAGCCTTACTCACGAGCCGATCCCAGGGCTTTGGGCTGCGGGCGAGGTAACCGGCGGCGTGCACGGCGCGAGCAGGCTCGGAACCTACGCGATCCTTGATTGTATGGTTTTCGGAATGATCGCAGGCGAAACAATCGGGGCTTAAATTTAGCGTCCGTGAAATTTCGGCGCGAAGCGGTTGTCAACGCGCGTTTTGTTAAATTTCGGCGCGAAGCAGCGGTACGCGCTTTGCGCCGAAATACTGCGCGAGTCTTTAAAATTTTCGAGACAAAGCCGCAAAGCATGCCGTAGAATTTCAAAGCGTTTTAAAATTTAAAGCGCTTAAAATTCTGCGGTGCGAGTTTTAAATTTAAATACCACGCACTTTAAAATTTTATAGCGGCGGTAAAATTTCGCACAGGCGGCGAGCAAATCCGTGCACCGTAAATTTTAAAATTTACGCCTAGACTCCGGCTAGCGGAGCGGAATTTATTCGCTTTAAATTTGCACTTTTAAAATTTCTTTTCTAAATTTTTAAAATTCTATCACTAAGTCTTTATGTTAAATTTTAAATTTCGCTGCGTGGGTGTATAATCTATAAAATTTCAACGCAAGGAGCAAAAAATGCAAGAAATTTCAAGACGAAATTTTATGAAAATCGGCGCGGCGGGAGCTCTGGCTTTGGCTGCAAGCAGTGCTAGTGCAACGCAAAACGTCAAAGACGTAAAATTTGACGAAGAATATGACGTTGTAGTTATCGGTAGCGGTTTTGCAGGCTCGATGGCGACACTTCAGGCTCTTAAGCGTGGCAAAAAGGTACTTATGATCGAAAAGATGGGCCGTGCGGGCGGTAACTCCGTTATTAACGCCGGCAATATGGCGGTACCAAATAACGAATTCCAAAAAGCCGCGGGCATCACGGATAGTAAGGAGGCTTTCATCGTGGATTGCCTAAAAGACGGGCTAAATTTAAATCACGTAGATTTGCTAGGCGTCATCTACGACCGCGCAGGCGATGCTTTTGAATACCTAAAAAGCATCGGAGTGGAGTTTTCGGGCAAGGTGATATCTGCTAGCGGACACTCGCTAAAGCGCGCCGTACAGGCTAAGAATGCCAGCGGCTCGGGCTACATCCAGCCGATGCATAAGGCGATCGAGGAAAATGCAAATGCTGTAATCAAGAAGCGTACTAAATTTGATGATTTTGTCGTAGATGACAGCGGCCGTGTCGTAGGCGTAAAGTGTCGCGAAGAATATAAGTTCGATCCGCAGCTTGCTAGCGACGATAGGGAAAACAAAAGCGGCGAAGTAAAATTTTTTAAAGCCAAAGATGGCGTCATTTTGGCTGCGGGCGGATACAGTTCGGATAAGTGGTTTCGCGCTCAGCAGGTGCCGTATCTAAAAGACAATATCGAAACCGTAAGCCAACCTGGTGCTACCGCAGGTGCGCTTATCGCGGCGATGAAGCTAGGTGCGAATCCTTTGCAACTCAGCTGGATTCAACTAAATCCTTATACTAATCCTAGCGAGAAGGGATTTGGTACTTCCGCGCTATTTTCAAATCACTGCGCTAACGACTATGGTCTAACCGTCGATCCAAAGACGGGCAAACGCTTTATGAACGAGCACGCCGGGCGCAAGATCAAAACCGAAGCGATCTTTAAATGCATGGCGGAGAGCGAAAATAACGACAACTATCCTGTAAATATTTGCGATCAAGCCGCAGTTGATGCAAATAATCCGGTCTATACGTCAAAAGGCGTAGAAGCAGGCTCAATTAAAAAATTTAATACCTTGGAAGAGCTTGCAAAATTTTATAAAATTCCGCTGGAGCCGTTTTTAAAAACCGTCGCGGATTTTAACGGCTATGTCAAAGCAGGAAGTGACCCGGAGTTTGGCAAGCCTTTGACAAAAGCCGACGTAAGCGGTATCGATATATCAAAAGCTCCATTTTATGCGTGCCAAACAAGCCCGAAAATTCTTTACTGTATGGGCGGCGTGCAGATCAATACCAAAGCCCAGGTTATCGACGCAGCTAGCGGCGAGCCGATCACAGGGCTATATGCAGCGGGCGAAATCACCGGTGGCGTTCACGGCGCAAGTAGGCTCGGTACTATGAGCATGGCTGATTGTATGGTTTTTGGCATGGTGGCGGCAGAAAATATCTGAATTTAGGGCGCGACGGCATATTTAAATTTCGCCGTCACGTCTAAATTTTAAAATTTTATGCAAAAGGCGCGTAAAATTCTATTCGTTAGGTAAGGGTTAAATTTCACCGAAATTCGCATAGTCTGGGAGACGGGCATGATAGCGATCTATTTTAGCGCCACGGGCAACACGAAGCATTGCGCGGGTAGGCTCATCGCTCATCTTGGCGGCGTCTGCGTCTCGATCGAGAGCGAGGCTTGCTGCGAGCTTTTAAAGCATCACAACGACGTCATTTTGGCGTATCCCGTCTATTTTAGCGATCTGCCGCGTATCGTGCGCGACTTCCTCTACCGAAATGGCGCGAGCTTTAGCGGCAAAAACGTATTCATCCTCGCTACGATGGAGATTTTCAGCGGCGACGGAGCAGGGTGCGCGGCTAGAGTTTTAAAACAATTCGGCGCAAACATAACGGGCGGCGCTCATATCAAAACGCCCGCGTTCATCCTCGACGTGGCGATTTTTAGCTACTCACGAGCCAAAAACGAGCTCATAATCAAAGAGGCAGACGCTAAAGTCAGACGCGTTGCGGAGGCGCTTAGCGCAAATTGTCCGCCGCAAGAGGGGCTGGGCGCGCTTTGTCGTATCGCAGGGTTTTTAGGACAGCGACTTTGGATGAAAATTTGGGATAAAAGCCCCTTTGCCAAGCGCAAGCCAAGCCTCGATCCATCGCGATGCAGCGGGTGCGGGGCCTGCGTCAAACCCTGCCCGATGCAAAACATAAAGCTCGCTTGCAAAAAGGCGCAATTCGGCGATGAGTGCACGCTTTGCTACAGGTGCGTAAATATATGTAAGCGCAGAGCGATTACGATCCTAGGCAGGGCACAAAATTTAGAAAAGTCCATCGCCGCAGACTTATGAGGATGAGCTCATGCCATGCAAGTTAGCAATCAATCAAATGCGTAAAAATGGGCGAGAAAATTTTACTTTTTGATAGCACTGCGCACGGCTAAAGCGCGATGTTTTGCGACGAATATGGCGCAAAAAAGTAACTCGTCGCGAGCTAGTAAATTTAACCTACTGCGCCGTGCAAGATCTGCGTACAATTTGGCTACAGCACCCGCTACGACCACTAAATGGACGAATACGAGACCGACGAGCGCGGTAGGGTCATACTAATAAACGGCGGGGCTGCCTCATAGGGCGAGGTAAGGCAAACGGCTATATCGCCGTAAGCTACAAGAGAGAAGTGGGCAAAAATACAAAATTTCGCTTATGTAGGCAGCCTTAAATCTCAAGTCCGTCTTTTTTGCTCCGTATTTAAATTTTACTCGGTCGCTAGATACTCCTAAATTTAAATTCTCTAGAGCCGAATGTGGCGTCTTAGAATTTTAGCAAAGGTTTATCCTGTAATACTGCGCCGTGAAATTTCAACGAAGGCTTATTTTGCCGCATACCTCAAAATTCTTAAATTACCCGCGCCGGCCCACTTAAGCTCTAAAGCGCTTGCCTTATCACTTCGCCCAAGGGCAAAATGCCGCGCCTTGCCTTATTAATTCGCCGCGAAATTTCGCGGTAAAACTAAATTTTAAAATTTGGCCCATTTAAATTTAAAAGCGTACGACTATCACAAAAATCATCCGATATTATTGGCGACACCGGCCTAATTTTAAAATTGCACCATCGCCCCTATATACGGCTATAGTCGTTAAATTTTAAGCAACAATAGGCGATAAAATTTTAAGAATTTCGCCGCCCAGCATTTCTTTACGCCACCAAGCCCACAAAACCGTCTAAACCTTCTTAAACTTTACGCTAAATTTGCTTCCGCGTCCTACTTTACTACGTAGCGAAATCTGCGCGCCATGGATCTTTGCGATTTGTGAGGCGATGGCTAGCCCGAGTCCTGCGCCGCTATTTTGCTCGCGATTTCTGGAGCGCTCGATTTGATAGAGCTTGTCCCAAATTTTAGTTTGCAAAGCAGGCTCGATGCCCTCTCCGTCGTCGCTTATGCTAAGTTCGCACGCGTCTGCACTGACGCAAAGCTCTAAAGCGACGCTACTGCGCGTAAATTTTAAAGCATTGCTTAAAAAATTATTAATCAGCCTGATCAAAAGCAACTCATCGCCATTTACGCGCACGCCCTCGGCTATCTGCGAGCTAAAACTTAGCCCTTTTTGTGCGCACAAAAGTTGAAAGTCTTGCACGCACTCGTTTGCGATTTTACTTAAGCTTACGGGTGCCAAACACACGCCGCGCTGCAAGCGGGCAAGCTCTAAAATTTGCTCTATTAGCGCCGAAATTTTACGCGCTTGATTGTTGATGACCGCGAAACTCTCCTTTGCCTCGCTCGCGTCTTGCTCGTAGGCTAGGGCGTAGTCGCTTTGAGCCAGTATGATAGCAGTGGGCGTACGCAGCTCATGCGAAAGATCGGCGCTTAGCTGCCGCTCGCGCTCAAACGCGCTTTGCAGTGATGCTAGCATTTCATTAAACGTAGTTGCGAGCGCGCTTAGCTCATCCTTGCCTCGCGGTAGTTCTATTCGCCGCGTAAAATCGCCGCTAGCTCCGATCTCGCTAGCTGTACGCGACATAACGCGCACGGGCTTAAACGCTCTTTTTATGATCGCGTAGCCGCCGTAGATGACGAGCACCACAAATAGCGGCGATAGAATAAGAGCGATTAGCATCACGCACTTCATCGCAAGCTCAAACTCGCTAACTGCGATGACGCCGCGTATCCATGCGCTGCGTCCTTTAATCTGCGCGTCGTAATAGAAAAACTCATCGTCATCAAGCTCCACCTCGCGCGCGCCTTGAGGCGAGAGCGGCAACGCAGGCTCGAAGCCTTTAGGCACAAACCCTGCGATCACGCCGCCTTGCCCGTCATGTTCGTAGAAAAATACACCGTCATCAAAGCTTTTAAATTTTCCCTCGCGCGCGGCTTTTTGCACTAGGTGGGCAAGCTTTTTTTGGCTGACGGAGCTTCCTGATACTTCGTCTAAAATATAGCCGCAAATGCCGATAATAGCGCCTGCAAGCGCCAAAATAAATACGCTGTAATAAAGCGTCACGCGTAGGCTGATAGGTAGCGCGCGCGAGATAAAATTCTCCTTAGCGGTTGAGAATGCAAGTACTAAGGCTTGAGTAAAATTTCTTATCGCGATTTTAGCCGCGAAATTTTGTCTTTGACTTTGCGCGAGGACGCTATTAGAATTTTGCGCTAGATTAGGCGTTGCTCTTGTAGCAGAAAAATTTGGCGCGGAATTTGATGCCAGATTTTGCGTGGAATTCCGTTTAAAATTTGACGCCTGGCTTTGAGTAAAATTTAGAGCCCGGTTTAACTCAATATTTTGCGTGGGATTTTTCTTGCGGCTTTTCTTTAAACACGTAAAATTATGCGTAAAATTCTGTTTAAAATTTCGCACGAATTTTAATACGAAAAGCGCCGTAGCGGCAAAAATCTGCTTCGTAATCGCTGAAATTTTAATCCAAATCTTACTATTTTGCCACGACATAGCCAAGCCCTCGCTTCGTTTCTATTATATCGCCGTGCTCGCCTAGCTTTTTGCGGATATTTTTGATTAAAACATCGATAACATTTGAGCTTGTTTCGTCGCTAAAATCCCAAATGCTCTCGCCGATTTGTTCGCGGCTTAAAATCGCACCGCTATTTAGCATCAAAAGCTCTAAAATTCTATATTCCTTACCCGTTAGCTCCACTACCTCACCCGCGCAGACGACCGATTTTTTACTTAGATTTAGGCGCACTTGCCTTATGATAATTTCGTTATCCACAGTAGTGTTTTTACGCCTGATAATTGCGCGAAGTCGCGCCAAAAGCTCACGAAAATCAAAGGGCTTAACCATATAATCGTCTGCGCCCAGATCAAGCCCTGCGATGATATCTTCTTTGGCGTCCCGCGCAGTTAAAAATAAAACCGGCGTTCCCAGTCCGCGCGCCCGCGCCGCCTTTAAAAACTCAAAGCCGTCCATCACGGGCATCATTGCATCAAGCACGATAGCGTCATATTTTGCAACATCCAAAAACTCTAGCGCTTCCTTGCCGCAAAAGGCGCAATCTACGCTGTAGCCGTCCTTTTTCAGACATTTTGCAATGATTTGATTTAGATCTTTTTCATCCTCGACAAGTAAAATTTTCAAAGCGTTCCTTTAAAATTTTGCTAATTCTAATCCGCCATTTTAGCTAAAAAAGCATAAATTTCGCGGTGCTTTGGATGTGTAAATCCGCTCATTTTACGCACCGCTAAATTTCAGTAGCGTTGGGGAGTTGCACTAATTTGCAGGCGCCTTTTGCCTAGCTCTAATCTCGCTTGCCTTTTTATCCGCTACGCTTCCTAACCGCCCTAAAAAATTTAGTGCGCCTGCTGCGATATTTAGCGCAAAAAGCCCAAATCCTACGCAGCCAAGCTTGAAATTTTGCTTAGCGATTTCGTGTTTGCAGCGGCTGCAAAGCACTGGCTTGCAAGAATTACAAACCTCCGCGCAGCTTGCTGCGCTGGCAGAATCTCGCGCGCTTGCTAAATTGCTTGTATATAAAAAATTTTGCGTATCGGCGAAATTTTGCTCGCTAGCGAAATTTTGCGCACTTGATAAGTCTTGCGTCTGCGAAGAATTCCGCTCGCTTGTTTCGCTTGCTAAATTTACCGAAAAATCTTGCATATTTTCATCTAAATTTTTAGCCGCGTCTGCATTTTGGGCACCATAAGTCATAGCATCAGCATTTTCGTTTATGCTAAAATCCCTAGCGTTCAAAGCCTCACTAGTTTGGGCGGAGTTATCTGCTCCACCCTTTAAGCTTTGATTTTTCATCTCACGCCTTTGCTTATTTTTGACGCTGCGAGATCTGTTCGCCCGTAGCGGCGTCGATTAGCACCTCTTTTTTGCTCATACCTTGGCGTAGTTTGACTTCGTATACAGGCTTACCGCCGTTACTTTCCAAATCGACCTCGCGAAAATCCCAGCCGGCGTTTGCGCTAAGTGCTTTAGTGCGAGCGTCTGCGGCACTGATTTTGACCTGCGAATAATCAATTTTATTAGGCTTTAGCTTCTTTTGCGTTTGAGTCTTTAAAATTTCGCCGCTTTGAGCGTCGATTTTGATCTCGCTTTCGCTACCTTCTTTATACGACTCGATCTCATAGACGAGCCTTCCGTGCTCATCGTCGATTTCTACGCTTTTTATAGTTGTGTCACCAAAGTTTTGTTGCGCGATCCCTATTGCTTGATCGAATGAAACTTTAGCATCTTTTTCGCTAAAACTTCCTGCGTTTAATACGCCCGCAAGGGCAAATGTAGCGGCGAGTGCACCTAAAACTTTAAGATTTTTCATCTTTAATCCTTTTAATTTTATTTCCAAATTTATTTTGGATGGCGCAATTTTAAAATTCCAAGATGAAGCTAAGATGAATGCGCGAAGAATTTTAAAATTTCACAAAAATTTTGCTGCGATTTGTGAGATACAAAGCGCGAAATTTCCGAGCATTTACCAAAACGCCGTAAAATTTCAACTTGAAATTTTATCTCAAGGAACGCTTCGTGCCTAGCTTTTTCAAAAATCCGTCGCAGCAGAAGCTTATTTTTCTAAGCTCGCTTGCTTTTGTGGCATTTTTTAACTTCTCGTTTTTTAAAAATATCATAAATGCCTACGGAATCTCGGGGCTAAATTTTATCTATTTTGTCTGCGACATGGCAGCTTTGATCGCTTTTTTGACGCTATTTTTTACGATTTTTAGCTCGCGCTATACAACCAAGCCGATTTTGATGATCTGCTTTTTTATTTCGTCGTTTACAGCGTATTTTATGGATAGCTATAACGTCGTAATCGATTCGGAGATGATCCGTAACGCAGCCCAGACGAACTTTGCCGAGTCGGCGGATCTTTTTAGCCCGAGACTAGCGATTTATGTGCTGGTGCTGGGCGTCTTACCTTGCGTGCTGATTGCTCGCGCGCGCGTTAGCTACTGTCCGCTTAAATTTGAAATTTTAGCTAAGCTCAAAACAGCGGGCATTTGCATAATAATCATCGCAGCACTGCTTTTTGGATTTAGCAAATACTACGCGTCATTTTTCAGAGAGCATAAAATTTTACGCAGCTACGCAAATCCCGGATATTGGATCTACAGCGGCGTTAAATTTGTCGCAAAATCCAAAAAGCAAGGCTCGCAGCCTCTGATGCAAATCGCTACGGACGCGCATATCGATGAAAATTCCACAAGCCCAAAAAAGCTCGTCGTCGTAGTCGTGGGCGAAGCGGCGAGAGCGGATAGATTTTCGCTAAACGGCTACGAGCGGGATACTAATCCGCTACTAGCCAAAGAGCAGGGCGTCGTAAGCCTAAGCAATACCCATTCTTGCGGCACTTCGACGGCGCAAAGCGTGCCGTGCATGTTTTCGCTGCTAAATCGAGAGGAATTTAGCGTCGAAAAGGCTGCGGAGGAGCAAAACGTATTAGACATACTAAGCCGCGCTGATGACATGGCGATTTTGTGGCGCGATAACAATTCCGATTCCAAAGGTGTGGCGCTGCGCGTGAAATATCAGGATTTTAAAATTCCGCAAAATAATCCGATCTGCGACGTAGAGTGCAGGGACGAGGGGATGCTTGTGGGGCTTGATAAATTTGTCGCCGAAAACGCGGGCAAAGACGTATTAATCGTGCTGCATCAGATGGGCAATCACGGGCCTGCGTATTTTAAGCGCTATAAGAAAGAATTTGAAAAATTTAGCCCCGTTTGCCGCGATAACGAGCTTGAGAACTGCTCGCAGCAAGAAATTTCAAACGCCTACGATAACGCGATTTTATACACGGATTATTTTTTAAGCAAGGTTATAGATTTTTTAAAACCGTATTCTAAGACGCACGAAACGGCGATGATCTATATGAGCGATCACGGCGAGAGCCTCGGCGAGGGCGGCGTTTATCTGCACGGTATGCCCTATCTTTTCGCTCCAGAGGCGCAAAAGCATATCGGCGCCATCGTTTGGCTAGGTGAGGGAAAAATGCGCGAAAGATACGATCTGAGCGTACTTAAATCGCATAAGGATGACGCTTTTTCGCACGATAATCTTTTTCACACGCTGCTTGGAATTTTTGAAGTAGATACCAAGGTGTATAACAAGGATTTGGATATTTTAAATGGAGTGAAAAATTAGAATTTCGCTCTAAATTCCGTCGTAAATTGTGAGTGAAATTTTAGCAATAAAAAATTCTATTGGCAAAATTCTAATTTAAGCTTAGTTTGAAATTTTACCTAAACTTGAGCAAAATCTGCTCTAAAATTTTTTATGCAAAAGCTAATGCAGAGGCAAAGTGCTGCAAAAACTCAATCTCTCATTTATCGTTGCGAGCTATGAATTTTAAATTTCATTAGAAATTTTACGTGCAGTTTTGATAAACGCCTGCGCTAGATGGTTTAGACGTTTGCCTTTTTTATAGGCAATTATCAGCGTATTATCAAGCTCGCGCGCGCCTACGTCAAAGAGCTTTATCCTGCTTGCCTTATCCTCTTTTATCATCTGCGGTATGCTAAAGCACGCTCCTGCGCCGCTTGCGACGATAGCATTGGCGATGTCGAAAGTCTCCGTGCGACACAGCACTTTCGGCGCAAATCCCGCAGCGGTAAAGAACGCATCTATCTGCTCGGCACTTCTTAGGCTTTGATTAGGCAGGATGAATCTTTCCTCTTTTAAGCGCGAAATGTCAATTTTAGGAACAGATTCGTTTTTAAACTCAAGCGAGAGCGGATGGGTGGAGCTTAGAGCGACATAGGTTTTTTGCGTTAGAATTTTAACCCCGTCAAGCCCGCTCATATCGATAGGAAGTATCAGCATACCGACATCAAGATCGCCCTGAAGTAGCGTTTCACGAATGCTAAGCGCAGAAGAAAATTGCGTGATTTGTAGATCCGAATCCTTAAATTTCTTGCAAAACATCGGCAGTAGCGACGGTAGGAGATTATAGCCGTTTTGCGAAAAACCGATGCGAATTTTATCATTTTTTACGCCGCTTATTTCAGAGATATCGCTTTTTAGGTCGTTTATGGCGTCAAAAATGACTTTTGCTTTACTAGCATAAATTTTTCCCGCGTGCGTAAGCGAAATGGGATTACTCGTGCGGTTAAAAAGCTGCGTTCCAAGCTCACGTTCCAGTGATAAAATGCTCTGTGATAGCGACGGCTGCGGGATTTTAAGCGCCTCGGCAGCCTTAGTAAAGCTACGGAATTCTGCTACTTTTAATACTAGCTCCATGCGATGCAAATTCATTTAGCCTCTCCAATTGATAATTTGATTCTTATGAAATGATACACTAAATAATATTTGACTTATGTTAAAAATGAAACTAAAATTACGCTTTTAGTTTAGAACTTTAAACTTAAACTAAGAATTTCTCAAATGGAGAGGAAAATGAGCGAATCAAATTTCAACAGACGCGATTTCTTAAAATCCGCCTGTATCAGCGTCGGCGCGCTTAGCCTTAGCGGCTGCGTGGATACCGACAAGAGTAAAAGCGGAGGCGGCGGCAACGAAGGCGGCCTTCCTAGTGTGGACGTACTTGTTATTGGCTCGGGAGGCGCGGGTTTGCGTGCAGCCGTAGCGGTAAGAAAGAGTAATCCAAATCTTAGCATCGTCGTAGCTACGAAGATGATGCCTTCGCGCAACGCCACCTGTATGGCGGAAGGCGGTATCAACGGCGTTACGAGCTTCGCAAACGGCGATTCATACAAGCTTCACGCCTACGACACCGTAAAGGGCGGCGCATATCTCGTAGATCAGGACGCCGCGATTAAATTTTGCGAGCTTGCGGGCCCTACGATTGCCGAGATGGATTACATCGGCACGCTGTTTTCCAGAAACGCTAGCGGCGGCGTGGACGGCAAAGAAAGCGGCGTCCCGGGCGGCGTAGCACAGCGCTTTATGGGCGGCGCGTCTAAAAAACGATGTAACTACTCCGCCGATAAGACGGGTCATATCTTGATGCACGCCTGTTTTGACGATGCGGTCAGCAACGGCGTGAAATTTTTAATCGATCACGAGTTGCTTGAGATCAGCGCGCCTGAGGGCAAATGCGAGGGCGTCGTGCTTCGAAATATCCAAACCGGCGATTTTTATCCAGTGCTTTGCAAAGCCTTGGTAATCGCTACGGGCGGATATACGAGGATGTTTTACAACCGCACCTCGGTGCCTTATATCGCTACCGGCGACGGTATCGCGGCAGCACTGCGCGCGGGTCTTGGATTTAGCGATCCGGAGATGGTGCAGTTTCATCCGACCGGTATCAAAAGCGGCGGTGCGCTCATTACCGAAGCTGCGCGCGGCGAGGGCGGATATCTGCTCAATAACAAAGGCGAGCGCTTTATGAAAAACTACCACGAAAAGATGGAGCTTGCGCCGCGCGATGTCGTAGCTCGCGCGATCGAAACCGAGATTCGCGAGGGTAGGGGCTACGGCGAGGGGCTCGGCGCATACGTGCTACTTGACGTAAGACATCTCGGAAAAGATAAAATTTTAAAAGCCCTTCCTAAGATCAGACACACCGCCATTTTGTTTGAGGGTATCGATCTAATCGAGGAGCCGATTCCGATTCGTCCTACTGCTCACTACTCGATGGGCGGCATTGAGGTGTCTAAATTTGACGATATGAGTACTAAAATTTCGGGACTTTACACCGCGGGCGAAGCGTCTTGTATCTCGATTCACGGCGCAAACCGCTTGGGCGGAAATTCTTTAACCGACGCCGTCGTAACGGGCAAGCTCGCAGGACTAGGCGCAGCGGATTATGCCGCGAAGCAGGAGGGCTTCGGCTCGGGTAAAAGAGCGAGCGAGCTCGCGCAAAAATGGCAGGCTAAATTTAAGCAGATCGCAAACGGCTCGGGCAAGGCAAACGAGATGTATGAGTTGCGCGAAGAGTTAGGCGCGCAGCTTTGGGATAATATGGGTATCTTTAGAACAGGCGAGAAGCTCGATCTGCTTTCGCAAAATTTAGAGAGTATCAGAGCGCGCTACGACGAGCTGCACGTCGCGGATATAAATCCGGTTATGAATACCGCATTTACCGACTACGTCGAGCTTGGAAATTTAATCCTGCTTGCGCGTTGTGCGTGTTTGGCTGCGCAAAAGAGGCTTGAAAGCCGCGGCGCGCATACCAGAGAGGATTATCCGAAGCGCGACGATAAAAATTTCTTAAAGCACAGTATCGTGACGATGAACGACGCAGGCGAGCTAAGCTTGGGCTACAAAGAGGTCGTCGTTACGGAATTCTCTCTTGACGGAAGGAAACCTCAATGAAATTTATCATAGACCGCTTCGACGGAAGCAAAAATTATAAGCAAGCCTACGAGCTTAGTTTGGAGCAGATCAAAGGAAAGACCCTGCTTGGAGTTTTGCAATTTATTAAGCAAAATTTAGACATCACTTTAAATTTTACCGCAGCATGCCGTATGGCGATATGCGGAGCCTGTGCCGTAAGAGTAAACGGACACTCATATCTTGCCTGCGACACCAAGATGGAGGCTCTGCTTGCGGAGTATGAAAACCCTGATAGCTTTACGATCTCTGCGTTAAATAATTTTCGAGTGATCTCGGATCTAGTAGTGGATTGGGAACCTAGTATCGAAAATTTAAGAAAGATCAAGCCTACGATTACTCCTAAGAAAGAATTTAGCGCCGATAAGGGCTGTAAGCAAAGCCCGGAGCAGATGGAACGCGTAAAAAAGCAGTGGGATTGTATCCTTTGCGGCTGCTGCGCTAGCGAATGCAATAAGCTTGGAGCCGATGCGAGCGATTATATGCAACCTTTTGTTTTTACGCATGCTAACCGCGCCGCGTTTGATTCAAGAAGCAGGGACGCTATGCCTCATCTAAAGCCTGCGGTTCTAAACGGATTATGGCTATGCGTACACTGCCAAGAGTGCGCCGATCGCTGCCCTAAAGGCATAAGCGCTCAAAGCGATATCACCGCACTTCGCGCCTTAGCGATGAAAAAAGGACTTACCGCAGGAAGCGGTCCGGGACATGCAGAGGCGTTCCTGCTAGACATCGTAGAGGGAAGCGGAAGATTAAACGAGATCAAGCTTGCTTTAAGAAGCGAAGGCGTATTTGCCAATATGGGCAAGATGGATGTAGCGGCAAATTTAATGGCTGCGGGCAAGATGAATCCTTTGCACGTATTCGGAGGCGAGGAGATCGAGGGTCATGCGCAGCTCGTTAAGATGATAGAGGCCGCACGCAAAGCTCAAGCTAGCGGCGAGATAGAATAAGGAGGAGAGGATGAATAACGAATTTGCATTTTTCCCGGGTTGCGTTTTAAGTCAAGCCGCAAAGGAATCTAAAATTTCACTTGAAGCGATCGCTCCGGTGCTGGGTATTAAACTTCACGAGATAAAAGGCTGGAGCTGCTGCGGGGCTAGTCAAGCTCAATGCGTCGATCCCATGGCAAGCCTAGTAGCCAATGCCAGAAACATCGCGCTAGCCGAGGGTATGAATATGCCTCTGCTAACTACCTGCTCCACCTGTATGCTAACTCTAACCAAGGCTAAACTTACTTTAGATAAGGGTGCTAAAAGCTATATCAATACCTTTTTAAAAGAGGGCGGTATGCAGTATCAGGGAAGCATCGAGATTACGAGTCTGCTTTGGGTGCTATATCAAAGCTTAGATACATTAAAAGCTAAAGTCGTTAGACCGCTAACAAACTTAAAAGTAGCGCTATTTTACGGCTGCCACTCATTAAGACCGGAGCGCGAGCTTAAAAAAGAAAGCTCGACCAACCCAAAAAGCTTTGAAGCGGTAGTTAGCGCACTTGGCGCTCAGATCGTGCCTTTTGAAAAACGCCTTGATTGCTGCGGCTTTCACGCTAGCTATCCTGCGGTAAAATCGGTATCTAAAATGTCAAGCGAGATCGTAAATGACGCTGCCGAGCACGGAGCCGACGTTGTAGTTACTCCTTGTCCGCTATGCCAGATGCAGCTTGATATCTATCAGGAGCGATACCAAGAAGCGACGAATTCTAAAGCAAGAAAGCCGATCATCCACCTATCTCAGCTGGTAGGTCTTGCTCTTGGGCTAAGCAACGAGCAGCTTGGGCTAAACATCAATATCCAAGATGCAACGAGATTGGTAAGCTGATCTTTGGGAAATTTTCTAAAGATTAACGGATGATTTTGTAAAAATACTTCGCCGCGGCGCACAAACAGTGCGCCTGCTAGTATCGCACAAAATCATCCAACCTACGCCTGCTTTATCCTAAAATACTTTTCGCCGCTATAAAATTCTTGGATAAAATTTCATTGATTCGTGAATTTTAATGTTTCATAAAATTTAACGCTTTCTCCGCCGTCATTTAAAGTTTCGCCAGCCGCGCAAATTTTAATCCACCTTTTATTTTTAAATTTAAAACCCATTAGACCACGAATAAATATAAAATTTTAATTAAATCTAACGAAATTTAAGGTGCATAAATTCTAAATTTTGATAGAATGCCATTTAAAAATATCCTAAATTTCAGGAGGACATTATGGTTGATTTGGCTCAAATTTCGGCTAGACTTGATGCCGTTGAGCGTTTGCCGCGAATAAAAGCGGATGAGAGCATACAAGAAAGGCTTAAGAGCAAAGGTTTTTCGCGCCGCGATTTTATGAAATGGAGCGGAGCGATGACCGCGATGCTTGGTCTTCCGGCTGCATTTGCACCGAGCGTGGCGCGAGCTGCGGAGCTTGCGGATCGCCTGCCGGTGATCTGGCTTCATATGGCGGAGTGCACGGGCTGTAGCGAGAGCTTGCTACGTACTGATACACCTACTATCGACAGCCTCATATTCGATTACATCAGCCTAGAATACCACGAGACGATAATGGCTGCCGCAGGCTGGCAAGCCGAGGAAAATTTAGAGGGCGCGATCGAAAAATACAAGGGGCGCTATATCTTAATGGTCGAGGGCGGAATCCCAAGCGGCGAGAATGAATTTTTCCTAACCGTGGGTCCCGAGGGCAAAAGCGGAGCTCAACACTGCAAAGACGCAGCCGAAGGCGCTGCGGCGATATTTGCGATCGGCACCTGTTCGAGCTTCGGCGGTATACAAGCCGCAGCTCCGAATCCGACCGGTGCAGTAGGTCTAGAAAAGATCATAAGTAAACCTGTCGTCAACATCCCAGGCTGTCCGCCGAATGAAAAGAATATCGTCGGCAACGTGCTAAATTTTATCCTTTTCGGCACGCTTCCGAGCTTGGATGTTTATAACCGACCGAAATGGGCTTACGGGCTGCGAATACATGATCTGTGCGAGCGCCGCGGACATTTTGATGCGGGCGAGTTTGTAGAAAGCTTCGGCGATGCGGGTGCGAAGGACGGATATTGCCTTTATAAAGTAGGCTGCAAGGGTCCTTATACGTTTAACAACTGCTCGCGCGAGCGCTTCAACTCCCACACTAGCTGGCCGGTACAGGCCGGTCACGGCTGCATAGGCTGCTCGGAGCCTGATTTTTGGGATCATATGGGACCTTTTGAGGAGCCTTTGGCGGATCGCCTTTATGAAAGTGTTTTCGGCGGGCTCGGCGCTGATGCTACCGCTGATAAGATAGGTGTCGGAATTTTAGCGATCACGGGTGTTGCGGTAGCGGCACACGCGGCGATTGCGTCATTTAAGAAAGATAAAGGGGAATAATCATGTCGCAAAGAATCGTAATAGATCCGATAACCAGAATAGAGGGACATTTAAGAATAGAGGTCGTAGTGGATGACGAAAACGTCGTCCGCGAGGCCTATAGCAGCTCGACGCTATGGCGCGGGCTTGAGACCATAGTAAAAAATAGAGATCCGCGCGACGCGGGATTTTTTATGCAAAGAATTTGCGGCGTCTGCACCTTCTCGCACTACAAAGCGGGCATCGTCGCGGTAGAAAACGCCCTCGGCATAACTCCGCCGCTAAATGCCTTGCTAACGCGCACGTTGATGGCTAACGCGCTGTTTTTGCACGATCATCCGGTGCATTTTTATCAACTCCACGGGCTTGATTTCGTAGATGTAGTAAGCGCGCTTAGCGCCGATCCTAAAAAAGCAAGCGAGGAGGCGTTTAAATACTGCGACACCCCTTATGCGTGCGGCGCGGATAAACTAAAAGAGGTACAAGATCGCGTGGGCGCTTTCGTTAAAAAGGGCGCCTTGGGGCCTTTTGCCAATGCCTACTTTGGTCATCCTACATATAAGCTTAGCCCGGAGCAAAATTTGATCGCTCTTTCGCACTATCTTGAGTGTTTGCGCATTCAGCGCACGGCGGCTCAGATGATGGCGATATTCGGTGCAAAGCAGCCTCATCCGCAAAGCCTCACCGTAGGCGGCGTCACCTGCGTGATGGATATCCTAAGTCCTGCGAGACTTGGCGAATATATGTCTAAATTTAAAGAGGTCGCGGACTTCGTAAATCGCGCCTACTATCCTGATCTAGTAATGGCTGCCAAAGCTTACGGTAACGAACCTAGCGTGCTAAACGATATCGGCGTGGCAAATTTATGGACTCATCAAGAATTTCAGCTTTCAAAGAACGAATGGTTATTTCAAAGCGGCATGATCCTTGACGGCGATATTAGCAAGGTTTTGGAGCTCGATGAGAACAAGATTACCGAGGAAGCAACGCATGCGTGGTATAAAAATGATGCGGCGCTCCATCCTTACGACGGCGAGCAGGAGCCGAATTATACGGGCCTTCGGGACGGGCAGAGCATAGACGCGCACGGTAAAGAAGCGCATACGAAGGTGCTCGATACCCAGGGCAAATACACCTGGATCAAGGCTCCGCGCTACGACGGCAAACCGCTTCAAGTAGGGCCTCTTGCTAATATCGTAGTAAATTACGCCAAGAAAAACGAGCGCGTAGTAAAGGTCGTGGATCAATTCCTAAAAGACGCCGGCTTGCCGCTTGAGGCGGTATTTTCAACGCTTGGACGAACGGCGTGCCGTATGATCGAGGCTAAAGTCGTAGCCGACAACGGACTGATTGCGCTAGAAAATTTGATTGCAAACATCAAAAGCGGCGATACCGAAACCTGCGCAAAATATGTAATTGATAACTCCAAAGAGTACAAAGGTCGCTATATCGGTCACGTGCCGCGCGGCGCACTTAGCCACTGGTGCAGGATCGAAAAGGGCGTCATCAAAAACTGGCAGGCGGTCGTGCCGTCTACTTGGAACGCCACGCCGAAGGACAAAGACGGCGCTATGGGCGCTTACGAATCCTGCTTGATCGGACTTAAGCTTGCCGATCTTTCCAAGCCGCTAGAGATCATCCGCCGTATCCATTCATTCGATCCTTGCATAGCCTGCGCCGTGCACGTAATGGACGCTAAAGGGGCGGAGCTTGGCTGCTATAGGGTAGATCCCAGCAAAGGATAAATCATGAAAAAAAGATTTGCGGAATACGAGTTCTCAATCGGTCTTAGGCTCACGCACTGGCTGCGTGCGCTTTGCATTACGATTTTAGTGATCACCGGATATTATATCGCCTTTGTTTTCACCGCGCCCGAGATTAATCCCGAGCCGGTGCTTTTCATGCAGGCCAAATTTAGATTCGTGCATCTGATCTTCGGCTTTGCGATGATCGGCGCGGCGATCTTTAAAACTTATCTTTTCTTCTTCGATAAAAAGAGCAGAAAAGAGCTTTTGAGTATCAAGGATTTTTTTAGCCCGCGCGTCTGGATCGCTCAGATCAAATACTATATCTTTTTGGGCGAGCACCCGCATCTTCGCGGCGTTTATAACCCGCTACAGTTCATCTCCTATCTGGGCTTTTATCTAGTATTGTTCGTAATCTGCCTAACGGGTATGATATTATATGTGCACGTCTATCACGAAGGGCTCGGCGGCGCGCTATACGGTCTCTTGCGCCCGCTGGAAGCTGCGATGGGCGGTCTAAGCGAAGTGCGAATGATACATCATCTTTGTATGAATATCATCATAATCTTCGTGCCTATCCACGTCTATATGGCGGTCTTTAATGCCGTCAAGGGCAAGGACGGCGCGATGGATGCGATCGTAAGCGGCTATAAATTTAAAAAGGAAGAGCACGCTTGAGGGTGCTGGTACTGGGTATCGGCAACGTCATCTACGCGGACGAGGGCATAGGCGTACACTTCGTCCGCGCACTCGCGCAGAACTATAAATTTTATCCTAAAGCCGCCGCACGAAATTCTAAGGCGGGCGAGGATTTCGCGGCGCAGAATTTCATGCAAAATTCCACCCAAGTCTCTGCGATACAAAATTCTACCTCGCAAAATTCCACAGAGCGCGGCTCCTCGCAAAATTCTGCGAATGAAAATTTTATCTCCGAGCAGAATTCTGCAGCAGTAAATTTAGACCGAAATTCTACTCCAGAACATTCCGCAAAGCAGAATTCCGCTTCAAATTTTACTTTGCAAAATTCCGTCATAAATTCCGCAGTGCAAAGCTCTATCAATTCGGACTTTGTCGCCGCAAATTCCGCCGCGCCGAGCAACAGCTCAGATCAGATCAGATTTATCGACGGCGGGACTCTGGCTAGCTTTTTGATGCCTACGATGGCGGAATTCGATGAAATTTTGCTCGTAGATTGCATAGACGCGGACGGCGCAAAGGGCGGCGAGGTGTATTTTTTCGACTACGACGCGATGCCTAAGCAGATCAGCTGGAGCGGTTCGGCGCACGAGGTCGAAATGCTTCAAACCCTGCAGATGATGGATCTTTGCGGCGATCTGCCTCACGTTAAAATTCTAGCGGTCGTGCCGCAGCGCATCGAGGAGGCGAGCTTTAAGCTAAGTTCCGTGATTTTAGAGTCCTCAAAAATCATGGAGAAAACGGCGCTTAAGTACCTATCGGATCTTGGTTTTGCGCATGAAAAAATCGCCGATCTTAGCGCCCAAGATATCGCGGATCGATTTGCAAAAAGGGGGCGAGATGATAGTAGCATATGAGTTTAACTACCTTAATGAAAACGCGCTGATAGCGCACTTCTTGCTGTTTTATGCTCGCAAAAGCGCACTTGAGTTTTGCCTAAAAAAAGAGGCGAGCTTAATAAGCCTTTTCGTGCGCGGCAGCGAGGATGAAATTTTAAAATTTAGCGACGAGGCGATGCCGCTGATTCCAAACTCTATATTTTTGGCAAAATCCTCCGTGCGCGTGGTGGACGAGAGCGGCGCCGAAGCGAAAGCGCTGAAATTTAACGGCACATTTGAAGATGCCTCCTCGGGCGATTTAAGCAAATTTTTTGAGGATGAAATTTCAAACGCCCATAGCGCGGCTAAATTTAATAATTTCACTCCGCGAGTGATGAAGGAATACCTCGCTCGCGCCGAGCCGTCTCAAAACGAATTTGGAGCAATAAGCGGCGCTAGCGTGCTTCATGAGGGAAAATTTGAAGCGGTAAGTAGGGAGAATTTCGCTGGCTTACTGGAGTTTTGCCGCATAAACTTATTTCATGCTCAGCAGGTGCAGATTAAGCGCGGCGGCGCAACTTTCACGCTCAAAGCGGACGTGGATTTTAGCGCCGATTTTTTGATAGCTGCAGGAGTGGGCGCGATGGATGGGATTTTTGTGAGCGATGAAAAGAGCAAAATCGCGCTTGCAGCCTTCGAAAAGCCGCTCATAAGCCTAAAAACCAATGTAATCTTTAGAAAAAATCACGAGGACACGCCTAAATTTTTTGACGTAAAGCTTGCGGGCGACATATTCGTGTTTGCGCTGGGGCGCGTTTTGGCAAGTGACGGGATCTATTTTTTAAGCGCAAAATGCGAAAGCGCGGTGCAGAAAGATAAAATTTTTAAGGTCGCGCCGCTGCAAAACGGCTTTTTGATCGTGCAAAACAAGGACTTTTTAAGCGACGCCGCAAGCGCTTATCTGAAAAACTCAAAGGACAAAAACTCCGCTCTTTTTGCACTTACGTGCCGCGAAAAGGGGCTTTTAAATGATCCCAAAAAACGCGTTTTGCGCTGCTTTTTGGGCGTGGGCGCGGATGATGAGATCGCAATTTATGGCGAAAGCTCTAAAAAAATTCTGCTTAAATTTGATCTGCCGCGCAGTTTTGACGAGCTTAAGGCGCAAATTTGCGCGGATGAGACGGGTGCCAAGCTGCTTGAAAATTTCAGCGCCAAATTTAACGTAGACGCCGCGAAAATCGATGAAATTTTAAAAAGCGCAAACGCGGGATTTCACAGCATCTTTAGCGTCGCCGCGCAGCTTATCTGGGGGCGCGATGCGAAGTTTTTGATGGCGGCTGCGGAGGATTTTGCGGGCGGCAAAGGGGTGCGACTCGATTTTTGCACGGACGAGCGCGGCTGCGTGCAAGCGGATAAAATTTTGCGCTCAGCGATGAGCTATGCGCTCGCAGGCGCCAATGAAAAGCTGTTTGCGTTCGGATTTTTCGATAGTTTGGGCTATTTTTTAAGCGATCTGGCGGATGAGCGCAAAGAGGATTTTGACGTTTTGATCTTCGGCGGCGCGATGTTTAGCGGGCGCAAATTTACGGATTTGATGCTTAAGCTTTGCAAAAATTTTAACGCGAGCTTTAGCGACAGCTTCGCGCTTCAAGCTCGCTAGATTGGGGATATATGCGAATTTCGGCAAAATTCCTAAGTCTTATCCGCAAAACATCGAGTTGCGCGGACATTGCGGCGCCGATAGCCGCGTCATACGGGCTAAGCTTAGCGCAAACGAGATCGCGCGAAATTTCAAAAAAAGCGGCAAAGGGCGCGGGCGTGAAGGAACAAATTTTATTAAATTTAGAGCATATTTTGAGGCGCTCGGTACGTTTTGTCCGCTTGCAGCGAGCGCAACTTGCTTGCAAAACAGCTCCTGCGGCGCGCAATTTATGAAAGCACATGCATGAAAGCGGCTAAATTTGAGGTTTTCGGAGCGGTGCAGGGGGTCGGATTTCGTCCGTTTGTCTACAAACTCGCCGTGGATTTGGGGCTGAAAGGCGAGGTTTATAACGACGGCGAGGGCGTTAAAATCATCGTTTGTGCAGATCTTTCAGAGCCGCAAAAAGGCTCGATTGATAAAAATTCCGTCCCTTTAAATTTAAGTGAGCCAAATTCTAACGAAATTCAAGCGCAGAAAATATCGTCATCGGCTGCTCGGTCTTTAAATTTTGCCGAGTCGGATTCTAACAAGGCCGTGAACTCATCACTAAATTTTGCAAGTTCAAATTTAAACGAGAGCTCCATTTTGCCGCAGAACGCGCCTAGTTTGCCAAATGATTTGACCGGCTTGCCGCGCGATTTGGCGAATGATTTAGCAAGCCTGCCTGATTTAGATTTGACGAGCGATTCGCAAGCTGCAGCGAGCGAGAAATTTTTACCGAACTTATTCGAGACCGATCTAAACGAGCAGGGCTCTATTTTGCCCGCTTCGTCGGATCAAAATTTCGTCGTGCAAAATTCGTCGCAGCAGCGCGGTATGTCGCAGAATGAATCGCCGCAAGGCTTGCAAAATATTAAGCGCGACTTGCAAGGCGCGAAGGGGGACTCACAGGGCTTTAAACACGATTCGCAAAGTGTCGAGCAAGATCCGCGAGAAGCCGAAATTTTAAAAATTTTCAAGCAGCGCCTTCGCAGCGAAGCGCCGCCGCTTTGTCGTATCGATAAAATTATCTGCACCGATCTAAATACGCAATATTTTACGCAGAATTTTACTGATTTTAAGATCACGCAGTCCAAGGAAGGGCGTAAATTTAACCCGATTTTGCCCGATTTTGCGATCTGCGATCAGTGCAAAAAAGAGTTTTACGACCCGCAAAATCCGCGCTTTCACTACCCATTTATCAACTGCACGGATTGCGGCCCGCGTCTTAGCATCATCGCCGCGCTGCCGTACGACCGCGCAAACACCACGATGAGGGCATTTGAGATGTGCGAGTTCTGTCGCGGCGAATACACGGACCCGCTCACGCGCCGCTATCACGCCGAGCCGATCTCCTGCCCGCACTGCGGTCCGCAGCTGTTTTTATGCGGCGCGGGCGGTGAAATTTTATCAAGCGGCGCGGAGGCGATAGCGCTCACGGCGGAACTTTTGCGGCGCGGACAGATCGGCGCGATCAAGGGGATGGGTGGCTTTCACATCGTCTGCGATGCGACGAACGAGCGCGCAGTACGCATGCTACGAACGCTCAAAAAGCGCCCGAGCAAGCCTTTTGCGATCATGTGTCGCGACGCAGCGCAGGCAGGGCGCACGGCGAGCTTAAGCGCAGAGGAAAAGGCGCTGATAAACTCCAATGTCAAGCCGATCGTGATTTTAAAAAAGCGTGAGTTTGTTTGGCGCACGCTGGCGGGTTTTGCAGCGGATTTCGGCACGCAAAATTTAAAGGCGCAAGGCAAAAATCCTATATCGCCGAGATTTGCGGGTGAGCAAGAAAAATCGGCGCAAGGGCAAGGCTCTGAGCTACAAAATTTACGAAATTCCGCAGGGCAAAATTTTAACATCCAAAGCACTGAAGATTATGTGGAGCAGGGCGAATTACAGAGTGTGCAAATTTTCAGCAAAACGGCGCCCCGTAATTTCGCCTGCGATATGCTAGCAGCAGACGACTCGCAGTGTGCGGCAAACAAGCTAGAGCGCGCATACGATCGGTCTGATTTGCAGCGCGCGGCTAAAAATTTGAGCTCGCTGCAAGCAGAAGGCGAGCTAGAGCTGCGACATACGACTAATGAGTTAAATTTACAGTCCGCAGTGGATAGCCAAGACTCGCAATGCGTGGCGAATGAGCCTGATTTTCGGCTTGCGACGGACGAGTCTATTTCGCAAAATTCAGCGGATATTCAGGACTTGCGACATACTGAGGATAGAGTAGACTCGCAGCGCGTGGCGTGCGAGCCGAGTCCGCAACAGACGATAAATTTGCAAGACTCATGCTCTACGCAGGCGCGCGCGGCGAATGCGCATGGCGCATGTTCCGCTAACAGGGGCAATTTCGTGCGTTTACCTGCGAGCTTTTCGGCGATTTTTAAGGCAGGTGCGATTTTTATCGCTCCAAGCGTGGCGCCAAACCTTAATAAAATCGGTATTTTCCTGGCCAATACCGGCGTACATCTGCTGCTTTTTGAATATTTTGATCGCCCGATCGTCGCCACAAGCGCCAACATTAGCGGCGAGCCCATTATTTTTAGCAGCGAGGAGTTGCGCGCGAAGCTGGGCGGCGTCATATCGTTTTACCTGGATAACGACCGCGAAATTTTAACGCCGAGCGACGATAGCATCGCGTTTTTGCAGGAATTAAAAAAGGGGGTAGGAGGCGCGAAAGCAAACGATCGCACGCACGATATATACACGCTTGAGACCCGGGCTCATAGCAAGAATATGGTGCAAAATTTTGAAGCACCGCACGCTATGTCGCTTCCCTCGATCGATACGAAGTCCGATTTGAACGTGATTATAAAGCGGCAGCCGAACGAAAATACGTCAAACTCGAAAAGCGATGCTCTAAAACGGGCAAATTCCAAGCAAAGCTCGAAGTGCGATCCGAGTGAAGGTCTGCAAAGCTCGCAAGTAGCCGTTTGCGAGCTAAAAAATTCGCAAAATTTATCCGAAAAAGCAAAAAACGAGCAAGAAAGCGCGGCGCTAGGTAGCATCTGCGACGCGACGATAGCCGATGAAAGCACCGATGCGGCGATAGATAGTTGCGACGCGTTCTCGGATGACGGGCGCGACGCCGTGGCATCAAACGATGAACGCGACGGTGCATCTTTAAATTTTAAAAACAGCACGACATTGATTGATATGAAGCGCCGCAGCCCCGAGAACGCGAAAAATTTTAAAAAAGCAAAAGGCGAGCAGGGCGCGGCAACATTGAGCGATAAATTTGGCGCCGCACCTTCAAATTTAAAAAGCGACGTAGCGGCGTCAAGCGAAGTCAAGCATAATATCGCAGTCCCGGATAGCGAGCGCTTTGTGACCTCAAATAGCAAGCGAGACGCGACCCCAGGCAGCCAGGACACAACATTAAATTTTAAAAACGGCGACGCAGCGTTAAATTTCAAAAGCGCGAACGATCAAGCGAGCGGAATTTTAAATCGCGCGCTGTTTTTGCGAACATCTCGCGGAATGAATCCAAAAATTTTCCCTAGCAAGTTCCAGCTTAAAGGCACTTTCCTAGCGCTCGGGGCGGAGCTTAAAAATCAGTTTGCGATCTACAAAGACGGGCAAATTTTCATCTCGCCCTACATCGGCGATCTTAAAAACGTCGCCACGAATGAGCGATTTTTTGCGCTTTTGGATATGTTTGTGCGCGCCTACGAGCTGAAGTTCGACGCCATCATCGCGGATCTGCACCCGCAGTTTTCACACACGCGTTTTTTCGAGCAGCGCGGATACCCCATGATCCGCTACCAGCACCATTTCGCGCATCTGGTGTCGAATCTGGCGCAAAATGAGCTGCTTTTTAGCGGCAAAAAATACCTCGGCTTTTGCTTTGACGGCACCGGCTACGGCACGGACGGCACGATCTGGGGAGGCGAGGTGATGGTGTTTGACCCGCACGGCTATCGTCGCGTCGCAAAATTTGACGAGATCGCGCTTATCGGCGGCGAGAATGCGATCAAAAACATCTACAAACTTGCGCTCGCGCTCGTGTTTAAATTTAATGCAAATGACGCTGCGCGCGAGTTTTTGGCAAAATTTAACGCGAGCGAAATAGCAAATTTAGAAAAAATCGCACCGCGTGCCATCCGCTCAAGCTCGCTAGGGCGGCTGTTCGACGCGTTTGCTGCGGTCATTTGCAACCTGCGAACCGTAAGCTTCGACGGCGAAGCTGGCATGCGACTTGAGAACCTATATATCAACGGCTGCGAGCAGAGCTACGAATTTAGGCTACGAAAGGAGGGCGAAAATTTTATCCAAAACGTGCCGCATTCCGCTTTGCAGCAACGAAGTGCCGATGATTTGGCACGCGAAGCGGGGCAGGGCGGTTTAAATGCGCAAAATCATAGCGACGCGAAAAATAGCTATGCGCTACAAGACGATTTTAAAGAGCTTGCGGATGATACGGCAAGTAAAAATGAGCTTGAGCGGGCGGCTGAAAACATCGCAGGCGGCGGTGAAAATAATGCAAATGTCGCCGCAAATTCTATAAAGCAAGCGTCCGCCCTGAATTTAATAAAATTGGAAAGCAAAAACGCTTCTAGCGCCGATCAATCCCCGCAAAATAGAGCTTACGCGCCGAGCCTTGAGGGCGAATGTTATGTGATCGATTACAAAGAGGCGTTTTTGCAGGCTTTGCGCGATGAGCCGCGTTTGGCTGCGACGAAATTTATAAACGCCATCGCAAATTTCATCACCGATTTCGCCGAGGGCGCGGGGCTCGAGGTCGCGCTAAGTGGCGGGGTCTTTCAAAACGCGACGCTTCTAAATCTTACGTGCGAAAAGCTGCGCGCGCGAGGGATAAAATTTCATCTAAATCGCGCCATTCCTTGCAACGACAGCGGCATCGCATACGGGCAGCTCGCGGCATATTTAAGCGAAATTTCGCGCTAAACTTGTCCACAAAAAACGCAATTATAGCCGTTAAGCTCGCTCTTTGTAAAATTTACTAGTTTCATCTCGCCGCTAAATTTAATGAACTCTGCGCCCTGCCTGCGCTTTACGTAAATTCTAACGCTACGGCGATAAAATCACGCAGCTAGCTTTTCTAAAATCGCAAAATCAGCTAACAAATTTACGCCTTGCTGTCTTTATATGTCGCAGCCGAAACGTTAAATTTTAAAATTTAACGGCGCGCCGTTGCCTGCCATAGCGTCACGCGTGCTATTACGGCGATCGATACAAAATTCTACCTGGGCGCGTGGCTAAATACTGCGCAAATCCCAAACTAAGGCGCTATTTAGAGCCCGACTTTTAAAATTTGGACGCAAGCTCGCGATAGAATTTAAAATAACGTAGCACCGGTAAATTTCATCGCGCTAGCACTAAAATGCAACGCGAAATCGCGAGCAAAATTTCAAAATACGCACGATGCTTTGGAGCTTTAAATTTCAAAGAATAAGCCAAATTAGCGCGAAATTCTTACTATTTGAGCGGAATTTCGGTAAAATTACATTCAAAATACGCGAAATAGGGGGAACCATGAAAAAAGAGGAAAAAGAGAGCGCCGTAAGATTTAGCATTTCGCTGCCGACGAAGCTTTTTGAGGATCTCGACGAGATGGTGCGCGCCAAGCAATACCTAAGCCGCAGCGAGTTTATCCGCGATCTGATCCGCGAAAAGATGGTCGAGGGCGTGCTTCACGGAGATGGCGAGGATGACTGCGTGGGCGTGCTTTGCATCGCTTACGATCATCACCAAAGCGATCTGATCGAGCAGCTCGTAGAGATTGAGCACCACGCAAACGTCACCATCATCAGCACCAGCCACTTTCACATCGACGAGCGCCACTGCTTCGAGGAGATCACGATGCGGGATAAAATTTCAAAGATCGAGCGGCTCAGCGCCAAAATCGGCGCGCTAAAAGGGGTGAAATTTTCCAAGCTCGTAAATGCGGTTATCACCGAGGCGTAGGGCTTTTACGTATTTTTAAAAACAGCGTGTCGCGCTAAATTTGCGCGCCTCTATTCGTGCGCTTCTAAATTTAAACGCAGCTGCGGCGCGACTTTTGCGAGTTGTACGGCGCGATTCTCGATCGAGTGGAGAATTCGGGCGGGGCCGGCTGCGCGGCGCGGCAAATAAAATTTATTTAAATTTACGCGGCAAACGAAAGCACAAAATTTTATAAATTTTAATCAAAAAGCATTCTTGCCGCGGGTCTAAATTTTACCGCACAGGCACGAAACTGGCAAAGCTCGCGACTAAATTTTATAGGCGCCGCTTTTGTGTCGTATTTGTAAAGCCCGAGTTAGTGTAAAATCGATATGAAAACGGCCGCCGCGTTGATGTTCGCCGCGCCGTAGAACACGCGCGAGATTGCAGGGCGCCGGATAAAATCCGCTCGCAAGCCCTAAATTTCGCGCTTCTATCTACGGCGACTTTTTATTGTTTTGAGCCGCTGCACCGCCGCGCAAGCCCTAAATTTACGGCACGCGACTTTGTGTAATCTACGAGCAGGCGATAAAATTTAAAGTAGCGTCTTTGCCGTGAGCTTTAAAATTTGCGGCAGCCTTCATAAACAACGCATGAAATTTAGATAAAACTAAAGCACGTAAATTTCAAGCCTCATTAAATTTCATAAAATTCCGCACTTCGATATAAAATTTATCAAATTTACGCCATTTAAAGCAAAAACGTGGTATTTTACGCGCAAAATTTATTATCCAAGGAGAAAAAATGTGTAAAGATTGCGGCTGTTCCATCGGTCACACTCACGAAGTGGGCGTCCATTCGCACGCAGATATGACACACGAGCATGTCCACACCCACGCGGACGGCACCATACACACCCACGCCCATATGCATGAGGCGGGGATCAATCACGAGCACGACGCGCACGATCATATCCACGCAAATGTCGCTATTAATGACGCCAAGACGATCGAAGTGATGAGTAAAATTTTAAGCGCCAACGACGAGGAGGCCGCTCACAACAGATCCCATCTAGATGAGGATAAAATTTTATGTCTAAATTTGATGAGTAGCCCCGGTAGCGGCAAAACGACGCTACTTGAGGCAACTATCAAAAGCGGCAAATTTAAAATCGGTGTCATCGAGGGCGATTTAGAGACTAACCGCGACGCCGATCGCATCATAAAAGCGGGCGCGCAGGCGCATCAGATCAGTACCGGAGAGACCTGCCATCTGGACGCCTTTATGGTTCACGAGGGACTTCATCATATCGATACGAAAGGCTTGGATCTGGTTTTCATAGAAAACGTCGGAAACCTCGTCTGCCCTGCGGCATTTGACGTGGGCGCGCACCTGAACGTAGTGCTTCTAAGTGTGCCCGAGGGCAGCGATAAGATCGCAAAATACCCCGTGATATTTCGCCGCGCAGACTGCGTCGTAATCACCAAAACCGCGCTGCTACCGCATTTTGACTTCGATATGGAGGAGGTGGTGCGCGAAGTGCACAAACTCAATCCGAAAGCCGACGTCATCGCGCTTGATAGCAAAAGCGGCGAGGGCGTGGAAAAATGGCTGAAATTCCTACAATACAAGAAGGAATTTCGTTAATGTGTCTTTCAATCCCTTCAAAAATCATCTCGATCGACGAAAATAATTTCGCGACCGTGGAGACTCTGGGCGTGCGCCGCGGCGTGAGCTTGGATCTGCTCCCCGAGCCCGCGGCGGTCGGGGAGTACGTGCTGATCCACGTTGGCTTTGCGATGGAGAAGATCGATACGCAGCGAGCGAAGGAGAGTATCGAAATTTACGAGCAGATCGCAAAGCAGATGAGGGCGGAAGAGGGCTCTGTGTATGAAAGCATAGAGCCGAGAGCCGGCGCAGAGAATTAAAGCGACTTGCAAACCCGTAAAATTTAAGGTAAATAATGGATCTAATCAAGGATTTTAGGGATAAGGAGCTGATTTTAGCGCTTAGCAAGCTGATAATTTCTAAAAGCAAAAAGCCGCTAAATATTATGGAGATTTGCGGCGGACACACGCACTCGATCATGAAATTCGGCCTTCCTAGCCTGGTCGGCAAAAATATCAAATTTATCCACGGCCCCGGCTGTCCGGTATGCGTGATGCCGCGCAATCGCATCGACGAGGCGATCAAGCTCGCCGCTATGCCGCAGAGTATTTTTTGCACTCTAGCAGACATGCTTCGAGTTCCTGGCTCTCGCACCAGCTTGCAGAAGCTGCGCGGCGAGGGGCACGACATCAGAGCGCTTTATAGCCCGCTTGATTGCATAAAGATCGCGCAGGAAAATCCGCAAAAAACGGTGATATTTTTTGCGATCGGCTTTGAGACGACGACGCCGATGAGCGCCGTGCTGATCGATAAAACGCTAAGCTTGGGGCTAAAAAATCTCTTTTTTCACATCAACCACGTAACGGTGCCGGCGCCCGTGCGAGCGATCTTAGACGACGCAGACGTGCAAATAGACGCGTTTTTGGGGCCTAGCCACGTAAGTGTGATCACCGGCGCGAAAGCCTACGAGAGCATTGCGCGAGACTACAAAAAACCGATCGCCGTAAGCGGATTTGAGCCGCTTGACATAATGGCGGGCGTGTTAAATTTGGTGGAGCAGCAAAACGCCGGTACTTACGAGGTTTTCAATGAATACGAGCGCGTCGTAAAAGAGGGCGGCAACCAAAAAGCGCAAAATTTGATAGATAAATATTTTGAAATTTGCGATTTTCCGTGGCGAGGGCTCGGCGAAATTCCAAAAAGCGGCATGAAGTTGCGCCCGCAGTACGCGGCACTGGATGCCAGGGTACAGTTTGATTGCAGCGTACAGAGCGCTCCCGAGAGCAAGGCCTGTATCTGCGGCGAAATTTTGCGCGGCAAAAAAAGTCCCTATGATTGCAAGGTTTTCGGCAAGCACTGCACGCCTCAAAACCCGATAGGATCGTGCATGGTCTCAAGCGAAGGCGCATGCGCGGCGTACTATAAATACGGCGACGTCAAAAACGCGGGCTAAATTTTGCGCGCGGTATCGCAGAGCGTAAATTTTAAAAATAAGTCGTACTTTAAAATTTTAATCGAAGAAAAACGTTGCACTAAATTTGCTTTAAAATTTTGCGCGGCGCCGTAGCGGCACGGCTTGTTCGGCTGCGGAATACGGGCTTATAAATTTAAAATCGAGCGAAAGGGAGAAATTTGAACGAAACTATACTTTTAAGCCACGGCGGCGGCGGCGAGGAGATGAATAAGCTCATCAACGAGACGATCTTTACGGCGTTTGATAATGAAATTTTACGCGCCAACAACGACAGCGCTATACTAAATTTAGACGCCGGGGCGGATTTTGACCGCGTGACGCCGAGCTCTGCTCTGAATTCGGCGGCTAGTTTCGACGGTGAGCTAGCTTTCAGCACCGATAGTTTCGTCGTCACGCCTCTGTTTTTTAACGGCGGCGATATCGGTAAGATCGCCGTTTGCGGTACTGTCAACGACCTTGCGATGGTGGGCGCGAAGCCGCTGTTTTTAAGCTGCGCGCTCATCATCGAGGAGGGGCTTAGCCTGAGCGAGCTGCGACGCATCCTGGACTCGATGGCAAGCACTGCGCGAAGCTGCGGCGTTCGTATCGTTTGCGGCGACACAAAGGTTGTGCCGCGCGGCAAATGCGATAAAATTTTCATCAACACTAGCGGCATCGGCCGTGTTTTACGACCTGCGCGCGTGCAAAACATCAAAGCGGGCGCAAAAATCCTACTTAGCGGCGACATCGGGCGGCACGGGGCGGTGATACTCGCAGCGCGCGACGAGATCGCGCTAAGTAGCGAGCTACAAAGCGACTGCAAACCGCTTTGTAGCGCGGTCGAAAAGCTGATCTTGCAAGGCGTGAAGATCCAGGCGATGCGAGATGCGACGCGCGGCGGGCTCAGCGCAGTTTTGAACGAATTTGCAAGCTCCAGCGGGCTTGAATTTTTGGTTCGCGAAGAGGATATCAAAATCAGCGACGAAGTAGTGGGTGTGTGCGAACTGCTAGGCTTCGAGCCGTATGAGCTTGCAAACGAAGGCACTTTCGTAGCGATCGTAGAAGATGACGCCGAGGCGGATAGGGCGCTTGAGATACTGCGCGAATTTGACGCGAACGCCGCAATCATCGGCGAGGTACGCGAAGTAGGACACGACAAAGGCGAATTTAAGGGCGCTTTGACGCCTAAACTTGGCACGCGGGATGAATCTACGGGCGCGAGCGACGCGGGCGCGGTATCAGAAAATAGGGCGGGGCAATTTCAAACTCCGCATGCGGCAAAAGGGCGAGTGATTTTGCAAAACGCCTACGGCTCGCAGCGATTTCTGGAGCTTCCAAAAGGCGAGCTGCTGCCGCGGATTTGTTAAATTTGCGTGCAAATTTGGCAAATTTAAGCCTAAATTTCAGGCGTATTTTTAAATTTACAACAAAATTTCGCATAAAATACGGCACGGCCGTAAAATTTAGAGGGAAAAATGCATGAACTATCGATCGTAGCAGATCTTGTGGCGTTATGTGAAAAGGCGCTAAACGCCGAAAAAGCGAAGAAAAAAGGCGCGGCCGAGCAGGGCGATAAAAATAGCTGCGACATCGCCGATACTGCCAATGAAAATACGAATTCCGCGAATACTCACATGGACACCGAGAATACCGAAAATACGGGTGTTGCGGATACGGACTCGAACGGAAAAAACGGTGATTTTTATAAAAATTTGGATGCAAATCCGGAGGCATCTTACGATACATTTGGTTTAAAAAGTCCGCAGATAAGGGAACTGCACGTAAAAATAGGGCGGCTAAGCGGCGTGGAAGCGCATTATTTGCAAAACTGCTATGAAGTCTTTCGCGCAGGCACCGTCTGCGAAAGTGCAGATCTCATTATCCATACCCAAGAGATCGTCGTAAAATGCAAAAACTGCGGTTTTAGCGGAGATTTGACGCAGAATGACTTTTCCTGTCCGCGCTGCAAAAGCTCCGAAATCAGCGTAATAGACGGCGAAGATATGTATCTAATGCGCCTGGTTATTGAATAAAAGAGGGCGTTTTTAGGCAAAAAACTTTCCATATTTTAAATTTAACTCCCTGCCATAAGCAAAATTTCATTTCCGCCCAATTAGATATTTATCCTATTTTATTCTTGCAATAATACCATCCATTATTCTGCTGATTTCATTTGAAGTCACGATAATATGTAAAAATTCTTCTAATAAAAACCATTAATAAAAACAACAAATGCGTTAAAAATACATGAAATTATTCATATAATTATACGTTAATTTCGTATTGAATTTTTACTTGAAAATTATAGTTTTCAATATAGAATACCTAGAATTATAGTGTTTTTACTCAAAAAAATTGAAAAATGATGAACTACTGATATATATTTTCCTATTAATGATTTCTATGTAGTAAACGATTTATAAAAATGAATTTTTTGATTTTATTAATTTTTGCATCATTTCCATAAATTTTATGAACGTATTTGTTTAAATTATAATAAGTTTATTGTATTGCCCTATTTTGTATCTAAATTTGCAACATTAAATTCAATATAAATCATGCTTATATTTTACATTAATTTAATATTGTAGTAGTATTGACAATGATTATCTTATCTGATATAATAACGCGAAAATTTTATCAGATTTTAGGAGTTAAATTTTGAAAGTTTTTACTCTCTCTCTCTCTCTCTCTCTGAAGCTGCAGCCGCCCTACTTTTATTGAGCGCCGCAAATCCAGCCATAGCCGACGAGCAAACTAAGCAAAGCATAAATCTCGGTGAAGTAGAAGTTACCGCAAACAAAATAAGCGAAAATTTAAAGGATGTGCCACAAAGTATCAGCGTCGTAAGCGATACTGAGTTACAAGAGCGCGATGTCAAAAACGTCGAGGAGCTGGTAAAAACTATGCCAAACATTACCGGTGTGGGCGGAATGTATGAGGGCATCAGTACTAGAGGACTCAATCCTTCGATATATACGAGTTCCAACCCCGTCACGGTCTATGTCGGCGGCGTAGCACAAAGCAACAAAGATGCAGCCTATATCCCCGTTACAAATATTGATCACGTCGAGGTTTTGCGAGGTCCTAGCAGTGCGATCTACGGCAAAGACTCAATCGGCGGCATATTAATATCGTTTTAAAAGAACCGACTAACGAGTGGAGCGGCAGCGTCGGCGCCGAATACGGCTCGCACAAATACATGCTAGGTCTTTTTGAAGCCAGCGGCGCGCTGATTGATGATAAACTATTTTTAGGATTAAACGGCTCGGCGTCCAAAGAGGACGGCTGGATCATCAACGATCTAAACGGCGATAAAGCCAACGACAAGAAAAATTACAATTTCGGACTAAATTTAAAGATAGTGCCGACCGATCGTTTTACGGTTAAAATTTACGGCGATCTTTTTCACCGCCAGGACGACTCGCTCGACGAGCTTTTTATCCCAAAATCGAGGTTTGGCAATATCTCAAAAAGCGAAGCCAAGCATATAAACTTAGAAACTCCCGCCCGCGTAAAGCAAACCTCTAGCTCGGGAGCGTTAGATCTAAAATATGAATTTGACAAATTTGACGCGACCTCGGCTACGACTTTTCGTAGAGCCAAAAAAGACGGGCTTTACGACGAGGATTTTGGTAGTAAAATAACCTATCTCGACCCCGATCACTACGGGCTAGTTACATTTTTAAATTCTAAAAATGATACCTTCTCCGAGGAGCTTAGATTCAGTAGCGTAGGCGAGCAAAGCTTCAAATGGGTTGGTGGACTTTATTACGAAAACGAAAAGCAAGTCTTCGGCCCGATCGGCGACCAATACGGCGACGGCGGTAGGACGATAGTCGAGGATTGGCCTTCGGTCAATCGCGCGCAGACGGCATCGGTATTCGGTCAGATCATCTATCCGATCACGAGCAAATTTGATGCTACGCTTGGCGGCAGGGGTATCAGCAGATCAGAAAACACACAAAGGTCGATTACTTTTCATACGAGCTGGGACACAATCCCAGTACGCCCGCGTTTTCGATGGACGAAAAAGCGACATTTAGGACGTTTTTGCCAAAAATCGCACTTGGATACGATATCACCGATGAGCTAAATATTTACGCGATGTATTCAAAGGGCTATCTAGCCGGCGGCTTTAATTTCTACACCACTGGCGGCAGCAGGGAGGATAATAAATTTGACGCACAGACGAGCGATGACTACGAGATCGGTGTAAAGGGTTCGTATGAGAGCTTTAGATTTTCTACCGCGCTATTTTATATGGACATCAAGGGCACGCATATATTTTATACCGACCCCAATAACCCCAACATCTACTCGACCGCAAACGCCGATAAATCAAAATCTATGGGTGTGGAATTTGAAGGCGTCGCAAAAGCGAGCAAGGAGCTTGATATAAATTTAGCCGCGAGTCTGCTAAAGACCAAATACGGAGATTACATCAACAAAGACGGCACGAATAATAAAGGCAATAAAATGGAGAAAAACCCCGAGTATAAGCTCTCTTTGGGCGCGTCATACTACGCTCCGATGGGAATTTATACAAGACTGGACGGAAATATGATAGGCAAGACCTACTTCGATGCTCAAAATAAGCTAGCCCAAAAGAGCTATTTTACGGCGGATGCAAAAGTAGGCTACCTAAAAGATGGCTTTGACGTGTATTTTTACGTCAAAAATTTGACCGACAAAGAGTATTTCTCGCACATACGCGACAGAGCGAGTAATGTCTTAGTCACCTATGGCAAAGGCAGAATGCTCGGCGTCGGCGTAAGATATAGTTTTTAAATTTAGTAAATTTTATTAAAAGAAAGGATGAAAAATGAGGAAAAGTTTAGCTGTATTGGCAGTTTTAGGTGCATTTAGCGTAGCAGGCGCGCATGATTTTTTTGGCTTGCGGGTCAAAATGACGACAAACTGAGGGTTCAGATCGGATTTGGAGATGGATTTGCCACGTGCGAGTCGATCGATAAGCAGAGAGAAAATAATTTTGAAATCCCCGTAGTCATAGATAAAAACGGCAAAAAAATCGAGCTAAAGCGCACGAGCGAGAACTATAAATTTGAAGGCGAAAAGCAGCCGGAAGGCGTCTATATTATTACCGGGCAATATAAACCGACCTTTTGGACCGAGGATAAAAGCGGCAAATGGCATATGGGCGGCACGAAAGATACGATCAAAGACGCTAAATTTTGCCGTCGCGCCACTATGCTCGCAAAGGGAGTCATTAACACGCAAGCAGGTGATCTCATAACTAAGCCCGTGGGCGAGCGACTCGAGCTCGTACCTTTAGAAAATCCGGTAAATTTCAAAGCCAATAAGCCGTTTAAAATTAAAGTGCTGTTTGAAGGCAAACCACTTGCAAATGCCGCAGTTGAAGGTGCGCCGGATGGATTTCTGGAAGATATGAGCGCATTTTATGGTATGACCGACGATAAGGGCGAAATCGAGGTTATGGCGCTAAAGCCGGGTCCTTGGATACTAAAAGCAAGAAATAAACTCGCATTTTCGGATCCAAAAAAATGCGACGAAGAGACGATCATCGCGTCTTTTGCCTTTGAAGTGAAATAAGTTTAAATTTGCTCTAAATTTTACTCCGGCTTTTAAATTTAAAAGCCGGAGTACGCTATTGCGCGGACTTTAGAGGTTGCGCGCGTAGGCTGCGCTTTTAACTCGTCGCGATTTGCGCATTGTGCTACGACAAGCCTTCCTGGCAAAATTTCAATTTTAGCTTGAATGCGCACATATTTTAAAATTCAGCTTCTAGTGCCTATTCGCCTGAAACAATCCTCGTTCAAAACCAAAAGATTAAAATTTAATTCAAATTTTGCTTTATTTAAAATTCCACTCGTGCCCTAAAATTTATCTAAATTTTAAACCCCGCAAGTATAATCCGCCGTAAATTTTAAAATCCAAAGGCAAAAAATGAAGCGCGATACTTTAAGCGCCATAAAATTTCGAGGCATAACCTCTAGCGTTTTGGCAATCTGCACTTATCTGATCATTTGGGCTTGTTGTGAGCTTTTGCATGGCATTACGATGAGCGGGTTTTTCGCCGCCGCAGCCGCAACCGTCGCCGTGATTTTTACTTCGATGAGCTTTAAGCTCTCCGCGACCAAAATGATCTCAGATATCTCCGCTAGCAAAGTCTTTAACGCGTATCGCGCTATGTTTTTTACCTACGTGATATATGCCGCCTTGCTGGGCACGATGCTATGTTATTCGCTAAATTATATCGGTCTTGATATCTGGGATTACGCTCTGCAGCAAAACGGCAGCTCCTTCGAAGGAGCCTTTTATTGCGTAATGGGTGCGCTTTATGCAGGCTTGGAGCATATATCCGAGATCGGAAAATCTCAAATCATAGCTCTTTGGAGCACCGCAAATATTATGCTGGCACTCATCGTTCTTTGGAAGCGGGTCGCCACACTATACTTGCTCGGCAAGGCAAGCGGAAGCAAAATTTTTTATATTTGCGCCGTGATAACTTTAATTTGGGGAGCGCTTCTTAAGCTTCTTGAAATACTCCACGTCGATAAGTCGTGGTATGGCAGCGCTCCTGCCCGCTATACCGCACTTACGGTAATCCTTTTATCTGAAATTTTAGAACTTATCGCTTGGATTAGGATTAAAGGAATTTCTGGCGCAGAGCTTTGGAATAAAAACTTATGGACGACGCCTACAAAATAAATCATAAATCTAACTTGGAATTACGCGCGAGCGCTTGAAATTTTACAAATTTGCTTCACAAATTCCATATCGCACCGCGAAATTCTACGCGAAATTCATACGTACGATGTAAATTTTCAAATTTGCCCTACTTTAAAATTTCATCTTTTACTTAAAATTTATCATTAAAAATCTATAATATTTCAAAGTATATTTTCTAAACGCAGTCGCCTAAAAATCACGTAAAATCGGGCGTATTAAGAAGTATATAATCCAAATTAAAGGAAAAAATATGAGTAAGCCTCACTCTTTCGCGCTAGCTCTTGCGCTGTGCGCGAGTTCGCTTTTTGCAGACCGCGTCGTAACCGATCAACTAGGTCGCGACGTTACGCTACCCGACGAGATTAAGCGCATAGTCGTGCTTCAGCACCAAAGCCTAAACGCGCTCAACGAGCTAAACGCGCTGGATAAGGTTGCCCTCGTGCAGGAGTCGTGGGAAAAGTCGCTCGGCAAAAACTACGTCCGTCTAGCGCCGAGCCTAAAAGATATGCCCACACCGGGCGATCTGAAGGTCATCAACTACGAAGCGGTGCTTAAGCTAAAGCCCGACGTCGTGATCGTCACGAACTACATCCCGCAAGGGCACATCGACAAAATGACGGAGCTCAAAATCCCAGTCGTCGCCGTTAGCTTTCAGCGCAGCGACGCCGCCGATAAGGGCAAGCTAAATCCGACCTTCAAAGACGACGAAGCGGCCTACACCGAGGGCTTTTACGACGGGATCGAGCTTCTTGGCAAGGTCGCAAACCGCGAAAAAGAGGCCGCCGAGCTCATAAGCTTCGTCAAAACCTCGCAAGAGCAGCTAAAGGCTAAATTTAGCGACTTCATCGTGGATAAAAGTCCTAAAATTTACATGGCAAATCCGGACCTCACGACCTACGGTAGCGGCAAATACACGGGCATAATGTTTATGCGCGCAGGCGCGCAAAACGTCGCGGCAGAGAGCATCAAGGGCTACAAACAGGTATCTGCAGAGCAAGTTTTAGCGTGGGCGCCGCAGATGATCTTCGTGCAGGATCGCTACCCGCAGGTACCCGCCGAGCTCAAATCCAACCCGCAGCTTGCAAATTTAAGCGCGGTCAAAGAAGATAAAATTTATATGATGCCCGAATACGCCAAAGCGTGGGGCTATCCGACCGCCGAAGCCATGGCGCTTGGCGAGTGGTGGCTAGCGATGAAGCTCTATCCGATGCACTTTGACGAGGCGGAGTTTGACAAAAAAGTGGAGGAATTTTATCAAAAATTCTACCGCACGAGCTATAAATGAAATTTTCCGCCCTGCTGCTGCTTTGGGTCCTGCTGTTCGCGGTTTCGCTTGGCACCTGGCAGTATCCGGTTGGCCTAGAGGAGACGGGCAGAAATTTTTACTAGCAAAATTTTGCGTAAAATCACAAAATTCCGACTTGCAAAAGCATTTGAAATCTCCCACGACAAAATGGAATTTATATAAAAATTTATCTGGATTTTATGCCGATCGGCTATAATTCCGCTATTCTAACCCCGCATATTTTGCGGAATTTTCAAGGAGAAAAAATGCTTAAACTTCACTCAATCCTTCTTGGTGCAGCGCTTTGCGCTAGCCTGGCTTTTGCAGATCGTACGATTACTGATCAGCTCGGTCGCAAGGTCACGATCCCGGATCAAGTAAATCGTATCGTCGTGCTACACCACGAAGCACTCAATGTCTTAAACGAAATCAACGCCCAAGATAAGGTCGTAGGCATCCTAAAAAGCTGGGAGCAACGCCTAGGCAAAGAGTATAATCGCTTGGCGCCGAGTTTTAAAAACCTACCTAATCCGGGCGATATCAAAGATGTCAATTACGAAGCTCTGCTTAGTCTAAAGCCAGATGCGGTCGTAGTGGTCAACTACTTCCCTAAAGAATATATCGCTAAAATGGAGGAGTTAAAAATCCCAGTCGTAGGTATTTCGTTTTTTAGCTCTGCACAAGAGGAAAAAGCCAAGCTAAATCCGACCTTTAAAGATGAACGCGATAGCTTCGCTGCTTACGATGAGGGCTTTTATGAGGGGGTTAAAATTCTAGGCGAACTAAGCAATCACGAAAAGGATGCCGCTGAACTAATAGATTTCGTTAAAAAATCACAAGCTGATTTAAATGCCAAATTTAGCAATTTTATCGTAGATAAAAGACCTAGAGTTTATATGGCAAATCCCGATCTTACGACCTACGGTAGCGGCAAATATACTGGCGTAATGTTAGCAAGAGCGGGTGCGACGAACGTCGCCGCTGCAGATATAAAGGGCTACAAGCAGGTTTCGCCGGAGCAAATTTTAGCATGGAATCCGCAGATTATCTTAGTGCAAAACCGCTATCCTCAAGTACCTGCTGAACTTAAGGCAAACCCTGCGCTAAAAGGTCTTAGCGCCGTGAAAGAGGATAGAATTTATCTAATGCCCGAATTCGTTAAAGCATGGGGTCATCCGACTGCCGAAGCAATGGCTCTTGGTGAGGAATGGCTTGCGATGAAACTTTATCCGCAAAATTTTAAGGACGCAAACTTTGATAAAAAAGTAGAGGAATTCTACGAGAAATTTTACCGCGTCAAATATCAAAAATAATGCTGAACCTAATCCTGCTTCTTTTTTGGGTAGTGCTGGCGCTAATCTCGCTCGCTAGTGGGCAGTTTCATATACCGTTGGAAGAAATTTTTAAAATTCTCTTTAGCGGAGGCGGCGATGAAGCCGCCAAAAGTGTGATGCTGGATGTTAGAATTCCGCGCATTCTACTCTCCAGCCTTTGCGGTGGAGCGCTTGCTATCGCGGGTTTGAGCTTGCAGGCGGTATTTAAAAACCCGCTCGTTGGCCCGCACATCGTAGGCGTGAGTACCGCAGCAGCATTCGGCGGCGCGCTTTGTATCTTGCTAGGATTGAGCGGCTTATGGCTTGCGGGTTTTGCATTTTGCTTCGGACTTGTGGCGCTATTTTTGCTCTATCTTTTGGCAAAATTCGTAGCACGTGCCGATATTTTCTCACTCATTTTAGCAGGTATAGTTATTAACGGCGTATTTGCTGCACTTACGAGCTTAGTGCAGTATCTAGCAGACGATGAGGAAGTGCTACCTAATATCGTTTTTTGGCTGTTAGGAAGCTTCGTAAGCGCAGGATACGATAAAGTAATTTTGATGTGCGCGATCGCCCTGCCCGCTTCTGCAGTCTTGATCGCGCTGAGATGGCGGTTTAATCTACTCAGCCTAAATGATGATGATTTGCGCGTGCTAGGCGTGGATGTTAAGTTTCTGCGCTGCACGATCCTAGCGCTTTGCACCGCTCTGATCGCCGTACAAGTTAGCGTCAGCGGAAATATCGGCTGGGTTGGTCTTGTGGTGCCACACGCCACCAGGCTCATCGCGGGCAGCGACCACGTGAAGCTAATGCCTGCCTGCTTCATCGCAGGAGCGATCTTTATGCTAGCAATCGACGATCTATCTCGCTCGCTAAGTAGCGCCGAAATTCCTTTAGGAATTCTATCTGCTCTCATCGGAAGCCCGATCTTTGCCCTACTTCTAAAAAGGAGTGCCAAAAATGCAAAATCTAATTGAGGTAAAAAACGCTGGCTTTTACTACGAGGCGGAAAAATTCTGCTTTCGCAACTTAAGCTTCGAGCTTGCCAGCTCTCAAACATTAGCGATTTTGGGCTTAAACGGGCAAGGCAAAAGTACGCTAATGTCGTGTATGATGGGGATTTTGCAGCCTAAAGAAGGCGAGATCGTGCGCAAGGCAAAATTTGCTTTCTTGCCGCAGAGTTTTAACGTCGCGTTTGATTACAGCGTGCTTGACATCGTACTGATGGGGCGGGTACGCGAGATCTCGCTCTTTTCAAAACCTGGCAAAAAGGATATTCAAATCTGCCTTGACGCTCTGGATACGCTAGGCGTCGCCCATCTGCAAAAGCGTAGCTTCAACGCCCTTAGCGGCGGGCAGAGGCAGCTCGTGCTCTTTGCTAGAGCCCTAGCTAGCGGCAGCGACGTGCTGTTTTTGGACGAGCCTGCCAGCGCGCTTGATATCAAAAACCAAGACCGCGTGCTAAGCCTCATCGCAAATCTACGCTCAAATAGCGATGCGAGCATAGTTTTTACCACCCATCAGCCTAACCACGCCCTCGCAGTCGCCGATCGCACACTGATCTTGCGAAATGATCTTAGCTACAACTACGGCACAAGCAACGAAATTTTAACCGAAGCCGCGCTTAGCTCGCTCTACAGCGTACAGATCAAAACGGCGGAATTTGACGTTGCGGGCGAGCAAATCCCCAGCATCACGCAAATTTTCAGCGCGCAGGTGAGGTAGCGCGACGAGCTGCACGCGATCGGCGCGACAAAGCAACTCATCAATCGCCGCGAAATTTTAAATCGCGAGATTTTATCTTGAGTGGAATTTAAATCGCATAATTCTATCCTGAAATGCCGTCTTGAAATTCCGATCAAAATTTTATATCTAGATTTTGCCCTAGAATTCCAGTCTAAATTCCATAGTGAAATTTTACCGCGGAATTCCGAGTAGAAATCTTCATAGCGGAATTCTACCTGCGACTTGCCGGTTTTCGAAGCGTGCAACGAAAGCATTCTGCGCTTGAGATTTTGAAATTTCACAGTGGAATTCTATCCCGCAAACCCGTAGCCAAAATTCCGTTTTAAATCCCGCGACGAAATTTTATTCTCGCTCTGGTAAAATTCAGAAATTCCGCAGTCTGCAAGCTTGATTGCGATGAAATTTTGAAATTTTAATTTTTACGGTTTAATCTGTGCTTTACGTTTGTTTATGTATACTTCATGGCAAATTTTAAAAAGGCTTAATATGCAAAATATCGTATCTCAAGCAAGAAAAAATGGGATGATCAGTACTGGCATTGATCTGTTTTCGGCGATGTTACCCGTGGTTTTTATCGTAATCGGCTTTATCTTCGCCGACGGGTCGGAATTTCGCAGTAATAAGATAGCAAATTATATCGCTAGCGGAATTTTGATTGCTTTTATTTGTGCCTCGGTGTTTTTTAGGTTGCGAGCACTTGATAAAATTGAAGCGCTTAGCGACACAAAAGCGGCAGCGCTTTACCGCAACTGCATAGTGGTCTGCGTCTGTACTACGGTGTGTATGTACTTTTATCAGTCTCATTTCGGAGAGATAACGCGGATCCTGATTTTTCTCGCAGCTGCAGCCTATGTGATCGTATCGTGGTTTCGCATAAATTTCTCTTTGGCGCACATAAGCGGCGTGAGTACCTTTCGGACTTATGTGTGGCTCTGCGTCATCTTTTTCGTACTAAACATACTATGTAACGCAACGGTAATTGCTTTAGCTCTTTCCGAGCAGCAGATTGACCCAAGCTCGGCTTTGACTATTACCGCCATATTATTTAAACTGCTCCTGCCGTTTGCTGCCTTGATAATAACCAGCATCGTGCACCTGCTAGCTTGGAGCAAGATAGAAAGGATAAGCGCAGAGGTTTAAATTTTAAATTTTATAAACCTCTTGTTACGATAAAATTTCGTTCTTTTTGGTTTGATTAGCGTTTTACACTTCGGGATAAATTTTAAAAAGGCTTATGTATGCAAAATCTCGTATCTCAGGCAAGAAAAGAGGGGATGATCAGCACCGGCATCGATCTATTTTTAGCGGCGGTGCCTGCAACTTTAGTTGCGCTAGATATTGCTACTGGCGGCATGCTAGGGCTTAGCACCAACAAGACGGCTACCTATATCACTGGCGGAATTATTTTTGCTATTTTTTGTGTTTCGGTATTTTTCAGGCTAAGAGCGCTCCGCAAAATTTCAATGCTTAGCGGCATAAGGGCGGCGGTGCTTTACCGCAACTGCGTAATTGTCTGCATCTGTGTCATTGCCATAACAAGCATCTTTTTATCGATTCCTTTATCGATCTCACACAAGCATTTGGCAATGATATTGTGCATTTTGATAGCGTTTGCAGGCGCAATCTACATAATCGTAGCGTGGTTTTGCATAAATTTTGCTCTAGCGCGCGTAAGCGGCGTGGGGATCTTTGAGACATATGTGTGGCTCTGCGTCATTCTTTTTCCGTTAAATGCACTATACCATTTGATATTCCCCATAACCCTCACAATAACTAGCATCGTGCATCTGCTAGCCTGGAGCAAGATAGAAAAGATAAGCGTAAACGTTTAAAATTTCGCAAATATCTTGTCGCGATAGAATTCCGATTTTTTCGGTTTAATCCGTGTTTTATGTTTGTTTATATATACTTCGAGTCAAATTTTTAAAAAGGGTTTATATATGCAATTCATTGTATCTCAGGCAAGAAAAGAGGGGATGATCAGCGCCGGTATCGATCTGTTTTTGGCGGCATTACCCGTGGTTTTTATCGTGGTAGGCTATGTCTCTTTCAGCGAGCCATGGCGCCTTGACGACGAGATGATAAATTATATCGCTAGCGGAATTTTGATTGCTTTTATTTGTGTTTCAGTATTTTTCAGATTGCAGGCACTCCGAAAAATTTCAGCGCTTAGCGGCATAAAAGCAGCGACGCTTTACCGCAACTGCATAATAATCTGCGTCTGCTTTTTCGCGCTAGCACTCGTGCTTAATCACCTTTATCCGAGAGGGCCTGACGCAGACGGCGGGCAGAGTGATAATCCATTTGCGGCGATATTTGGACTAGCGCTTTTCGTAGGCGTTATTTACATAATCGTCGCATGGTTTCGCATAAATTTCTCTTTGGCGCGCGTAAGCGGCGTGAGTACCTTTCGGACTTATGTGTGGCTTTGTGTGGGACTTTTTGTGCTAAATATACTATGCAATGCAGCGATTATTGCTATAGCTATTTCCTCCGAGCCGCGGACCGAGCAGGTCTCGGCTTTAGCTATTGCTGTCGTAATGCTTAAACTGCTCCTGCCGTTTGTTGCTCTCGTAATAACTGGCATCGTGCACCTGCTAGCCTGGAGTAAGATAGAAAAGATAAGCGCGGAGGTTTGAAATTTCATAAACCTCTTGTCACGATAAAATTTCGCTCTTTTCGGTTTGATTAGCGTTTTACACTTCGAGATAAATTTTAAAAAGGCTTATGTATGCAAGATCTCGAATCTCAGGCAAGAAAAGAGGGGATGATCAGCACTGGCATCGACCTGTTTTTATCGGCGGTGCTCGCGGTTTTTAAGGTGATAGGCCTTGCTTCCGGCGGAATGTTCTTAATAGTCAGCGGAATTTTTATCGCTCTTATCTGTTTCTCGGTGATTTATAGGTTAAGAGCGCTCAGCAAAATTTCAGCTCTTAGCGGCATAAAAGCGGCAGCGCTTTACCGCAACTGCGTAATTCTCTGCATATGCTTCGTGGCGCTTTTATTATTTTATCCGGCAGGTTGCTACAGAGAAGTAACGATGAAAGAGATGATAGAAGAGACTATATGGAATTTAGCGGTGCCCGCAGCCGCAATCTACATAATCGTAGCGTGGCTTCGCATAAATTTCTCTTTGGCGCGCGTAAGCGGCGTGATGACCTTTCGGATCTACGTGTGGCTCTGCGCTTTCTTTTTCGCGCTAAATTGGCTATGTGGCGCAGGACCCTTCGGTTTGGCTACTTCCAAGCCGCAAATTGGCGATTCCGATGCGGTTTTAATTATCGCGTCATTGAAGGAATTTTTGCCGTTTGCCGCCCTCATAATAACCGGCATCGTGCACCTACTAGCCTGGAGCAAGATAGAAAAGCTCGCCTAAGCAGGAGCGCTTTCGTTTTGCGGCGACCACGCCTTTTGCAAGTCTAAACCGCAACGTCCAAAGCCGCGCTGTTATATAGCAATGTCAAGCGCGCCGCCGCAGCAGCAAAGCCGCAAGATAGCGCGTAAATTTAGAAAATTCAAAGGATAAAAATGAAAGAAATTTCAAAGCAAGATCTACTTCGCAAGGCGAAATTCCGCGGAGTTTTAGGCGCCGTGATTTTGCTAGGCATCGGCGTAAGCGGCACGGTGGGCGTAAGCGACATAGACTAGGACGCGGTCGCGATTTTTAGAGTTTTAGCGCTGCTAGCGACACTAGCGATATTTTACGACTGCTTCGTTTGCCTAGAAAAGGCGCTAGGCGTGCGCTTCGTTAAGACCTATAGGCTGATAGAAAGTATCCCGATCGTCGCGATTTTGTGCTACTGCGCCATGGTAGTAGCGCTAAAAGAGGGCGCGATGCTTGATCTACTCTACACCCTGCTCTACGTCCTTTCGACGTGCGCGGCGGTGATAATCTGGGGCGTATTAAACTGCCGCCTAGCCACACTTAGCGGCGTGGATTTATTTAAAATCTACGGCATAGTGGTGTCCGTGGCGTGGCCCTGCGAAGCGGTATTGGGCGCGCTAGCTAAAATAGGCGTAATCCTCGCGCTGCCGTATCTAATCGCAGCGTCGCTGGTAACAGCGTTTTCGGGGATTTTGCTAATCATAGCGTGGATAAAATTCAACCCCGCAAGGTTATGCGGCGCGGAAAATTCTAGCGAGCTTGACGGCGCCAAGCTAGGCGCGGACGGCGAAAAACTGAGCATTTACAGCAAACTCGCCACTTTTAAGAAATCGGACGCGGACGATGCGAAAAAGCCCGCTTCCAAGGCGAGCGCAGATACCGCAAAAATGCCTGCTTTAGCAGTGAGCGCAGATGATACGACCGCCGCAAGACGCCCGGGCAACCCCGGATTTAAATTCTAACTCTATTCGCAAGACAGAATTTAGCAAAATTTTTAAAATTTAAGGCGCGAAATTTTATCGCGACGCGCGACGCATCGGGCGGAAACACGGGATTTTGATTTAATTTTATCCGCTACGAACGCGCAAAATTTAGGGCAAAATTCCAAGCCTAAATTCCGCGATCAATTTAAAATTTTAAGCAGAGGTTCAATCCAAAAATTCCGACGAAGCAAAATCCAAGCCAAAATTCCAGCTGAAATTCTAAAATTCCGATCTAAATCCCTAGTCCAGCTTATTTCTAAAAAGCGACGCCGCAAAGCTCAACGTGCCAAGCCCGATCAGCAGCAGCGGCACGATGAGATGCCACAGCTCGCCTAGGCTCGCGCCCTCCAGATAGATCCGCCACATGCAGTTGTTGGCATAATACATCGGATCTAGGTGTGCGATGTAGTAAAACCACCGCGGCATCGCGTCCGCAGGCGTTATCAGTCCGCTTATCATAATGCACGGCAGCAGGAACAAAAACGAGCTCACGACCGATTGTAGCGAGGTTTTGCAGACGGTCGAGATCACGAGGCCGATGCCTACGTTGCAGGCGCTAAAGATCGCGATGATCGCAAAAAGATCCGCAAAGCGCCCGCGGAATGGAATTTCAAAGTAAAATACGCAGATCAAAAACAGCGCGAGCCCCTGCGCGACCGCGATCAGCACGGGCGGCACAGCCTTGCCGATCAGCATCTCAAGCGGGTTTGCAGGCGTCATCAGCATCATATCGAAGCTCCCCTCCTCGCGCTCGCGAGATACGCTAAATGCCGATAGCATCAGCACCTGAATCATCGAAAGCCCCAAAATCATCCCCGTCATGATCGTGTAGCGCGTGATCGTGTTTTCGTTAAAAACATAGCGCGGATTTATGCTGATTAAATTGACAAAATGCTGCGCGTTGTATTCCCCCGCTATGGCCTGCACGAAGCCGATGACGGTGTTTGCCAAGGTCGTATTGCGCGAATCCGCGATGATCAAAAGCTCGTGCGTATCCTTAAAATCGCTGCCGAAATAGATCCCGATGATCGCCTCGCCCTCGCTTACCGCGCGGCGCAGGCAGGTTAGGTCTTTGCAGCCAAGATCTGTTTTAAACATCGGCGTAGCGGCGATGCTCTGTACCAGCGCGGTGGACGTCGCATCGCGGGCGTCGTCCAAAATCGCGTAGCGCACCTGCTCGGGGGTGAAATTCGCGCCGTAGCCAAATATGATCGCCTGCACCAGCACCGGCACGATCAGCACCATGCGCGTGCCCTTGTCGCGAAACATCGCCAAAAATTCCTTTTTTATCAGCGCGCGAATTCTAAGCAGGGATTTTCGCAGAGCGTTCATCGCGCGCCCCTTTTAAATTTAGCGGCGCCTTCAAATTTAACGCCATTTTCAAATTTAGCTGCGCGAGCTTGCGGCACGGAATTTAAAGCGAAATTTAAACGCACCGCGGGCATCGATTTAAATTTACACGGCACGAGTTTGAATTTGCACCGTGCGAGCGTAAATTTTAAAATTTCAGATCTACTATGCGACGGCTCGGGCGTAAATTTTAAAAGCGCAAGTTTAAACCTGCACGGCGACAAGGAGCTAGAATTTAAAAGCTCTGCCGCTTGCTTTTGCGGCTCGAAGCGGCGTTTTAAGCGCTCTGCGGCGCTAAATTTTAAAATTTCAAACCCGCGCCCAACCGCCGTTTGCAAGCCGAAGCGTCTCGCGCCTAGAAATTTTAAAAATTTCATCGCATGCCTATTTAGAGCGTAAAATTTCATTCTTTTCACTCCCCGTGAAAGCGAAGCATTCGTCGCTTGCCCTACTTCATAGCGCGAAATTTTATCGCTTGCGGCTCGAATCAAGGCGGGGTATTTATGCAAGCAAACGGTGTAAATTTCGCTACACCACGCTTCGTAGTTACGCCGTGTAACCGCGCTGCAAAGCTGCATCGCAAAGCGCGATTTAAAATTTAAAAGCGCGCCCGTGAGGTCAAATTTGCTAAGCTTTTCTGCACGCCCTACTTCGTAGCCGTGCCGTGCAGCTGCGCTACGAAGTCGCACTATGCGGCGTCGCGCAGAATTCAAATATTGATTAATCTTAACCGCGCGCCGTTTTTCTATCGCGTCGTGCGTATGCTGCGAAGTAAGCCGCCGCGCCGCACGCCCTGCTTCGGCTTTATCTGCGTTCGGCAAAACACGACGCGGAGCAGACGGCAGCTCGCAAATAAGCTTTAAAATTTTAAATCCACGCTGCGGTATAAAATTTTGCGCTGTATCCGCAAAAGGCGCTGAAGCGCGCGTAAATTTTAAAATTTCAAACCGATTGCACGGCATAGGCGTAAAATTTAAAAATTCCGCCGCTTGTTTTTGCGGCGCGGCGCGGCTTTTTAAGCGCTCTGCGGCGGTAAATTTTAAAATTTCAGATCCACGCTTCACCGCTGCACCTTGCAAGCCAAAATTCCTCACGCTGAGAAATTTTAAAATTTCAAGCCCACGCTCCGCTCGCTTGCAAAAAAATTCTAAAAATTTCATCGCGTCCTCTCTTTTGGCGGCGCGAAATTCCGCCATCGATGCCTCGGGCGAAAGCGAAACGTTAATTGCGCCGATTTTTGCGGCACGAAATTTCTCCGCGCAAGCGTGAGGCAAAAATAAAAATTTCATCGTGCGCCCCTTTTTACGCTAAGCACGCACAAGCTGAAAAACAAAACCGCTCCGAGCGCCTGAATGGCGAGGTTTACCCACAGCGTCGCGCTCTGTCCGCCCGATAAAAAGCAGATACGAAAGGACTCGACCGCGTATGTGGGCGGCAGCAGGTGCCCGATGAAATTGACCGCCGCAGGCAGTCCACGCAGATCGAAGATCATGCCACTAAGCAGCGTCACGGGCAGGTAGCCGATGACGATGGCGTATTCTTGCGCTAGGAATTGATTTTTGCAGATCGCCGAGATCAGCATGCCTAGGCAGGTCATCTCCAGCACGAAGACGCACAGCGTCGCCAGCAGCATCGCCACGCTGCCGCGGATCGGGATGCCTAAAAGCGTCTGCCCGTAAACGAGCGTCATCGCGCCGCCCAAAAGCGCTAGGAAATAATACGCGCCGACCTTGGCAGTGACGATCTCAAGCGCGCTTGCGTTGGAGTTGTATAGCGAGGCGATCGTGCCGCGGTCCCATTCGCGCGAGATCACGACCGCGACCATAAATAGGCAGATGAGCCCCAAAATCCCCACGTACTCGGCAGATACGAGATACCACGTCGATTCGTTGGCTTCGTTGAACCAGCTGCGATAATTCACACTGACGGGCCTTGCAGCGGCGTTTAAATTTGCGTTTAAAAAGCCGTAATCTTGCGCCAAAACCTGCTCGATTACGCCTGCTACGTAAACATAGCTAAGAAGCGCGAGCTGCGACTGCGTGGCGTTTTGGATAAGGAAAATCTCGGCGCCGTCTTTATTCGAGCCGCCCGCGCCGCTTGAGCTGCCACCGTTATTTGCAGCGCCGCTTACACCACCCGCGCCGTTAGCGTAAGGGCTCGCATTGACGCCGCCGCTCGCATTTTTGAGATCATCCGCGCCGCCGATAAGGCCTGTATTCGTATCGCCTGCGCCGCCGATTAAATTTGCGCTGCCTTGATTTGCGCCCATATCGCTCGCGCTGCTACCGGAATTTGCGCTCATACCGCCCGTATCGTTACTGCGAGAATTTGCGCCGGCGAAATTCGTAGTCGTACCCATACTGCCGCCGCTAGAATTTGCGATCACGCTGTTGGAATTTGCGCCCGCGCCGCTAAAAGAGTACGCGTTACCGCCTGCGCCATTGCCGTATGAACCCTCGCCACTTACGCCGGTGCCGCCCGCAGAGGCGTTTATGCCGCTCTCCGTGCTAGCGCCCGCGCTGTCGTCCTCAAGCGGACGGACATTTGCGCCGCTGCTCGCATTTTGGAGATTGTCCGCGCCGCCTGTGGAGGAGCTTTCATCGCCAGAGAGGTTTAAATTTACGCCGCCGCCCGCGCCGCCGAGTCCGCCCAAAGTGCTTTGAAATTTAGCCGCAAAGCGCGGATCAAAATACAAAATGCTCTCGATCTCGTGCGCCTTAAAATCCCTCCTCGCGCTCTCTAAGTCCGTGTAAACGCGGGTTTGCAAGTATTTTGAGCCCAAAAATCCGCCGAGCAGATCCCGCTCGATTTTGGAGCCCAGATCGCTTACGAAGCCCACTTTGACGGGCTTTATGTCCATCCGCATCGCGTATCCGTAGATCACGACCAAAATTAACGGCATCAAAAACGCGATCACAAGCGCCGATCGGTCCTTTGCGATCTGCGCGAACTCCTTTTTTACGAGGATTTTTAAAAAGGTAAAGTTCATCCGCCCTGCCCCTGTGCTCGGATTTCGCGGCACTGCGCCGCTCGCGGCGAGCCTCTAAATTTTGATCGCGCAAATTCGGCGACTGCCGCGCTTTGAAATTTTAGCCGCGTGATCGCATTTGGCACGCCCTCAAATTTTAATCGCAAAAGTGCGGCAACCGAGATTTGAAATTTTAACGGCGCAGATGGACTGCCTGCGCTCATCTCGCTTATCGCGCCCTGAAATTTTAGCTGTGCGAGCACATACGGCGAGCTTTGAAATTTTAAGCAGTTGCGCGGCACGATCTCGCTGCGAGATTTTTGACGTAAAAGCTCTGTGGCGGCGCAAAATCCGCGATAAAATTTTTGCATTCGGGCTTTAAATTTACAAGCTGTTCGCAGACTGACCGCCATTTTAAATTTGCGATCTGTTTGCAGAGTGGTAGCATTTTTAAATTTATAATCCGTTTGCGAGCCGCTCGCACTTTGAAATTTACGGCGCAGACGAGGCGAGCTCGCTTCACCGCGGAGCTCGCGCAATATCCATCTACAAAATCCGCGCCGTATCCCGCCGCGCGATATCTCATTTAAAATTCCGCTGCCGCTTGAAATTTCGCAATCTCTTAAAATTTCACTGCCATTTAAAATTTTACTATCGCTCCAAATTTCGCCGCCGTTTAAAATTTCATCGCCCCGCAAGAGCTTTTCGCCGCTTAAAATTTTATCGCGCGGGTACGCTGGTTTTCGCCCCACCCGCATAAAATTCAGATCAAAAATCCTCGCGGCTCGCGCAAAATTTAGATCAAAAGTCCTCATCGCCCGCCTCGCTTCTAAATTTTTGCACCTCGTTTATGAAGGCCTGCTGTACGCTAAGCCGCCGCCCGTCCTGCACGCAGACCTCGTCGGGGCTGCCTAGCGCCAGGATTTTGCCGCGATCTTGGATCAAAAACCGATCGCAATACTCCGCCTCCTCCATAAAATGCGTCGTCACGACCACGCTCACGCCGGTGCGCGCCAGCGCATTTATGCGGTTCCAAAAGAGCCTGCGCGAGAGCGGATCGGCGCCGCTGGTGGCCTCGTCGAGAAACAAAATCTCGGGGCGGTGGATGAGCGCGCACGCCATTGAAAGGTTGCGCCCCGCGCCAAAGGGCAGGTTCTGCCACGTCTCGTTTCGCAGCCGCTGCAAGCCAAACTCGCTCAAAAGCTCCTCTATGCGCCGTTTCAGCGCTACTCCGCCGATGCCGTAGCTGCGGCCGAAATACTCTAAATTTTGATAGCAGCTTAGCTTTTTATAAAGCGAAAATTTCTGCGAGACGTAGCCGATGCGCGATCTGATCGATGATTTAGCGTAGCGCAGATCCTCGCCCATGACCGAGATCTCGCCTCCGCTCATCCCCAAAAGCGCGCAGATCATACGAAAGGTCGTCGTCTTGCCCGCGCCGTTTGGACCCAGCAGGCCGAAAATCTCGCCCTTTTTGACCTCGAAACTCGTATTTTCCACGGCGGTGAATGAGCCGAATTTTTTACTCACGTCGCGCACTTTGATGACGGTTTGAGCCGCATCGAAGCTCTTTTTTTCGTAGCCGAAGCTTGCTGCGCCGATTTCGGCTTTGTTTAAAAAAATATACGCATCCTCTAGGCTCGCCTCGCGCGGGCTCAGTTTAAATTTCGCGCTTTCGTTTTCTTTTGAAATTTTAAAATTTTCGCCGCTCCCGTTTTCGCGCGCCGTACTTCCGCCACCCCTGTCTTCGTCGTTGCCGCTTAGGCTTGCGTTTAAAAACCTCTGCAGATCGCGCAGGCTTATCGGCTCCTCGCTTAGCAGATCGACGCTGCCGTCTCTGGGGCAGATGTCGATGAGCGGGGAGTTTTTTAAAAATCTTTGCGTCTTAAACATCAAGCGGCGCGCCAGGCTCTGATAATCCTCGCCGTCGATGCGAAAGGTGCGGTCCCGCAGCGCCGCGGTGATCTTCGCAGCGCACTCCTGCGCTATGATCTTGCCGCCGAGCAAAATCAGCGTCAGATCGGCATCCGCCGCCTCGTCGAAATACGCCGTCGAAAATATGCATTTCGCGCCGCTTTGATCCAGGTACTCGCGCACGATCGCCCACAGCTCGCTGCGCGAGAGCGGATCGACGCCGACGGTGGGCTCATCGAGCACCAAAAGCCGCGGACGAGCTGCAATCGCGCACGCAACGCCAAGCTTTTGTTTCATCCCGCCGGAGAGCGAATCCACGGCGTAATCTTTAAAGCTCAAAAGCCCCACGCGGCGCAAAAGCCCGCGCAGATACTCCTCGCCGCTTTTTAGATCAAGTCCTTTTAGGCCTGCGAAGATGTTTAAATTTTGCCAGACGCTAAGCTCCTCGTAAAGCCCCAGGCTCTGCGACATATAGCCGTTTGCGCGGACGAATTCTTTATTTTCGCCGCTAGGGGTGAAGCCTGCAAATTTTATCTCGCCGCAATCGGGCGCGATGATGCCGCAGATGAGCTTTAAAAGCGTGGATTTGCCCGCACCGTCGGGGCCCGTGAGGCTGATGAGCCGCGGCGAGGCGCCAATTCGCAGATCAAAATTTTCAAAAACGACGTTTTTGCTGCGATCCTCTCGCAGGTAAAATTTCTTTAAATTTACGATATTTAGTAGATCCAAGCCTAGCTCCAAATTTTATATTTACTCGCCCCGTCGCTTGGCGCGACGAACGAGACCTACGCACGCCTAAAAGGCGCTCTTTGCCGCGGCGCCTTGCTTCTGCGACCGCCAAGACGTCTTGATTTTGCGGCCGCTGCGGCGTCTTAGTTTTGTGACAGCCGCGGCATCTCGGTTCTACAGACGCCGCGAGCTTTAAATTTAGCAACGAGCGTCGAACAATTTCGCCCAAACCTCGCATAATAAATTCGACGCAACTTACCGCAAGCGCGTAAAACCAAGCTCTATCGCGTCGGGGCGCCCTGCAATCACCCGCTCGAATTCGAGTGCCCGCATGATCGGCGTTGCTTACGGCTCGCGCCGAATATTCCGCGCGCCGCCCGATCCGTCTTGAGCGCGTGCATATCGCATCGGCTAGCCGCGCCGCTAACGATGCGCACACAACGCGCATGAGCGGGGCGGTCTCCAAAACATGAAGCAGCCCGTGAGTATCCGCGATAAACTCGCTTCAAAACGCAAACGAGTTTTCAAACACCTGGCGAGCTGTGAGCGCTGAGCTCTTTATTTGCGCTGCGCCTCTTGCGGTGAAATTTTACCGCCGCCATCTCTTTTGGCAAAATTTTACCTAGTCTCGGCTTTTCTTAACATAGTACGGACTTCAGCTACCGCGTCCTTTGAGATAAAATTTCACTTCCGCCCGCAACCTGTATTTAATCGCGCCGTTCGTTTCGTGATGAATTTTGCTGCCGTCCGCGATCGGTTCGATCACCGCTTGTTTATCGCAAAACGCCCGCTCAAAACAAAGCCCGTTACCCGCTATGCCGCCCTGCTTGTACTCGTTTCCGAGCCGCAAATTTTAAATTTAACTCGCGCTGCTTTGCGCCAAAATTTCGCCGAAATTTTATTCGCTGCGCTGTAAAATTCCGATCTTTTATCCAAAGCCCCGCCGGCTCGCGCAAAACTCGCGCGATAAAATTTACGCCGCCTTTCGCCTTTGTACGACCTCGTTCTAAGCGCGCAACATTTTATCGCCGCCGAGACGATCTATTTTAGGCGCGACGAAAATTTATCGCCCTGCTCTGTCGAACAGGCGCCGTCTAAATTCCGCCTCGAAGCGCGCTTTTAAAATTTCATCAGGTTCACGCCGTATGCACGGCTCGCGCGACATTGCGTAAAATTTGCTGGGCAGCGAGCTTTACTATCTAAATTTCGCCCGCAGTCTCCAAAGTGCCGCCCGCGCTAAATTTCGCTCGTGCATTAAAATTTAGCGTAGCGTTTGCGCGTTAAAATTCCACGCTGATCGGCTGCCCTAAGCGAAAGCTGCCGTCATCGTCGCTGAAATCGGCGCGCGCCTCCCACACGAGATCTGCGCGCAGCTCCTCGGTCTGCACCGTGCGGGGCGTGTACATCGCGGTTTGGCTCACGTAGGCGACCTTTGCGCTCGCGCTAGAGCCGTCCGCGGCGATGATCCGCACGCTCTGTCCGGCACGCAGGAAGCGGAGCTGATTTTCGCTTAGATAAAATTTCGCGCGCTTGTTTTTTACTTCGCTGAGCTCAAAAACGCCCACGCTGGGTATGCTGATATCGCCAAGTTCCTTAAGGCGCGCTCTGATCTGCCCGCTAAATGGCGCTTTTAGCACGCTTTGCGTCTCGATTTGGTAGTTCAGATATTTTAGATTTTCCTCGCAGCTTGCCAAATTTGCGCGGGCGGCGCCGACATCCTCGCCGCGGTAGCCGCTTTGAAGCTGACGCAGATTAGCCTGTGCGCTCTGTAGCTGGGCTTGCGTGCGCTTCATCGAGTAAAACGCCTCGTCGATCTGCTGCTTGGACGCGGAGTTGCTTTTGCCTAGGCTCTTGAGGCGCTCGTTCGTCAAAGTAGCGAGCTGTAGGGCGTTTTGCAGCGCGCTTACGTTCGCCGCTGCCATCTCGATCTCCTCGCTACGAAAGCCGCTTTGCAGCTTTTGCAAGCTAAATTTAAGTCCGTCGCATCTCGCGATCTGAACCTGTCTTTGAAAACTCAGATCCGCCGTATCCAGAGCCGCCAAGACGTCGCCAGCCTGCACGAAATCGCCCTCGTCGCGATAAAGCGCGCTAATGCGGCCGCTGCGCTCGAAGCTAAGCGAACTCTGCCTGATATCGATGATGCCGTAGGCCTTGTGCGCGACCTCTTCGCGCCTATCGAGATTGAAGTAGATCGCCGCGGCGAGAGCAGCCAGCGCAAAAACGACGAAAATTAGAAGCCTTTTCATAGATCGCCTTAAATTTTGATATGCGGTTATTATAAAATAACTTTTCTAATGCGGCGCTGATATTTGAGGCTCGGACGGCGATTTTATAAATCAGTCGCATTAAATTGCTGTATTGAATTGACCGCCGCGCGAGCAGAATTGAAGCTTGGGCGGATAAAATTTAGCCTATCCGCGCGATTTTAAGCGGTACGGCTTGTAAAATATCGCTACTTTTGAACTAAAAATTTTAAAATTTTGACGAGGAGGCTCCGCTTTCAAGCGGAGCGTGGAATTTTAACGTGCGGGTGCCGCGCTAGTATTGCGAGCGGAATTTTGTCGCGAGAGCGAAATTTTATCGCACCGGCAGTATTGCAAGTATCACGGGCGGAATTTATCGTTTATTGCACGAATAGCGCGTAAGTTGCCGCGAATTAAATTTTATCGCGGCACTCATAGCTACCCGCGCGACGAGTTGAAATTTACAGCCTCCGCTAGCGATAAAATTTTACGCGGCATGAGCAGGCGGCGCTTAGACGCGCGGAAATTATAACGCCGCGGCGAGTAAAATTTAAGAGGGCGCCGCTTTCAAGCGAAGCGTGAAATTTAATGGGGAAATTTAACGAGCTTTAGGCTCGATGAGCCCAGAGCTCGGTCGGTCGCGCAAAAGCTGAAATATTTAAAACTCGCCTTTAACCGCAGCGATCCATTTATCAGCCCTCGCCTGCCAGTGGTCATCGCCTTTAAAATCGATCGTAAGACCTACGAATTTGCCGTTTATGAAGGCGCGCGAATGTTTAAATTTATAGCCCTCCGCGCCCCAAGCGCCGATGAGATCGGCCTTTTTAAGCACCGGCAAAAACGCACTCATACCGCTGCAAAAATCGCTGCCGTGGCGCTCGACGTTGCCAACACCTATGAGCGCGACCTTGCGTCCGTCAAAATCGGTTTTGTTTAAAAGCTCCAATTTGTCGTCAAATTTGGCCTGGATCTGTCCGTCGCCGTGCGTCGAAGCCGCAAAAATAAACGCGCCCGCTCCTGCCAAATCCTCCTCATTTAGCTCTTTGGCCTCCTTGATCTCAAAGCCGAGCTTTGAAGCGATGTATTCGCTCACGACCTTCGTATCGCCGCCTTTGGTGGCGTAAACTAATAGTTTTTTCATTTTCTCTCCTTAAAAATAAGAATGATTCTAACAAAATAAGATAAATTTTGAATGAAATAAAATTTTATAAGGCGCCTAGATACGGCACAATGCCTCGTATCCAGCTAATTTTAAGCGGCAGCGAGCCAGCAAAATTTTAAAGCTGCTACTTAACCGCTCGTATAAAAATCCATAGTATAATGCCACCCGTAGCTCATTACAAAGGAGAAAACATGAAGAATTTCACATTATGTTTGATTGCAGCGATAGCACTTTGTGGCTGCGCGACCCCGCAGGATCGATACGGCGGAGATGTTTATGACGCGAGCGAGACGAACCGCATGAGGCAAAGCGATCGGATCGAGATCGTCGATGTCCTGCCCGCCAAAATAAACGTAGAGCGCTCCGAGGGCAATACGGGTAAAATTTTAGGCGGCGTCGCGGGCGGCACTACGGGTGCGGTCATCGGGCATAAGCTCGGCAAACATAGCAGCAGCAAGCGCTTAGCCGAAACCGTGGGGCTCGTGGGCGGCGCAGTAGTAGGCGCGGTCGCCGGAGATGCGATCCAAAACTCCCAAAAGACGGTGCAAGGCTCCAATATCATCTACAAGCTAAACGGCAAGGAATACTCATCCGTGCAAGCCGATCCGCCATGCAGATTTAGACGCGGCAAAGCTCTGCTGATCCACACGGGCAGCGAAACGCGGGTGCAGCCAAACTCGGGATGTTAAATTTGAAGTCGCCCAAAGCTTGCGGTAGAATTTTAAAATTTCACCGCGATGTTTAAATTTAAGAGCGATGTTTTAAATTCTAAAGCGGCGCGATTTATAAAAATAGTGCCGCTAAATTTAGCGGGCAATCGAAATTTTAACTCTGCAAAATTTTAAGAGCCCGCTAAAATACTTTAATATATAATCGCCGCTTAAAAACATGGTGCGGCGATGAAAAAATTCTATCTTAAAATTTCAGCACTCGCGTTTATAACGGCATTTGCAGCAATCCCCGCTGCGGCAAAGGTAAGCGTAGATCATTTAGAGACGCAAGAGGAAAAAGATTTAGCGATTGCTTGCGATAACGGCAACGGAAAATATGGCGCATGCACAAAGCTAGTCGAAATTTTATCCAAGAAGTGCGACGACGGAGATTACAAAAGCTGCGGGACTGTCGGGATGATATTTACGGATTTGGGTCAATACGAATTCTCATCCGCTCCTTTGATTAAGGCATGTGAAGCAAATATCATGTCTTACTGCTCCTATCTTGCCATTAGCGATATACTTTTTACGGGAAATCTTGAAAGAGCCGCTAAGGTTTTTGACAAAATTTGCAAATAGGGAATTTCAGAGGACAAAAGGCTTGCTTGCAGCATCAAGAAAGAGATTGAAGACTGCTCTAAAGATGCAAAGTGCGATCCGCTAATGAAAGCCAAAGAGACTATTAAAGGACTATAACTATGAGAAAAATTTTATCATTAGCGCTGCTTTTATCTATGCCTTTGCTGGCAAAAAACGATATAGACATTGATATCTCTGCCGCAATAAACGATACAAACTTAAAGAAGTTAGCGAATAAATGCGATTGGAACAAAGGCGATTATGAAGCTTGCTCGATATTAAAAGATACTTTATCGGCAAAATGCGACGAAAAAAATTTTGAGAGCTGCGGTGCATTGGGAATTGTATTAATATATTTCCGTAGAGAGGAAGACGCAACAAAAGCGCTAAATAAAGCTTGCGATGCCGGATTATTAAATTTTTGCCTAAATGCAGGAATGCACGATTTGTACTATACGGGCAATATAAAAAGAGCATTTGTAAATCTTAAAAAGGTATGCGATGCGGCGATAGAGCCTTCGAAGAAAAAATTGGCTTGTAAGATGAGCTACGGTTTGGAGCCGTGTTTAAATGATAATGAATGCAATCCAGTGAAAAAAGCTAAAGAACTTTTGGAATAAGATTAATTTAACAGGATAAAAAAACGGCAATAATTTTATAAAGTTTGAAAAGATAAAAGGTCGCGGCGGGCAATTTGAATTAGTACAACCCATCAAAAAATAATGTAAGCAGTTGGCTATATAATTTTGAAATTCTAATCTAGAAACTTTATATCTTACCTATAAAAATTTTTAAATTTTACTCTTGCGGTTAATCATAAATTCTATATGAAGTCTTTAAATTCAATCTAAAACCTCTCTCGCGTATTTCATCCCCAAATCATACGCCTTTTCATTTAGCGCACGGGTTTTTTCAGGCACAGAGCGGAGCATTTGCTCTTTTACTAGCCCTGAGTCCATACAGCGGCTAAGCTCTACTGCGATCGCTAGAGCCACGACACTTTGGGTGATGACATTTCCAACTTCGTATTTTGCGATGGTAATGATTGGAATTTCATAAATTTTAAAGCTTGCCCTATCCTCATCGCTCGGTGCTACTAAATTCGGCTCGATTACGATCACGCCGTCTTTTTTCACGCCATTTTTGAAAGCATCGTAGCTACTCTGCGCCGTTGCAAGCATGAAATCGATCTCGCCCTCGCTCGCGTAAGGATATAAAATTTCTTCATCGCTTAAGATAATATCCACTTTCGTAGGTCCGCCACGTACCTGAGAGGTATACGTAGATGCCTTGATTCCATAGCCGCCGTGCGCGATCTTTGCCGCAGCTAGAATCTCACCCGCTAAGATTACGCCTTGACCGCCCACCCCCACAAATCTTAATTGATTCATCTTAGTCCTTCAAAATTTATCGCTTCGCCGCTTTGTGCGGCATCTATCACCTTTTGATACGCCTTTGTGTATTCGGTATGCTCATTATCTTCATGTAAAACCCCAAGCGGAAATAGCCCCTCTCGCTCATCCTCGCTAAGAGCGTCAAATTTAGCCTTGGAAATCGTACGCGAATCAAGCCACTTTAGCATTTGCACCGCCTCGCTCATTTTATTTTTACGACCCAAATTTACGTGGCAGTTGCTAAAAATATCAAAAAAACTATAACCCTCGTGCTCAAAGCCCTTAGCCAAAAGTCGCTCGATTTTTTCGGGATTTGTCACGCTCTCGCGTCCGACAAAAGTTGCTCCGGCAGCGATCGCAAGCTTTGCCGCATCAAAGCTGGGATCGACATTGCCGTATTGCGCCGTAACCGTCCAAAATCCGCGCGGCGTCGTAGGACTTGTCTGCGAGTTCGTAAGCCCGTAGATGAAATTGTTTACTAAGATATGATTTAGATCGATATTGCGGCGGCATCCATGGATCGTGTGATTGCCCCCTATCGCAAGCCCGTCGCCATCGCCAGTGACTACTATTACGTGCTTACCTGGATTTGCGAGCTTGATACCCGTAGCATAAGCTATCGCGCGTCCGTGCGTCGTATGGACGGTATTGCAGTCTATGTAACTAGACATCCTGCCACTACAGCCGATACCGCTTACAACGCATACATCGTCCATGCTCCAGCCTACGCGGTCAATCGCGCGGATGATCGCTTTTAAGATCACTCCGTCGCCGCAGCCCCAGCACCAAAGCGTAGGCATCTTGTCCGTTCTTAGATATTTGTCGTAATCAAACGCCATTTAAAGCTCCTTTACTTTCTCGATAATCTCGCTAGGGCTGATCGGTCTGCCGTTTGCCTTAAGAAGCGTCTTAAAATCATCCCTCAAACAAGCGCGCTGCACCTCTAGCAGATACTGCCCTAAATTTAGCTCGGCGATCAAAATTTTATTAAATCTCTCCCCTAGCTCCCTTAGCTTGCGCGCTGGGCTTGGCCACAGCGTGATCGGGCGAAAAAGTCCCACACGCACGCCTTGCCCACGTAGCTTTAAAATCGCGTCTTTTGCTGCTAAGCTAACGCTGCCGTAGGCGATGATGCAAGCATCAGCGTCATCTAGCATAAATTCCTCATATTGCACGATCCCATCTTCATGCGCCGAAATTTTATTAAAAAGCCTTTTTATAGAGCGATGCACGATCTGCTCGTTTTCGGTCGGAAAGCCCTTCGCGCCGTGATGCAGCCCCGTTATGTGATAGTGGTATCCCCTAAAAAAGGGATTTAGCACCGCAGGCTTATCGGGTGCAGCGTCGTAGGGCTCATAATCTTTCGGACCACCTTTAAATTCCGCCCTACGCTCGATTTTTAGATCCGAAATTTCAGGGAGCATCGCCTTAGCCTGCATATGCCCAAGCGTCTCATCAAGTAACAAAAATACCGGCGTCATAAACCGCTCGGCTAAATTGAAGGCGCGCACGGTTTGCGTATAAGCCTCCTTTAGCGAGCCCGGGCACAGCGCGATGCTTTGAAAATCGCCGTGAGTGGGGTTGCGAGCTTGTAAAATATCGCCCTGTGCCACTCGCGTAGGAAGCCCTGTGCTAGGACCTCCTCGCATAACATTTACGATTAAAAGCGGAATTTCAGCGATAAAGCCAAGCCCAATCTGCTCTGATTTTAGCGAAATCCCAGGACCGGAGCTTGCCGTCATCGCCTTTGCACCGCTCATCGACGCGCCTAAAGCTACAGAAATGCCCGAAATTTCATCTTCCATCTGGATAAATTTGCCTCCGACCTTAGGTAGCAAGCGACTCATCTCGTGCGCGATCTCGCTGCTCGGCGTGATCGGGTAGCCGCCAAAAAAATTACAGCCGCAATCAATCGCCGCACGCGCAATTAAGGCGTTGCCTGTGGAAATTACCTCTCTCATTATGCGTCCTTGGGTTTCATAAAATTATTGTTTTTGATTTTTTCAGCCATCTCTCTAGCCTGCGAGCTTAGACGAGCGAATTTAAAGCCCTTGGGCGCAACGAAAATCGCAAAATCAGGGCAGTGCAACTCGCACTCCCTACAGCCGATACAGGCGCCCTCATCCACCACGTCGATCATCATGCCCTGCACGGCGCCCTCGTCCTGTCTCATCGCGATCGCACCGCTAGGACAGACGCTTACGCAGATGTTGCACGCCTTACAGCGGCCCTCATCCGTCCAGACGGCGCGCTGGCTCTCATTTTCGCTCATATTTTCTCCTTAATTTATCAAAATCTGCACTAAATCCCGCCTCGCGATTTAAAATTTGAAATTTTGCGGCGCAAGCCTGCTTTGATCGCATTAAAGTCCTCTCGTTTTTAAATTTTGCAGAGTTTAAATTTTAAAATTTTGTGACTCTCAAAAATTTTACGTCACGCAGAATTCTGAGCCAAAGTAAAATTTTAATCTACGAAATTTCACAGCAGGCGAAATTGTGCAAATTTTAAAATTCCGCAGCGAATGAAATTTTACGCTACACAATTCCGCGAGCTTAAATTTCTTGCCGAAGTGAAATTTAATGCCGCAAAATTCTATCGCAAGAATCCTGCGCTTTGAAATTTTAAATCTACGAATACCGCTTCCGCGTCGCGTCGAATTCGCTCTATACCCACTAAAACTTTAGCTCCGCTATCCGCTCACGCATCCGTTCGAGCTGCTCATAAAACTCACCCGAGTAAGCGAAATTTCTCTCTATCGCGCCCATTTTGCCGACGCTTACGAAGCGCCCCAAAGGCACTCCCGATCTATCCGCGACGCAGCAGGCGAGCGTGCCGCAGGTATCAAAAAGGATGTATTTTATGATCTTTACGATCCCCGCAGCAGGCGCCAAATACGCCGACGTGCCCAGTAGCTCGCCGATCTGCGCGCCGGCGCATTTGGTATTTTGCACCGCGCGCCCGAAAATTTCATCCGAAATTTCAAATCCCAACTCGTTTTTAAGCGCGATCATCTCTTCGCTATGCGGGCCCACGATCGCGCTTCTCATCGATGAAATTTCCTTGCCGCTCGTTTGCGCAAGTTCAAATTTAAGCCGCGCGCCGTCTAGCTCGCCCGCCATGCCGATGACGCGCTCTTTTGCAAACCCGGTGGCCTGCAGCGCCGCATAGACCATCATATCAAGCGGATTGGTAACGACGACGATAATGGAGTTAGGTGCATATTTTGCGGCATCTCGCGCGCATTGCGCGACGATGGCGGCGTTGCTGCCAAACAGCTCCTCCCTGCTCTGCCCTGCCTTTCTTGCGTGCCCCGCCGTGATCACGACTATGCCCGCGTCCGCTATATCGCTAGGCTCCGTGCTGCCGCTTATGCGCAGGTCGCGCTCATAAACCGCCGCGGTATGGGCTAGATCGAGTGCCTTGCCGCGCGCGATCCGCTCTACAGCATCCACAAGCGCGATGCTATCTATCTTTTGGCTCAAAGAATCGCTTACGATAAGATCGTTCGCTACCGCTGCGCCGATGTTTCCGGCGCCAAATATCGCTATTTTCATTGTTATCTCCCAAATATCGGCCCGCATTTTTATAACTGCGGGGGTTAAATTTTAAAATTTAAAGACGAAATCTCGTTTTTTAAATTTAATGCCGAAACGGACTTAAATTTTACCTCTGCGCCTTTACGTTGCGCTCGTGCTCGGCTTGCGTGCGCGCAAAATCGTGAAGCCCGGTCTTTTTATTTCGCATAAAATACAGATACTCGCTCTTTGCGGGCGCGAAAACGGCGCGTATCGCATCGCGAGAGACCACGCACACCGGCTCTTTGGGAAGTCCGTCGTTGAGGTAGGTGTTGTAGTGGCTAGTGTCGGTGCGGATGCGCTGCGGAGTGATCTTGACGTGTGAAAACTCGCCGTAATTCAGCGTGCCGTCCATCTGAAGGCGCATATTTTTGGCTAAGCGATTGTCGATGACGGAGGCTACGAGCGGCATCTCATCTGCGTTTGCGGCCTCTTTTTGAATGACCGAAGCCTTGATCAGCACCTGCTTCCACGCCGTGGCGTTATAATCGCCGATAAGCTCGCGCGACAATCCTTCGTGAAATTTTTGCGCGCTTGAGATGAGGTGGTCAATGATATTTTTTTCGCTTTCGTTTTTGCTAATTTTGTAGGTTTCAGGCACCAAAAAGCCCTCATAAAACGGCGCCGTAGCGTTGTATTCGCGCTCAAGTTCGCTAAAGCTTAGCCCGCGATCTTTCGCCAGCTGTTTTAAAAACACGATCGTCGTCTCGCCTGGGATCAGCTTGATCTCATTCATCACGGGCTTTGCGACGCTTAGCTCATATAAAAACTGATATTTGGGCAAATTTTCGCCGCTAAGCTCCAGCTCGCCGGTTTTTGCGCCGCCGTAAAAAGAAAGCAGCCTCGCGTCGAATTTGCTAAATTTTGGATAGCTCTTTGAGAGTTGCGATAAAATTTTCGTGGAGCTGCCTTGTCCTATCTGCACGGTTGCCGCGTTGCCGACGCGCTCGTGTAGATCAAAGCCCACGGCCAAAAGGACGATAGCCGCAAGCTCGATACAAATGCACGCCGCTTTGATGAGCTTTATAAAGAATTTCATGCGTTCCTTTCAAAATTTAGCTGAAATTATAGGCAAATAAGCCAAAATTTTGAATAAATTTCATATTATAAGCGCAGTTTTTCGGCACGCCCGATTTGATTTTAGGGCGGAGTTTTTTGATGAGGCGATGATGTTTAGAACTTTGGCTAGATTTTTTTTGTGCATAACCATACTTTTTATAGTCTGTGCGGTAGGCCTAAAGCACGGTATAACGATTTCGCAGCTGGACGTGGGCTTTGCAAAGCTTGAGGGGTTTTATCTCAAGCTAAATAAAGGTCTCGTGCTACGTATCAAAAATCTTGAAATTACGCAAAATAATACACAAAATTTAGAGCAAAATTCCACCGATCTGCGCACGCAAAGCGAGAAAATTTTGGAATTTAGCAAAAAAATCTCGCTCATCAACTCCTTTTTTGAAGAGATCGACGTGCAAAATTTGAAGATCAAGGGCGAAAGTCTAAAGCTAAAATACAAAAGCGACGTTTTTTACGCCGACACGCGGTTTTTTAGGCTAAACTCGCAGATCACGCCGAGCGCAAACGGGCTGAGTTTCGATCCGATCGAGCTTAAATTAAATGACTTTAATCTCACGCTGCGCGGCGCGGCGCGAGCAAATTTCAGAGCCGATACGTATGATTTTAACGGCACCTTCGCTTCGCACGAGATCGCGGGCGAGCTTGACGTGCACAATATCGGTTCACAGCTAAATATCGAGATAAATCGCGCCTCGGCCTTGAGCCTGAAAAATTTTATGAATGAGCTAGGCGCGCTTACGGGACTAAATCCCCTTGCGAACGAGTGGATCTACGGCAAGGCGGTCGCGCAAAACTACTACATCGAAAATCTGCATGCCAAAGTCGATCTAAAAGATCCGCGACCGATCGCCGAAAACGTTAGCGCCACGGCCTACGCGCAGGATCTTACGATAAAATTTCAGCCGCAAATCGAAGCCGTAACGGTAAAAGACGCCAACATCACGCTCAAAAACGATTATTTAAATTTCACGCTGAACGAGCCTAAATTTAAAGGCAAAAGCCTAGAGGGCAGCAGCGTGCGTATCGGCGGGCTCTTTGAAGAAAGGCCGGTCGTATATCTGGATCTGCGGACTAAAGAGAGCTTGGGCAAGGACCTTGTAGATATTTTGCAAAGCTACGGCATAGACGAGCCCGTATATCCGCTAGGCGGCGGGATCGATGCGCGCGTGCTGATAGATGTGGACGTCGAAAAGGAAAGCGCCAAGGTGGATGCGAACGTGACGTTAAAAGAGGCCGATCTGATGATCTCAAAGGCAAAATTTCACTCCAAAGCTGCGCGGGTGCATATCACAGAAAAAAAGATCGACATCAAAGACGCGAATCTGCAAAATGAAATTTTTAACGCCACGGCAAGCGGCAGTATCGATATCGCCACGCGCAAAGCTAAATTTAACGGCGTTATTCATAGCTTCAATCTCTCCCCGAACGGCAAAGAAATTTTAAAATTTGGCGACGCGCGAGATAATATAAGCCTTGATTTTAGCGGCAAAGCGCCGGTGCTGAGCTCGCAATTTTTAGGCGCAAAGATGAGCTTCGGCGAGCGGATTGAGATCAGCTCGCCCGATATTAGCGGAATTCTGCCCTTTTCTAAGACGCTTAAAAACGCGGGCATTAGCGGCGGAGATCTTAAAATTTTAACCAGCGATTTTACAAATTTGGATATCAGCAGCAACAATCTTATCTTTGATTTCGGTCTGCTGAACAAGGACGGAAGCCATTATAAAAACGACTCTTTCGCGCTTCGAGTGCGCGGCGGCGATCTGGACGGCTCTAGCGGAAGCGGTAAAATTTCTCTCAAAATCAACAAAGGCGGCAACTTCGTCTCTTTAAAAGACGTGGACGTCGCGATCAATACGAGCGTGCAAACCAGCGAGTTTAATAGCGGCACAAAGGAGCGCTCGCCGATAAATTTCAGCGGGCAAAATTCTGCGATCGTGCTATCCGATCTTAATAAGACGCTGAAATTTACGCACTTTAACGGCGTGCTGGACGGCAAAAATATGAACCTGAACGCAAATTTTAAGCGCGGCGACGTGAAGTTGATCTTTAAAAAGAGCTTGCTTCAAATTTTTGCGCAAAACATCAGCGGCGAGGCGCTTAATCAGTTCCTAGGCTCGCAGAGCTTCGACGGAGGAGTATTTACGCTAAAAGCAAGCGGCATCGATCCGCGCAACTACCGCGGCGAGATCAATGTGCAAAACACCTATCTGAAGGACTACATCATCTATCAAAGGCTGCTTAGCTTTATAAACTCCGTGCCGTCGCTGCTTACGTTTAAGACGCCCGATTTCAACGATCGCGGCTTTAGCGTGCAGAAGGGCAAAATTTACTTCCGCCGCAGCGGCGATAAAATTTATATAAACGCGATGAACTTTACCGGCAGTAGCGCAGACATCGCGGGCAACGGCGAAGTGGATATGAAAAGCGGTGCGCTAAATATCGATCTGGAGCTTAAATACCTAAAAGACGCAAGCTCGATAATCTCAAAAATCCCGCTGCTAAATCATATCATCTTGGGCGAAAACAACACGATCTCAACGATTATCGAGATTCGCGGCACGATGAAAAAGCCTACCTACTCGACCGGCGTTGCGACCGATGTGCTAAAAACGCCGTATAATCTTATCAAAAACACGCTGATGCTGCCCTTTGTGATCTTCGGCGACAGCGAGGAGAGCAAATGAAATTCCCGCTCGATTATAAGGATAGCTTTGAAAAATCGCTGCTGTTTTGGCTCGTAAAATTCGTGCGCTACAAGCTAAGCGCGCTATCGAATAAGGAGCTGAAAAACGACGCGCTGTTTCGCCGCGCGAGCCTGGCTCTAAATCACAAGGTAGCAAGTATCGGCGAACTCGAGCGGCTCGCAAAAGATGCGCGAAACGCAGGCCTTACCGGCATCAACACCTACTTCAATCCGCTTAAAAAATTTTACGAAGCGATCATGCAGTACGGTCTTGAGAGTATGAAAAATATCGACGAGGAGCTTTTGAGCGAAATTTTAGCCTCGATTACAGGCGGTCTGAGCGATGCGAGCAAAAAAAACTACCGTATCGCGCTGATAAATTTTTTCGGCTTCATCGACCGCCAAAACGAGCAGGACGGCACCTCGCACAACTACGGCATCGAGCTTAAGCGCTGGGGCGGTATTAGCGGCAGCCGCGGCACGAAGCTTCCGGAGTTTATGAGCGAGGAGGAGCTGAAGCGGTTTTTGGACGCGATAAATTTAAGCGAGTTTCCCTCCTTTGCTCATCGCAACCGCCTAATCGTAAAAATAATCGTCTACACCGGCATCCGCGTGGGCGAAGCGATAAATCTCAAGCGCAAAGATATCGCGCCAGAGGGCGATCTTTTTGTCATCCGAATCCGCGGCAAGGGCAACAAATACCGCATCGTAATGATCAAGCGCCACCTGATCGAGGAGCATCTAAACGCGCTGGAGACGAACTTTGCCAACAAAGAGGGCTATCTTTTCGTCACCAAAAACGGCGCGCCGCTTACTCAGGCATACGTCAGCGGCATTGTGGAAAAAATTTTAATGAGCGCGGGCATCCGCAAGGAAAAAAATGGCGCTCACATGCTGCGCCATACCTTCGCGACGATGCTTTATAAAAAGCAAAAAGACCTCGTGCTCGTCCAAGAAGCCCTCGGCCACGCGAGCCTCAATACTTCGCGCATCTACACCCACTTCGACAGCGACAAACTGCGCCTTGCGGCGAAGGTCGCGGAGGAATTCGAGGAGTGAAATTTTAAAATTTGCGGCGGCGCGAGGCTTGGCTGAGCGAGATTTTTTGAATTCCGTTTTGAGACGGCTTTAAAATCGTTTTTTATGGAATATTTTACAAGAATTTCAGAATTTTATTTTGAAAAATTCTGAAATTTGTTTTTCATACTAGCATAACAGAACCTAAAAATTTTACCCTGCGAGCTTTAGAATTTAACTCGGCAAAATTTAAAATTAACGCGCGAGCCTTAGAGCTTGATCGCAAAAGAATCTAAAATTTTACTCTTTTTGGAATATAGAATAATTTACTTTTTAGATTTTCTCATGCGATTTTGCCTAAAATTCCGGATAAATTTAGTGCAAAATTTCATTTAAATTTTGACGATACGGGATTTCATCCGAGGATTTTATAAGCAAAAGATAATCGACATATTAAGAGGTAGCTGATATAAAATTTATCTGCAAATTCCGCAAGGATGGAATTTCAGATTTAAAATTTAAACCCTCGAAATTTATAGTTTGATTCGCCTTCAAATTCTCATCGCACCGAATGCGCCTTAAAATTTAAAGATGCGAAATATTTGCCACCAAAGTTTGCTGCAAAATTTACCGACACGAAGTTTGCTTCATAAACAGCGCAAGAATTATAGAAATTTCTAATAAAATTTAAAGAGATAAAATCATCAGCATGATTATTTTAGATTTATTTTACGACAGAAATCCCGCTCTTGCGAGCAGGATTTCATTTCTTAGGGGGATAAGAAAAGGAGTTTAGGCTAAATAAATTTAGCCCGAGATTTCGTCTAGCCACAGAGTCCCGCGGCAAAAAGGAGCAAAAAGACGAAATCTCGCGCAAAATTTTAAGCCAAGATTTAGGCGATCGGCTCGCGACAATAAACGAGATTTGCGACGGCTTCAAAAGCTATCGCAAAAACGCCGTGCCGCAAGCATCAAAATTAAACAAGCCTTTGTTTTTTGAAATACTCGCGCGGAGCCTTGCAGAGCGGACAGGCGCCTGGGGCTTTCTTGCCGCGATGAACGTGGCCGCAGACCTCGCACACCCAAACTTCTTCGTCGAAACTCTCGAAAAAGCCCTCTTCTAGCAGGATCTTTTGAAGCTCGTTGTATTCGCGCTCGTGCTCCTCCTCAACCTTGCCGATGGCGTTAAAAAGGCGCGCAACCTCTTTTTTACCCTCTTCGGTCGCGATTTTAGCGAAGCTCGGATACATGCTCTCGTGCTCGTAACGCTCGCCAGCGGCGGCATCAAGCAGATTTTTATCCATTTTATCAAGCGGAATGCCTGCGACCGCGTGATGCGCCTTTAGCTCGGCTCTGGCATGCCATTTTTCATTTTCGGCGGCCTCGTAAAAATGTCGCGCAATGGCGTGAAAGCCCGCCTCTTTGGCCAAATCGCCGTAAAGATCGTATTTGTTGCGCGCTTGAGACTCGCCTGCGAACGCCTTCATTAAATTTACCTGCGTCAGATCCTCGGTGATACATTTCATCGGCTCGCCGCAGCAGCTAAGCGTGCCGCCGCCTACTTTTTGCACCTCGACCTCCGCGCCGCATTTGTCGCATCTGTAAGTTTCGTACTGTCTCATTTCAATTCCCTATCAAAATTTTTGGGGAATGATACCACGGCTACTATTAAATTTTACTTAATAAATTTTATTCTTCTCAATAAATTTATGTTTTTGAGAAAATTTTGGCACGGAATGTCCATCCGCAAAATCTAAACTTAAGATTTTTCAAAGCAAATGAAATTTCAAGCAAAAGCGCTAATGCTCGATTATCTAAAAATATAAAATTTAGTTTTTTGACTCATTTAGTCTACGATTTTCAAGGCTAGTCACATCATTGGAAATTTTTTAAAATTTTAAAGTTATCTCAAAAATAACTTGCTAATTTTGCCGCGCAGTCTTGTTTACGAGTATATAACAATGCTCAGTAAAAGCAGCTTTAAATGCACCAACGAGCTGCCCGATTGTAATTATAAAGCGCTAAAAGCGTAATTAAGGGCATTGTAGCATTACCATCTTGCCGCTATGATCGGTAATATCTGAGAATTTATGAACGTCGAATTCTAAGCCGCAAATCGAGCAAGGAGGAAATTTATCGACTTCCTTTTCTCCTAAAAGCGAGCAAATTCCGCCTATTGCCGGATTATGTCCAACGATAAATACGCATTTCGCGCTAGCTGCGTTAAAATTTCGCATAACATCTGTGCTAGAAATTTCTACATCATTGCAAGATATCGCATTATCTTTGCCAATGCTAGCGGGAATTTTAGCGCTCTTAAAAGCAGAATTTTCAGCGTTTGTGTCGCGATGTTTTTCGCTACTCAAACCAACCGCATTGTATTTTTCAACATTCACACTGCACCCAAAAAATCGTTTCTCATCCAAGCTGCGAACAAACTTTGCCAAATCCCATAAGCTTGCGTCATATAACTCTCGCAATGACGCTACCCTTTTTGTCGCATCTAACGCATTAGCGATAATTTGCGCCGTATGGAGTGCGCGTATAGCCGAACTTGTAATAATCAAATCAGGCATAAGTCCCAAGCTACGCAGCTTTTCTCCGAGTTTAATTGCGCAAAGTTCGCCCGCATGGCTTAATGCCCGCTCAAAATCGCTTCCGTTGCCACTTTGCGCCTCGGCATGTCTTATAAAATATATCCGCTTCATCTGCATCCTTTCATAAAATTTTATGTATAATTTAGCGTTAAATTCTACAAAATTCTAAATTTTTTCTGAATCATACCAAAGCCATAACCGACCACAAATCCCGCTATGTGCGCATACCATGCCACATTTACGCCCATTAACATCGGCGCAAAGCTCATTATCAAAATCGCGACAAAAATCCCGCCCGCATTGCGTTCATCAAAATAAGCAATCACGCCTAAAAGCACGCAGATAGCGCCGCTAGCGCCTACGATATTGACGATTTCTCCCATGCTCATGGCATACTGGATATAAATCAGACACAAAGCGCCACTCAGTAGTCCGCCTACGATGTAAAGTAGCGTAAATTTTATCCCACCGAACGCTCGCTCTAAAATCCCACCAAATTGATATAAAACCGCCATATTCATCGCTAGATGCATCACTCCGCCGTGCATAAAAAATGAACTTAGTAGCTGCCACGGCATCCCTTCGAAAAAATACGGATTGAGCCCGAAAAACAGGTAGGACTTAAAGCCGAAAAAATATTCTAATGCGAATGAAATCACGAAAAATAGGACATTCGCCACAATGATCGCGAGAGTAAATTGGCCTGTTTGCATGAAACTCCTTAAATTTTTCACGCATAGTAGCGAAATTTTGATTAAATTAAAGGCGTCGTGTGATTTATAGGCTCGAGATAAATTTCATAGATAAGTGTTGGCATCAAAATTTCGGCGAATAGTTTTAGTTGCAAGCGCCTTAATAAATAGCTGCGCTAAAATTTAAAATTTAGATATAAAGCTTTAAACTAAAATTTCCTTAATAAAATTTAGATCGTAAATCTTTTTTAAAACTTTACTGGAATTTATAAAGTTTATCTGACGTAAATTAAAAAAACAAACATGCCGTTAAATTTAATAACGATAAAATTTCAACTATATGAAGCTATTTTGTAGAATTTTATGTAAAATTATAAGTATAATTTTAACAAGAATAACAAAAATTTGAGTTTAAATTAATTCCAAAATAAATTTTAGAGTAAATATTTTAAATGCTTGTTATATATAATTACGCGTTAAAATGCTAATTTGACTTGCCATAACAGCATCAAAATGAGTTTTTATTCATAAGTTTTTGCTGCAGGAGTTTAAAAACCATAAAATTCTAAAATTTGATTAGAATTTTAAGAATTTAATAAGTTCTGCAAAGCTAGGTTACAGCCACAATTCCAAGCGATTTATCTGCAAAATTTTACTTAAAATTTTAGATCATAAATCAAACCGCCGCGAATTTTTAAAAGGTCCAACGAAATTTCATAAAATCTAATAAATTCCAAAAGTTATAAGAAATTTTTCAAAAAATACGGCGAAAGAATTTTAAAAATTCTAGTTATTTACTCGTCCGTATCCTGCGAAGCGGTTCGATGCTAGGCAGCTTATGCGGTCTTTTCCGCAACGCACGATATAGCTATTTTCCATCTTTTGCCCCGCCACATGGACGTTTTTCTTATTTAAATTTACGAAGTCCGCTTGATTTCTACCACGAGTATTGTGGACAAATTTCACGCGACCATCGGCATAGATCTCACGCACGATACCGATATGGCTGATCTCGTTATTGACCTTGCCCTTGTTAGAACGCAAGGTGTTTTGAAAAAATACCAAATCCCCCACTCGCGGCGTATTGCTGAGTAAATTTTTACGGCTGTAATAATTATATATTGCTTGGGATTTACGTCCGTTTGTGAAGTATTTCGGCAGATCTTTTGAGTTAAAAAATAGATCATCGTATTTATCATTTAGCACGGTGATAAATCCGCTGCAGTCCCCTCCAGCGCGAGTGCCGGTGTAATCGTCCACAGATGCGATTAGCGGGCGATTAAACTCGCTTCCCGGCACCGAAGTTATCCCTTCTTCATGATCGTTTAAGACATACGCTTGCTGACTGCCGGCAGACGGGGCTTTTGAGGAGCAACCGACCAGTAAAAACGCACCCAAAGCGCAAATAATTAGTTGTTTCATATAAAAATCCTTATAAAATTATGTAACGATTAAATTTGGGCGTAATTTTAGCGCTCAGTGGTAACAAAATGGTAACTTTAAAGCTAAATTCTGTATAATCGCCGAAATTTTACACGGAGAAATTATGCATTATCTACGAATCAACGGGGGCAAAAAACTAAGCGGTAGCGTCAAAATAAGCGGCGCAAAAAACGCCGCACTGCCGCTCATAGCTCTATCTATCCTTTCAAAAAACGAAGTCGTAATTAAAAATTTACCCGCAGTTTCCGATATCTACACGCTAATTCAGCTGCTTTCAAATTTAGGCGCAAAGTGCGAGTTTCTTGACGCTAATACCGCTAAAATCGATACGCGCGAGGTAAACTCGACCAAGGCGATCTACGACATAGTGCGCAAAATGCGAGCTTCGATCTTGGTGCTGGGGCCGCTTTTAGCGCGGTTTAGACACTGCGAGGTAAGCCTTCCGGGGGGCTGCGCGATCGGCGCAAGACCGATCGATCTGCACCTTAGCGCGCTTGAAAAGATGGGCGCAGAGGTTAAGATCGAGCAGGGTTACGTCGTTTGCACCGCAAAAAAGGGGCTTAAGGGCGCGACTATAAATTTTGACAAAATTACCGTTACCGGCACCGAAAACATCGTAATGGCAGCGGCCTTAGCAAGCGGCACCACTCATATCATAAACGCGGCAAAAGAGCCCGAAGTGATCGCCATTTGCAACGCATTAAAAAGCGCAGGTATCGACATAGAGGGCATCGGCACGAACGAAATCCTCATTAAAGGAAGCGGCGGCGAGCTTTTAAGCTTAAACGAAATTTCGATTATTCCCGATCGCATCGAAGCAGGCACCTATCTGTGCGCAGGCGCGATCACCGGCTCCCGTATCACGATCACGCACGCTTGCGCGGCTCATCTTGGCGCCGTGCTTGCAAAATTTGAAGATATGGGCTTTAAATTTGAAATTTCAAACGGCGGCGACGAAATAACGATCCTGCCCGCTTCAAAGATCAAACCAGTTGAGATCATCACGAGCGAATATCCGGGCTTCCCTACCGATATGCAGGCGCAGTTTATGGCGCTTGCGTGCATCTCCTCGGGCGTCAGCACCATCGATGAGAGGCTTTTTGAAAACCGCTTCATGCACGTAAGCGAACTTTCAAGAATGGGCGCGGATATCCGTTTAAACGGACACATCGCGACGATTAGCGGCGGCAAGCTAAACGGCGCTGACGTTATGGCGACCGATCTGCGAGCTAGTTCGGCACTCGTTTTAGCCGCCCTTGCGGCGCGCGGCGAGAGCAAAATACATAGAATTTACCACCTAGATCGTGGATATGAGAGGCTGGAAGCTAAGCTTAGCGCGCTCGGCGCAGACATACATAGGCTGGAGGAATGAGGACTTCGAAATAAAAAACTTGTGCAAGCAAGCTCGCGGAATTCTACGAGCGATATGTTTTGAAATTTTAAGTAACGCTAGCAGCAAAATAAGGCAATTAAGCCTATGAAATTTCGCGCATTTGTTTGGGCAAAATTTAGCCTTGCAAGTTCCGGTGCAATACAGAATTCAAGGCTACGCAAGGTCTTAACTGTGCGAATTTTAAATGTAAAAAATGATAAAAAGGACTTAAAATGATAGGAATAAATGAGGCTATAGATTTGGCTACGGCTAGAATCACATCAAGCAAGCAGAGCGAAAAGGTACCTCTTCCCAGCGCTCTAGGTCGCATCCTTTCTAGCGATATTTCTGCGCTTAAAAACCTACCCTGCTTCGATAATTCAGCACTTGACGGCTATGCCTACGCGGCGGAATTCAAAGACGAAAAGCTAGGGATCGTAGAGCCTACGATTTTTGCAGGAGACGAAAAATTTTATGAAATCAAGGCTGCGCAAGCGCAAAAGATAATGACTGGCGCGCCAATGCCTGCAGGCGCAGACTCCGTCGCGAGGCTAGAGGATGTAGACGTGCAAGGCGGAACTCTAAAAATCCCTGCTTCCGTTCATGCTCACGACGGCTTTCGTAAAAAAGGCGAGGAAGTCCGCGCGGGCGAGCTTTTATTGCGCCGTGGCGAAATTTTAAACCCTGCCAAAATCATGCTTCTTGCCGCGCAAGGAATTTACGAAGCAAGCGTTTACGCGCGTCCTGAAATCGCTCTATTTTCCAGTGGAAACGAGCTAAAAGAGCCGTGGCAGAGCGCAAGTGAGCGCGAAATTTATAACGCCAACTCTAGTGGTATTGCTGCATTGCTGCAAAAATACGGCTTTGAAAATGAGTATTTAGGGATTTTAAAGGATGATTTTAGCGAGGTGTGCGAGGCGCTAGATACTACTACGCGTAAATTTGACGTACTAATTACCAGTGGCGGAGCAAGCGCCGGGGAGGCGGATTTTATGCAAAGTGCTATGAGTGAACTTGGATTTTTGCAGGTTTTCGATCACATTGATATCAAGCCCGGCCGTCCCAGCAAGTGCTTCGCAAAAGACGGTAAATTCGTCTTTGCAATGGCAGGCAATCCGATGGCTGCTTTCGTGCTTACGCGCGCAGTCATACTGCCGATCCTATTTAAGCTTAGCGGCGCAAGCGAGGCTTTTAGCGCAGAAGCGGCGATATATGCCAAGCTCGCAAGCGATCTGAAGCTAAAAAGCGGCAGAGTAAATTTAACCGTAGGCGCATACGAAGGCGGAGTTTTTACGCCTATGCCGTCGCCTTCTGGGCGCATCAGACCGCTGGCTGCGGCATCGCATTTTTTCTTGGCTGATCCCGAATGCGACAAAGTTCTCGCTGGAGAAATCGTAAAAATTTATGAAATTTAAGCGAGAAATTATTGACAAATGAAAATTTATAGGCTACAATCGCGCTTTATTTTTACCGCATGCGGGAATAGCTCAGTGGTAGAGCGCAACCTTGCCATGGTTGATGTCGCGAGTTCGACTCTCGTTTCCCGCTCCATCTTAATTTCAAATTTTAAAATTCCTTCCGCCGCGTTTGTTTTTAAACTGCAAAATTTCGATATGAAAGCTTTGAAATGAAAATTTTAGTTTGTGTAAGTGGCGCGAGTTTTTGCGAGATTGGGCTTGATCTACTTAAATTTCTTGCAAGTTCGCCACATGAAATTCACGCCGTGCTTACGCAGGGCGCGCGCCGCGTTCTACGCGCTGAAAGCGGCATAGACGCGGACGAGGTCTTAAAATCTACGGAATTTAAGAGCGTAAAATTTTATCCCGACACCGATCTGGGCGCGCCGCCCGCTTCGGGCTCATTCGGCATTGACGCCACAATCTTTGCGCCCTGCTCTATTGGCTCTTTGGCTAAAATTTACGGCGGGCTTTGCGACAGCCTAAGCACTCGCGCCGCTGCAGTCGCGCTAAAAGAGCACAAACGGCTGGTTCTTGGCGTGCGTGAGATGCCGCTTTCTGCGATCAGCCTGCGACAAATGAGCGAGCTAGCCGCGCTCGGCGTCATCGTCGCTCCGCCCGTGATCGCGGGCTACTGCGGCGTGCAAAATTTAAAAAATTTCATAATCGGCAAGTGGTGCGACGCGCTGGGCGTGCAAAACGAGCTATTTAAAAGGTGGCAATAATGCAAAACTCAAGAAAATGTATCTATCCGGGCACTTTCGATCCTATCACGAACGGCCATTTGGACGTCATCAAGCGCGCGCTGGGGCTTTTTGATGAAGTCATCGTGGCAGTCGCGCTAAACGAGAGCAAAAAGCCCTACTTCAGCCTAAAATCCAGACTGGAGATGGCGCGAGCCGCGACGCGCGGGCTTCGTGGCGTGAGCGTGCAAAGCTTTGATAATCTGCTCGTGGATTTTGCTAAATCTTGCGGCGTGCGCTTCGTAATCCGCGGGCTTCGCGCGGTTAGCGATTTTGAGTACGAGCTGCAGATCGGCTATGCAAACGCCTCGCTATGGGAGGAATTTGAGAGCGTGTATTTGATGCCGACGCTCAAAAACGCCTTCATCTCAAGCTCGATCGTCCGCTCCGTTTTAAGCCACGGCGGCGACGTTTCGCACCTAGTGCCGAGCGAAATTTTAAAATTTTTGAAAAAATGAGCTCACAAGCGACTGAAATTTAGCCTGAATTTAGCTCGCAGGCGCAGCTAAATTTAAAATTTACAAACCACACGGGAGATAAAATGAACGAAGCAATGGATGAGATAGAAAGACTGCGAACGTTTTTAAAAAGCGCGAGAGATGAATACAAAGCCTTAAATAAAATAGCCGAAGCGCAGGCCGTAAGCAGGCGCTGGGCATCGGGTAGCTATATCAATTTAGAGCCGTTTTATTTCGAATATAACCGCTTCTTTAAGGGCAAAATTTTAAAAACTAAACCGAAAAAGATCGTAAACGCCTACGAATACGGCTTTGACGCGCAAGATCGCGTCGTTTTTGAAAGACAACATGACGGCAAAAAAAGTTTCTTTGAAAGCCTTTATTTTTGGGGGCGGGACGAAGTTTTAAAATACGAATTTGGTTGCTACAATAAAAGATGCTCAAGATGCTTCAATATAAAAAGATTTATCTATGAAAATGGCGAGCTAAAGTCCATCTACTCGGCCTTTGACAACAACGCCTATGGGATAGAAAATTTTACTTACGAAGGCGGCAAACTCGCACAAAGACGGAAACATGTAGAACACCCTCGCGCAGGCAGAAGGAATGACGTAACAAACTATGAATTTGACGCTATGGGCGAGCTGAACTTAATAACCGAAAATGGTTATGTGCGCTATCAAAAGCCGGATAAGAATATGAGCTATAAAAAGCTCTATGAGCTCGCCGCGCAAAGGCTGCTGCCAGCGATTAAAGAGACGATCAAAAAGCACGCGCCCGGCTGCAAGCTCTACTGCATAAATTTAGCTTGCGACAATAGGAGTTTACCGCCGATCATCGGATTCGGCTCGCAAGAGCAGCGCGCGCAGTGGCTTGCGCGAAAAGATGGCTGGCTTCTTTGGCTTGTTCCTGATTACGAGTTTCGAGCAGAGGTCGAAGTAGACTACGAAACGGCGAAAATTTTTGATCTTTTCAATCAAGAAACGCAGCTAAATGATAAATATGCACAGGCTAAAAAGCTCATTTGGGAGTGCGTGAAGCAGCTCAAAGCAGGTCTTGGCGAATTTGCGCTCAATATGACGGAGGATTTTACGATCGCGGCTACCGATTGCGATCTTGGCGATCTGAGGAAAGATTTCATAGCGATAAATCCCGAGCTTGTAAGCACATATAAGGGCAAAATTTAAAATTTCATCGTCGCGATTTTATCATCGCGCGCAGCGTTTGCCCGCCCGCGCCGCTAGGCAATATGCCCTACTCCCAATGACGCCGCCGCCCTGCTCCGCCAGAAGCGCCGTCCTTTCCGTATAGCGTCATTCGCTTTGCAAAGCACATATCCTGCTATGTATAATGGCTCCCTACCTCGCCCGACGCGTCATCATATCCGCACGGCGCGCCGTCTTTATCGACCGGCGCCCTGCTCCGCTCGGTACACGCCCCTTAAGCGCAAATTTACTCGCTCGCTGTGTTATACGACGCATCCATTCGAACGCTAAATTTAACCGCGAGCCGCACCGCAAATAGCAAAAGCTGGGCAACAAAGCGCCCGATAAAATTTTACGCCTAAAGATCAAAAGCCGCTCGTACAAGCTCGCGCAAAAGTCCGATTTTAAGGCGAAATTTTACGCCTCGCTGTTAAAAAAAGCCGCTATTTAGCTATAAGCTTGTAAAATAACGCACAAATTTAAAGGCGAAAAATGTATGTAATATTCGAAGGTATCGACGGCGTGGGCAAAAGCACGCAGATAGCGCGGCTAGCGGCGGCTTTTCCGCAGGCGATCGTGACTAAGGAGCCCGGCGGCACAAAGCTCGGTGAAGCGGTGCGAAGCCTCGTTTTGGGCGAGGATTTTAAGTGGCGGCGCGGCAGCGTAAATCTGCGCGAGGTCTGCGGCGAAATTTCAAAGCGCGCCGAGCTGCTTTTATTCCTCGCAGACCGCGCCGAGCACTACGAGCGCGTGATAAAGGGCGGCGCGGACAGGCTCGTGCTAAGCGATCGTGGCTTCATTTCAGGGATCGCCTATGCGCTAGCAAACGACGAAAACGCGGATCTTAGCGAGCTTATTGCGCTTAATAAATTTGCGCTCGGGGGCAAATTTGCAGATAAAATCGTGCTGTTTCTGGCAGACGAGAAGCTCATCGGGCGGCGGCTCAAAACGCGTGCTAGCAGCGATATAATCGAGGCTCGCGGGCTAAAATACCTAATGCGCGTGCAAGATCTTATGGCGCGGGCATGCAGGGCGTGCGGCGTTGAGACCCTGCAAATCGACGCCGCACAATCCGAAGAAGCGATCTGCGATCAGATAAAAAATTTCATACTTTCTTAAAATTTTAAGGCATGGAATTTTGCCGCGGGAAAGAATTTCTGAGCCTTGCCGTGAAATTTTAGCTATAAAATTCCGCCCATAAAATTTCATCTTCGAATTTCGTTATGGAATTTTACAGAAGAGGTTCTAGGCAAAATTTCATGGGCGGAATTTTGTTTTATAATTCAGCCGTAAAATTTCGCCACGGAATTCTGCCTTAAAATTCCGCCGTAGTCCGAAAAGGCGCGAAATTTCATAAGCGAAATCCTGCGCGGAATTTTAATCCGCGGATTTACGGGTGAAATTCCGCTTAAGCTTTAGATTGAAAGGATAGCGATGAAGACGTTAAGGTTCGTTTTGCGCAAGGTTTTTAAATTTATATTTCTGTTTTGGGTGGTCATAAGCTCGCTTTTCGGCACGTATATGATCGCCGATAAATTTTTCGGCCGCACCGTCGTAGCCTGGACGCTCATCCGTGATTTTAGCAGCGCTTCGCTGGATCTGAAGGATTTTAGCATCAGCGCCAGCTTAAGAGCCACCGCTATCGGCAGACGATCATGGCGCGACGAGCGCGAGCTGAAGCCCGACTTCTCGGACGACAACTCCACTGGCGCCCCGTATGAACTAAATATAAAATTTGACCACGTGAGCGTGCCCAGGATCGTGCTGAAAAATATCAAACTCGAGCAGGCGCAAAGCGGACGCGTCGTTTTTGAAAAAGATGAGCTAGAGGTGCCGATAGAGATGGGCTATAGCGGTTACAAAAGCGGTAGTTTAGTGATACCTGATCTCGATTCTACGCATGTCAAACACAGACTGAGCGCCGAAATATGCGTGCCTGACGGCACTTGCACGAAGTTTGTGCATTATTTCTTGCCGTACAGGCATGTAGAGGGCACGGCGGCTCTGCGAGGTATTTTTTAGCCGCGAAACTTAATACAAATGTGCTTTAAGACGGTATCGCAGACGAAAACTATAGCATAAATATATATCAACATGCGCTCGTAGTTTTTTAATGAGATTTTTAAGAAATAACGTTGCAATACTATATAAGCTAAAATAAAGGGTTCGTGAAGGCTGCCGCAATAGTCATAAACCCAAGTGTCTTTGGGCTGTCTCAATGCTCTCTCTCAGTTATACCTTCGTAAATTCCCAGTCATATGCCCCTATTCTTCTATTGAAATTTAATTAAAAATGCACTCGTGCCCCAAAAGCTATAGAAATAAAAGCGGTTTTCAGATTAGAAAGAGATTAACGGTATGATTTTGAAGAGGATCAAAGTAAAAGTCAATAGGAATAGAGAATATAGCCTTTTGAATGTATGTTTTTTATATCAAGATTTAAATTTCTTTTTAACACGCCTACTAAATTTTGCAGAGCTATTTTTGAACTCATTTTATCGTGATAAACGACCTCTTCTATCATTGAAAAGGTAGTTATATTATTGACGTTTTGGGCTAGGAGCAAGATCAGCTTATGTTGTAAATTTGTTAGAAAAATTTGTTCGCTATTTTTATAAATTTGCTCTTTTTCGAGATTTATCTTAATTTCTTTGTTTAGTATTAAAAAGCTTGCCTCTTGGCTAGGAGATAGTATAGCTATACTATCGAGTAAAACGCTTGTTTTAATGGGCTTAGATAATATAGCAGAACTTCCGCCATGAAAATTTTTTAAAATTTTAGAATAGACTTTTTTGTTTTTTGCTAAAAATATAAATTTTTGATTCGGCGAAATGGATGAAATATTAAAGAAATCAATTTCTTCTTTATTCTCAAATAAAGGATCCAGGTCGATAATTACGACATCTAAATTTGTATTGCAATTAAGATAAAAATTCAAAAAGTAATCAAAATTTATAAAATATAAATTTAAGAATTTATCCTTGTTTAGCCTTATTTTTTCAATTAAATTTTCGTCGCTACAAACAACTAACACACAGAGCTTTTGAAGCCTTTTTATTCTTGACGTAATTTAAAATCCTTATAAGTTTAATTTGATTTATTATCCAATAAATAAGCTAAATTTAATTTTAAAAATGAAATTAAAATGAATTTATTTAATATAATTGCGGCGAAATTTTGAAATTTAAGGAGACAAAATGTCAATTTCAAGACGAGATTTTTTAAAGACATCTGCTGCGGCTACGGCAGTAGTTTGCTCAAATCCCCTTATGGCCAAGGAGAGCAAGATTAAAAGCATACCGCATGCTTCAAATTTAGGTGCGTTTTACGCCGACGTCGACGAAAACGGAAAGATAGTGAAAATTAGACCGCAGATATCTGATAAAGACCCCAAATATCCCGGAAACGAGGCATGGATAGATAGGGTTTATTCCGATACCAGAATAAAATATCCTTGCGTTAGAAAAAGTTACCTAGAAGGTAAAAACACTCCCGAGCTTCGCGGCAAAGAGGAATTTGTGCGAGTAAGCTGGGACGAGGCGATGAAGCTAATAGTTAAAAAGCTTCAAAGCGTAAAGACGGACGAAATTTATAATGCAAGCTATGGCGGCTGGGGGCATCCAGGTCTTCTTCACAACTGCAACTCCGTGGCGGGTAGATTTTTTAATACCGTTTTTGGCGGAGCGGTAGGAACTGACGGCGAGTATAGTAACGGCGCTGCGGGCAGAGTAAATGCAACTATCGTTGGAGATTTGGAAGTTTATTCTCCTCAAACCGCACATGAAGTAATGCTTGAAAATACGAAAGTGTACGTAATGTGGGGCGCTGATTTATTTAAATGCAATCAAATCGACTATAAAATAGCAAATCGTGGAAACAATCCTTATTTTGAAAAATATGCAAAATCTGGAATAAAATTTATCACGATTGATCCGCAATACACGGAAATTGCTAAGAAATTTAACGCCGAGTGGATTAAAATTCGCCCAAATACCGACGTGGCGCTTATGCTTGGAATGTGCCATTACCTATATACAAGCAACCAATATGATAAAGAATTTATCGAAAAATACACTTTTGGATTTGATAAATTCCTGCCTTATCTGCTTGGTAAGAGCGAAGACATGGTAGAAAAAACTCCTGCCTGGGCTGCAAAGATAACGGGTATTGAAGAGAGCGTTATAAAAGCGCTTGTCGATACTTTCGTAAAAAATCGCACATTTTTAGCAGGCAACTGGGCTATGCAAAGAGCCCATCACGGAGAGCAGGCCGACTGGATGCTTATGGTGCTTGCTTCGATGATAGGACAAGTTGGTCTCCCCGGCGGCGGACAAGCGTTTTCGGGCGTTAGTTTGCCGGTAGGCTTGCCGCAAGGTAAAAACAAAGTAGACGCGAAAATTCCGGCCTCAAGAGTTAGCGAAGCTTTGCTAAATCCGGGCAAAAAGATCAAATTTAAAGGCTCTGAGATAACATATCCAGATATCAAAGTCATGTATATAACGGGCGCAACTGTTTTGGGACACCATCCAGATACAAATGAACTTATAAAGGCTATCCGCAAGCTTGATACTGTGGTAGTTCATGAGCCTTGGTGGACGCCGATGGCAAAGATGGCCGATATAGTGCTTCCTTCTACGACCCCGCTCGAAAGAGACGATATAAGCTATGGCGGCTCTTATTCGCAAGATTACGTTTATGCGATGAGAAAGGTTATAGAGCCGCTTTTTGTAGCCAGAAACGACTATGAAGTTTTTGCTCAGATTGCAAAAATTGTGGGCGAAAAAGAGCATCGTAAATTTAAAAGCGGCAAGAGTAAAGAGGAGATCATAAGAAGCTTTTACGAAAGAAGCGATTGCGTTAATTACGTAAGTTTTGATGAATTTTGGGAAAAAGGATATGTGTATTTTGAACCAAACGAAGAGGCAAAGAAATTTGTTCGCCACGCGGCATTTAGAACCGATCCCGTAGCAAATAAACTGGCTACGGAAACGGGTAAAATTCAAATTTTCTCGCAAAAATTTGCTGATTTTAAACTTGATGATTTTAAGGGACATCCTATGTGGTTCGAGCCTGCATAATGGCTCGGTAATAGAGAACTTACAAAGCAATATCCGCTTCATTTGCTAAGTCCGCACCCAAAATATCGCATCCACTCTCAGCTCGATAACTCTTTTGTAAGAAAAGCATATAAAGTAGGAAATAGAGAGCCTGTGCTTATAAACGATGAAGATGCTAAGAAATTTGGTATAAAAGACGGCGATACGGTTGAGGTCTATAACGACAGGGGTAGAATCTTAGCAGGAGCCGTCGTAAGCAAAGACATTATGAGGGGCGTCGTGTCGATAAACGAAGGCGCTTGGTATGATCCTGAAAATTTAACAGATGAAAACCCAAGATGTAACGCAGGGTACGTAAATTTATTAACCAGCTCAAGACCTACTTCGACTATGGCCCAAGCGACTTCTATAAATACTTGCTTGGTGGCTATCAAAAAAGTTGATGCTAAGGCCTATGCCGGCGTTAAAACACCGATAATAAAAGGAGCATAAATGAGAAAAATTCTATTTTTAACGGCGGTCTTGGTAAATTTTGTTTTTGCAAAAGATATGTTTTATCTTTGATATCAAGGCTGATTTGCTTGATCCTAAAACCAAAGAGGTCGTAGGCGAAATTTATGAAGGTACGCCCGTAAAATTTATAAAGCAAGAGGATGATTTATCGCTTATCGAAGTTAGCGGAGAGGTTACGGATAACAAAAATATCTTAGCCTACAAAAAAGATCCTTTGATAACCTTTTTGATGCTTAAAAATCAGGAGGCAAAACCGAAGGCGCAATATCTAATAGATAGCAAAAAATTAAATGAAAATAGCTATGCCTCATGGGAAGAGGCGGAGCTTGTTTATTATGATACTTGCAGCTCATGTCACGCGGCTCATAAACCAAAAGAGCATTTGATGAACGAATGGGACGCATATCTAACCGCCATGCAAACATTTGCTAAAATAAACGATGAGGAAAAATCCAGAATTCTACGCTTTATGCAAGCCTTTGCAAAAGACGGAATCGCAAAAGAAGAAGATTAAAATTTTAGGCCAAATTTAGAAAAAATCTAAATTTAGCTTCTTATTAGATTGCAATAGCTACTAGTTTTGATTAAATAACAAAAAGTCAAAAAATACTAACAAATTGTTACATATTATAAAATGCGCTTTGTTATCATTCGCTCTTTTATGATTTTAGTATTTTTGCTAGCCGTTTTAAAAACGCTTTGCAAAATTTAGGCTATATTAAAGCTTAAAATACGCCTATTACGCATTTCTTGACTATTCAAAATTTTTTACTTCTTAAAAATCAAAATTTTAGCCATTTAAAATTTATACTTGAATTTAAACTGCAATTTAATTAAACATTAAAAATCTTTGTATTATTATTCGCCGCGTTAATAATCAATTCTATAATCATTAAGTAAGGAAATATGAATGTTTAGAAGATTCTCTCTCTCTCTCTATGCCTCGCTGCTCTTTTATGGCTCGCTTTACGCAGAAGAGCCGGCCAACTCACAAGAATTAGGAACTATCCAGGTAACGGGCAATGTCGATTCGCAAAGCGTAGCCGAGCAAAAGGTCGGCGAAACTAAAACTACCGCGCAGACTATCAAGAAGCAGCAGATCACCGATAGCAGAGACTTGGTACGATACCAAACGGGTATCACGGCGGTTGAGACGGGTAGATTTGGCGCTAGCGGATATGCCGTTCGCGGCGTGGACGAAAACCGCGTGGCTATCACGGTGGACGGGCTTCGTCAAGCGGAGACTTTAAGCTCGCAAGGCTTTAAAGACCTCTTTGAGGGGTATGGAAATTTTAACAATACGAGAAACGGCGTAGAGATGGAAAACGTCAAAACGGCCAATATCACCAAAGGAGCCGACTCCATAAAAGCAGGAAGCGGCGCACTCGGCGGATCGGTTATGTTTGAAACCAAAGACGCCAGGGATTTCTTGACGGAAAAGAATTATCATTTCGGCTTTAAGCAGGGCTATCAAAGCGTCGATAGTCAAAATTTTCACTCTTTCACCGGTGCAGCTAGATACGGCTGGTTTGATCTTTTGGTTATAAATACCGATAGACACGGACATGAAAGGAAAAACTATTTCTACGACATATATGATAGTAAAGAGGACAAACTTCATATAGGAAAAACTCGCGAAAAGGCAGACCCATACACCATAACCAAAAAAAGCACGCTCGTAAAGGTGGGGTTTCAGCCGGGCGATAACCATAGATTGTCTATCGCGATAGATGACTCGAAGCAAAATTCCGACGGCGAGGATCTTTCTTATACGTTAAGAATGGGTAGCCGTCCGGATGCTCCGGAACGATATGGAAATAGGACAAACCACGATAGCTCTACCAGAAAAAACGTGCAATTAGCTTACGAAAATTTTAGTGAGACACCGCTTTGGGATCACGTTAAAATTTCATACTCGAAGCAGAGTATTAAAAACCGTGCAATAAATAAAGAGGGCTGCCAAGGCAATAGATGCCAGAATGTACAAAATCCTTCTGGGATGCATCTAAATGAAAGCTCAAGTGGTTATAATATTGTAGATAAAAACAATAGACCCCTAAGCGTTGATCCGCGACCTGTCGAAGAAGGCGAAGAAATTATTAAAGATGGTTCGGGCAATATTCTAAATAGGGGTAGCGATTATAAAAAAAGAGATGGTGAAGGATATTATTTGGATTGTTCCAAAGTAAATTGTAATAAAAAATTCAAAGTATTAAAAGAAACATACGATGGAGATACTTGGGAGTATAATTACGAATTAGTGGAAAGAGAGATAGAAAAGCATACTCTTCCTGACGGCAGAGTTTACGGGACTATAAAAAGAGAGCCGAGCGATATGGACACTATGACAAAGGCTTATAAGCTATTTCATTTAACTCCATATACCGATGGTTACAATTCCGTCCAATACACCGATAGAACACTAGATACTGAAACGCAACAATTAAATTTAGATTTTGAGAAAGAGTTTAACTTATTTAATGTCATAGATAATTCTATATCATACGGCGGACTTTTGGATCAAACAGATAAATCTATGACTAATAAAGATGGATTTTACTCGGGCGATTCACAATGGTGGGATAATATACTCTTCGGTAGAACTCCTGGAAGTGGCGTGCCAAACCCTAATTACCATATGAACGGTGGTCAAAGAAGCAATACCACTGCGGTGAGTACCTATCTGATCCCGGTGCAAACTACGACTACGGCAAGCTATATCGGTGATGAAATTCAAATAACCAAATATGTAGGCTTCGATCTTGGCTATCGCTACGACAAAGTAAAACATAAGCCGAAATATACCGGATATCCCGAAGTACCCAGAGGCATCATAACCGGTCTATGGGTGCCATATCCTTATAATCCCTACGATGGAGTGCATGGCTATTACACTCCTTACGGAGAACAAAATTATCAGGAAAATTTAAAATTCCTGCTAAGAGAGAAGGAATACAAAAGCGGCTCATATAAACTAGGTCTAAATTTAGACCCACTGGATTGGATGAGAATACAGCTAAAAAGTTCTAAGGGTTTCCGCGCTCCAACATCAGACGAAGCGTATATGACCTTTAAGCATCCGGACTTTTCTATCCGTCCTAATATATTTTTAGAACCAGAAATCGCAAGGACAAAAGAGATCGCTCTTACCTTTTATAGCGAGAGAAGCCGCATAACCTTCGATCTTTTTAAGACGGATTATAAAAATTTTATCGATCTTGAATTTTTGGGAAATTTACAAGTCGTAGATCAGCAGATACCGTATCCATTTTATCAAAACGTAAACCGAGATAGCGCCAAAGTGCATGGATTTGAGATAAATACCCATCTGGAGCTCGGCGATGTATCGGAGAGCCTGGAGGGATTTAGGCTGGGATATAAATACAGCAGACAAAAAGGCAGAATGTCGTGCGCCAGCAACGGCTCAAACGCCAATGATTCAAACTCCGGATGCAGTAGGGGCGAAGAGGTACCGATGAATGCGATCCAACCGCCTACTTCCGTTTATAATATCGGCTATTCTACGCCCGGCGACAAATATGGCATTGATCTTTTCATCACTGACGTAGGAGCCAAGAAACGCAAAGATACCTACAATATGTATTGGAAAAGCCAAGTCGAAAGAACGGATCCGTATTGGGGACATATCGATGCTTCTATAGTAAACGGAGAGCCCGTAACCGATAATACCAAAGGTTGGCGAAGCGGCGATTATACGGTAGTGGACGTTATCGCCTATGCTAAGCCGCAAAAAAATTTTAACTTTAGTCTAGGAGTTTACAACCTAACCAATGCCAAATATATCACTTGGGATAGCGCGCGCTCGATCAGGGCTTTCGGAACGGTCAATATGATCGATCAAGCGACGGGTGCGGGCATCGGTAGGTTTTATGCGCCGCGCAGAAATTTTAGATTTAACTGGGAGGTAACGTTTTAGTCCTTGGTGTGTTTCGATCCAAAATTTAAAACGAATTTCGAATCCAGGGCTCAAGTTGATCAAATCGAGCCCTGGATTGCAATTTACGCTTTAAATTTATATCCAATGAGCCTTTGCAACGCAAGAGCAAGATCGCTTCGTATTTTTGGCATTTCGATAAAATTTTTAGCGATATAATTTTCGCCGAACGGTAACATTTTGCGCGCGCATTAAATTTGTATATCACCGCTTTCGTTTATGCGGTTTTGGCTCAGAACCTACCGCCGTGCGGTATAAATTTACATTTCTATTGATAAGCTTTTTACGAAGGTCAAAGGCAAATTTTCATATCACCAAAATTTGCGCGTCATACGATCTCAACAAAGATGAGTTAAAAACACTGAAGGCGTTTGGCAACCGCACACAAAAACTACGGCGGCAGAATGAGACCTACGATAAGGCGCACAAGACGATGCTTAAGACAAATGTTTTTTATTTATGCTTTAATACGCGGAAAAATAAAGACGAATTAGCCTCTATTTTTCTCGATTTCATATAAAATTTTGATTTTTTTACAAGCTCTTTGTAAGATACAGAACCCCAAGGCAATATATAATAAAATGGACAACTTACTAATACCGTAAAACCATATGGGAAACGTTACGATTAAAAAGGCTATTAATATAAAATCCCAAATTATAGCTAGAGCCTGTTTCGCTCTCATATAATTTGAATGCTTAGCTAAAATCGAAATATGCGTTATGCTGGGCGATTCAGGGGAAAGATAACAATACGTTACCTCGACTATATCGCCGTTATCAGCAAACCATTGATCGGGATAGTCGAAAAATCTTATTCCTTTTACATCAAATGTTATATACAGTCCGTCTCGCCCCCAGTCTGTTTCTAAGTTTTCCATCTTGCCGATAATTGTGAAAAATTTCAATTTACTTGAAGCTTTCTTTTTTAAATGCCACATTATTTTCCTCCAAATTTCGGTAAAATTTCGTAAAATCCACGCTACTTTCTGTGGCGTTCGCACTAAAATTTTAATTTTTGCACACCCGCGTCAAGATAGGAGAGAAGCCCCATTAAAATAAATATTAACGATACGCAATCATAGAAATTCGCTAAAACCGAACGAGCCTTTTTTCGAACGCAAAGTATATTGTAAATAGTATCGCAGACACGGCAAAAACAAAGTCAAATGCGATTACTATATATAGCACCTGAATTATCCGATACAGCACATATAGCGCAAAGTCTTAAGCATCTCATCTGGGCGTGGCCGCACTTCTAAAGCCGCAAGCACACCCAAACATCTATCTTTTCGACAATGTACGCGCACGCGATCACTCTCGTTTAGAATTAAAGGCTTCACACCGTATGCGAAAACGCACGCCCTTAATCTCAAAAAGCACGAATGTGTCGATACTTTTCGCAATGTATGGACGCTCAAATTTTCGATTCTGCCCGTGATTTTGCTTTTACAGAAGGTTCATATCTATAGTCCGTGCGCGAAATTCGCTCGCCGAAAGGTACGGCGGATTAAAATGCATAGAATTGTAAAGTTGAGCTTACTTACGATAATATTCAAAGTTCCATCCTGCGTGAGTTAAATTTATATAATTTTAAAATCGAACCAAACCCGAGCATGCGTTCAAGCCCGCGGATTTTTTCTTAAATTTCAAAATTTTAAATCGCTGCTTTCAACTAAAATTTTTAAATTTCCGAATTCTCACACGCCATAGAAATTCAAATTTCGCAAATTTAAAAATTTGAATCGGATGTGCAAATTCAGCACAAATTAAAACTCCGTAAAATTTTAAATTTCGCTCGAATGCAGCGCAAATTTAAACATTAAATCTAAAGTGCATCACGTCGCCGTCTTGCACGACGTAGTCCTTGCCCTCAAGGCGCATCTTGCCCGCTTCTTTCGCCCTGCTCTCGCCGCCGCATGCGATAAAATCATCAAATCCGATCACCTCGGCTCTGATAAATCCGCGCTCAAAGTCGTTGTGAATCACGCTCGCGGCTTTCGGAGCCTTCCAGCCCTTCGTGATCGTCCACGCGCGCACCTCCATCTCGCCCGCGGTGAAGTAGCTGATGAGGCTGAGCTTCGCAAAGGAGCGCTTGATGATGAGCTCCAGCCCGCTTTGCTGCGCGCCCAGGCTCTGCAGCATCTCGTGCGTCTCCTCGTCGCTTAAGCCTATGAGTTCCTCTTCGATCTTGGCGCAGAGCTTGATTACCTCGGCGCCGCGGGCGTTTGCGTATTCTCTTACGCGCGCGACATATTCGTTATCCTGCGCGATGCCGTCTTCGTCCACATTGGCGCCGTAGATTACATCTTTGGCGCTAAGCAGGCGCAGCTCGCGATTTAAAGCGATGTAGCTTTCATCCTCTTTGAGCGCAAAATTTGAAGCGGGCTTGCCGTCGTTTAGATGCACTAAAAGCTCGTTTGCCACGGCTAGCGCCTCTTTAGCGCCCTTTTGATTTGCTTTGACTTCCTTACCGAGGCGCTCGATCTTGCGGCCAAGCTGCTCGATGTCCGCTAAAATAAGCTCGGTTTCGATGATCTCGATATCGCGAATGGGATCGACACAGCCTTCGACGTGGGTTATGTCGCCGCTTTCGAAGCAGCGCACGATATGAAGGATGATCTCGCACTCGCGGATATTTGAAAGAAATTTATTCCCCAGCCCCTCGCCCTTACTAGCTCCGCGCACGAGGCCCGCGATATCGACGAACTCGATGGTCGAATGCACGATGCGACCGGGCTTAACGATTTCCGCCAGCTTTGCTAGCCGCGCATCGGGCACGGGCACGACCGCCTTATTGGGCTCGATCGTGCAGAACGGATAGTTCTGCGCCTGCGCATTTTGCGCGCCGCTAAGTGCGTTAAAGGTAGTGGATTTACCGACATTCGGAAGCCCTACGATCCCCACTGACAGCCCCATCTACGCGTCCTTTAGCTCTTTGGCTAGAGCCTGCAAGAAATATAAGTTTGCTCTCACGCCCGCGCCAGTCGCACCCGCGGCGTAATAGCCCCACGCCTTTTCCAGATACGCAGGACCTGCGATGTCTAGGTGCAGCCACCTGTCTTTATACTCATCTTTTATAAATTTATCCAAAAACAGCCCCGCGGTTATCGCGCCGCCGTATCTGCTGGAAGCGCAGTTGGAGACGTCTGCAATACTGCTTTTGATTAGCTCGCGCAGATAATCGTTAAATTCCAAAATGCTAAATAGCTCGCCGCTGCAGCCGCTAAGATCTTTAAATTTACGCTTTAGCTCCTCGCTGTTTCCCATGATGCCGCTCGTGTATTCGCCGAGCCCCACGACGCAAGCACCGGTAAGCGTAGCCATATCGATTAGCAGATCGGGGGCAAGATCCTGCGCGTAGCTTAGGCAGTCGGCAAGCACAAGCCTACCCTCCGCGTCGGTGTTTCGCACCTCGATACTTACGCCGCTGCGGCTAAGCAGCACGTCGTCGGGCTTATACGAATCGCCACCGATCATATTTTCGGTAGCGCCGATGACCGCATGTATCTCAAACAGCAGCTTGAGCTCGGCGGCGCCCTTGATGATGCCCATCGCGGCAAGCGCGCCGCTTTTGTCGCTTTTCATCGTAAGCATATAATCGCTCGGCTTCAAACTTAGCCCGCCGCTGTCGTAAGTAAGCCCTTTGCCCACGAAAACGACGCGCTTTAGGCAGCGCTGCGGCTTATAGATTAGATGAATGAGGCGCGGCGGATGAGCGCTGGAGCGGTTGACCGCCAAAAACGCATTCATATTCTGCTCGCGCAAAAAGTCCTCGTCGTAAATTTTAACGCTCACGTCGTCGTAGTTCGAGGCTAAAATTTCAGCCTCGCTCGCCATCTTTTCGGGCGTGTAAATTTCAGGGATCTCATTGACGCCATCGCGCGCAAAATTTGCGGCGTTTGCCATCACGATGCCCTGCTGCACGCCGTAGTTCATCTTTTGCACGTCGGGGCTACCGCCGCCGTACTCTTGCGTCGAGATTAAAATTTCATTCAAGCTAGAGCTTTTTTTATCGCTTTTATATTTGTTAAACTCATAACCGCCCAAAAGCACGCCCTCGACCATCGCCATCGTGCTTCTGCGGTCGCAGCCGCATTTGTAAAAGGCGATTTTAAAATTTTTGATCGCGTAGCCCTTAAGCGCGTTGTATGCACTCGCAAGTGCTGTGCGGACGCGGTCATATTCTAGCGCCTTGACGCCGATGTACAGCCGTCCGCTCTCGGCAAGCAGCAGATTGCCCTCACCTTTATAGTTAAAAAGCGCAAACTTATCCGCGTCTTTAATAAATTCGTGATTTAAATTTTTATCTACAACCAAAATAACTTCAAAATCCGCCTCTATCTCGTTAATTTTACGATCTAGCAGTTTTACTTTCATCTCGTTCCTTTCGTGAGTTCATAAAGTGATTTTCCATACGTTTAAATAACCTAAAAAATAGATATAAAATTCCGCCTATAATAGGTATCGCAAAATACCAGTGTTGCTCGATTAGCCGCAGCCCACTCCAAATCTCCTCGCCGAAATACCACGCCAAAACCATCGTCGCACCCGACCAGCACCAAGCGCTAAAAAGATTGATAATCGCAAATTTCTTTGCGCTGTAACGAGTGATGCCGATACTCATCGGGATGATGACGCGAAAGCCATACATATAGCGCTGCATTAAAATTATCGGCCAGCCGTAGCGTTGCAAAAGTAGATGTGCAATCGCAAATTTTCGGCGCTGTGCCGCGAGCTTTTTACTGATATATTTTTTGTTATAGCGACCGATATAAAAATAAAACTGATCGCCGCAAAATGCTCCAAGCCCCGCGACAAAGATACCTAGCGGCAAGTTTATATGACCCTCGTGCGCCATGATACCGCCCAAAATCAGCGCGATTTCGCCTTCTAAAATACACCAAACGAAAAGCACGATATAGGCGTATTGGTGATATTCTTGTAATAAATTTTTAAGTAGCTCTTCCAAAATCACGCCTCTAAAACGCAATAAACATTTGTGCGTCGCGAAAACTCGCCTAGATCGTTTAACTCGCGCAAATTTAATAAAAAGCACGCCTCGACGCACTTAGCCTGCGTCTGCGCGATGAGATCTAATGCCGCTCGTGCGGTGCCTCCGGTGGCGATAAGATCGTCGATTAGCAGCACCTTGGCATCCTGCACGCCGGAGAATGCATCCACGTGCATCTCAACCTGATCGAAGCCGTATTCAAGGCTGTATTTTTGCGAAATCGTGATATAAGGAAGCTTCTTTGGCTTTCTAATCGGCACAAAAGCAACCCTCAACCTCGCAGCAAGCGCCGCTGCAAAAATAAATCCGCGACTTTCTATGCCTACTATGTAATCAAGTCCGTAATCGGCGTAGCGCTCGGCTAGATGATCAAGCAGGAAATTAAACGCCTCGCGATCGCCTACGAGCGTCGTGATATCGTAAAACAAAATGCCGGGTTTTGGGAAGTCACGCACGGTGCGGATCGAGCGAAATAAATAGCTTTTTTGCTCACTGCTTAGGCTTTTCATAGCTTACCTCTTTTCAATCTTGCGTTTTGGATTTTTAAGCTGCAGTTTTCGCTCTCCTCATTTTGCAGGGCCTCAATGCCGAAGCGAAGGGCAGTTTTAAGCTTTTCATTATCGCTTTTAAGCTTTGAAATTCTTTCTTCGCTCTTGCGAAGTAAGGCGTAAATTTTAGAATTTTTTCGGATCGATAGAATAAGTAGCGCTGCAAAAAATAGCGCTAAAACACCTAATGCTACGCTCATTGCTCGCCTCCTTTATTTGAATTTGCAAAGCACATAGTAGCGGAGGTTGCACTAAAATAGGCAGAATTTAAGCTTTTAAAATCTATGCTAGAAAGATTTGCTTCCTTTAAATTTACGCTCGTAATAGCAAAATTCGCATCTGTTAAACCCACACTAGCGCAATTTACGTTTTTTGGCTTAACGCTCATGCAGAAAGAATTTGTAGCCTTGAAATTTATAATTGCTGGGTTCAAACCGACAAAATCTTTGCAGCTAGCTTTTTGAGCGAAATTTTTCTTGCAAACGCTCGCGCGCGTAAAATTTAACGTAGAATTTGTGCTAGTGGAATTTTTATCTAGCGGATTTTTCTCATTAAAGATTATCTTTGCGTGCGTCGAATCTAAATTTATATGACATGCACCGCAAAAGCTTATCAAGGGATTCTTGTCGGTAAATAAGGAATTTTTATCGTTAAAGCTCCGTGCACAATTTAATGCGGAATCCGTGTCGATAGGATTTTTGCTAGAAGGGCTTTTGCCGGCGAAGCTTAATTTAGAATTCCGCCCGTTTAAATTAGCGCCACTGCTTTGTTCCGCAAAATTTTGAGCGGAATTCTGAATGGAATTTTCTTCGTCAAATCCATGCGCGCAATTCGCACTACCGCAAGTGCCTAGCTTTGCGACGCGCTTAATGTGCCTACCGCCCGCAAAATCGGTACTAAAAAATGCCCTAATCATATCTTCAATCACCAGCGCGCCCATCAATCGCTCGCCGAAGGCTAGGACGTTGGCGTCGTTGTGCTCTCTGGCTAATCTAGCGCTAGTCGCGTCATGACACAGCGCGCAGCGGATGTGAGCGTGGCGATTTGCGGCGATGCTGATGCCGATACCCGTACCGCAAATCAAAACGCCGTAAATGCCGTAGTCGGTGGAATTTAAAATTTTATCTTTGCTTGCATTCTGGCTTACGGCTGCATTTGCGCTGGTAGTCATGCTTTCGCTAGCGTTAAAATTTTGACGACTAGCGTTTTTAACAGCGTTAAAATTTTCATTTTTCCTGCTACATTGCACGGCGTCGTTAAAATTTCCACAGTCGTTTATACTTGCGACAAAATTTTCGTTACCGCCCGCTTCGGAATTTTCCGTGGCTGCAGCGGAATTTATGCCGTCGTTTTCTTTAAAATTTTCACTTCGCGCGCAGGCTTCACATTCGGCTAAAATTTTATCCGCCAACGTGCCCGCAAAATCGGGATAGTCCACGCTCGCTTCGGCACTATGCGTGCCAAGGTCGACCGCTTCGTAACCTAAAGCGGCGAGCGCTTTTTTGGCTTGCTCTTTGGCGCGAAAGCCCGCGTGATCGCTCGCTATGAAAATTTTATTTATTTGCATTGCCGCTCCTTATTTTTGCTCGTAGATTAGGCTCTCGTCGTTTTGCAAGGTATCGACGAAGCGCCCGATTCGCTCCCAGCGGATCTTGCGATCGGCATCGATACTAAAATATGTAAACCAAGGCTTGCCGACGATCAGACGATAAGGTACCGGACCCCAGAAGCGGCTATCGGCGGAATTGTTTCGATTATCGCCTATCATAAAATACTCATCCTGCGGCACTTTGATGTAAAAGGCATTGAAGCTTATCCCCGCAGCTTCGAAACTATGAGGAATTTCGCTTAGACTAATGGGCTTCATAGAAAGCTCACCCTTCTCAAGCGCAAGTTTGACATTTGTTAGCATCGAGTTCCTAGTATTAGGGTCGTAGTGAATGCCCTTAAATTTATACGGCTCTTTGACATATTTTTCGCCGCCCAAAATCACAATGTCGCGAGCATCATAGTTCGCGGCAATGAACTCATCTCCTTCATGCGGACGAAGGTAGAAATTATTCAGATCAAATATCACCTCGTCGCCGCCTACGGCAAAATTTCGCTTTACAAAGTGCATTTTTTCATTAAGCGGATAGCGAAAAACCACGATGTCGCCGCGCTTCGGACCCTCGCCACGGATGATATGCCCATCTCCGTCGTTATCAGGAGCCACCTGCCACTCTACAAATGGAATATGCGGGGTCGGGATGCCGTAGCTAAATTTTTTAACGAATAAAAAATCGCCCTCCAAAAGCGTAGTGCGCATCGATCCGCTGGGGATCACGAAGGCTTGCGCAACAAAAAGAATGACGAATAAAACGACGATGACCGTCCCCGTCCAACTTGATAAAAATTTATAAATTTTACTTAGTATTTTCATTTAGACTCTTTGTCTTAAGCGATTTTTCGCCGATTTTATCGTATTGCTCAAAAGCATTGCAATCGTCATCGGCCCCACGCCTCCGGGCACGGGCGTGATGAACGAGCATTTTGGTGCGACCACATCAAAATCGACATCGCCCCTTAGTTTGCCGTCCTCGCCGCGATTGATCCCCACATCGATTACCACCGCGCCTTGTTTTACCATATCGGCGCCCACAAAACGCGCCTTGCCGACCGCTGCGACCAAAATGTCGGCATCTGCGCAAAGCCGCTTTAAGTCTTTCGTCTTGCTATGAGTGATAGTGACGGTGGCGTCGGCATTTAGAAGCAGGCTCGCCATCGGCTTTCCGACGATATTGCTGCGACCCAGCACGACGGCATTTTTGCCCGCGATCTGCACGCCGTATTCCTCAAGCAAGCGCATCACGCCAAGCGGAGTGCAAGGCACAAAACCGTCCGCAAGCCCGCTAGTAAGCTTTCCTACGTTTATTGCACTAAATCCGTCCACGTCCTTTTGCGGGTTTATTTTTTCTAAAATTTTATTCGTATCGATATGCCTTGGAAGCGGCAACTGCACCAAGATGCCGTCGATGCTTTCGTCTTCGTTTAAATTTTCTATCAGTTCTAAAAGCGCCGCCTCGCTCACGTCGGAGCTCAAGCGGTGCGCTACGGATCGGATCCCACAGGCGGCGCAGGCTTTTTCCTTGCTCGCGACATAGGTCTTACTAGCCGCGTCTTCGCCTACCAAAATCACCGCCAGCGCGGGCTCTACGCCCTTTGCGGCAAGATCCGAAGCGGCCGCTTTGATCTCCTCTTTTACCTTCGCGCTTATGCTTTTGCCGTCGATTAAAGTCATTTAAAGCCTTTTTGAGAAATAGGGAATGTTACCCTAAAATTTATAAAATTTAGATTTATTTAGCGGGATTTATGGGAATTTGAAAGAATTTTAAAAAGAATTTCGTCCTGCTCAAATAAGCCTAAATTTTATCGTCATTATAGACGGATGGACGCCTAGTCACCGCTACATTCAAGCTGCAACGCTGCTAAGGCTCGTATTGCAGGCTTGAGAGCTTTTGTCCACGAATGAGCAAAAACTACAATGTTTCCATTTGCTCGCCGTTAAACGCTCCGCATCGCGCCCGCCGCGCAATATACGCTATGCGTAATAGTAGCCTGTATAATGGTGGCTCGGTGCCTTATTTTGCTCTGGCTCTGGGACATCTTGCGGTCCGCTCCTAGAGCAGCCGCATAGAAACAGCGCCGCGCATAGAAACAAAACGATCTTTTTCACCATAGATCCTTTTCAAAATTTTTATGATTTTATCTTTGAGTGGTTTTGAAAATTTACAAAATTTAGAAAAGCGCTCTAAAAATTTGCTCCACTTTGGAATTTAAAATTTTGGCGAATTCCAAAGACACAAATTTTGTCAAAATTTAGGCTTCGCGCAGCTTATAATCTCGCGCAAGAATCAAAATTTTGGCGACTCAAATCGTATTTAGTGCGACATTTACGCAACGCGCGCCGCGCAAGATCTCGCAGCCTCCGCCCGCGCGCCGAAATACCGCGCCAAATACACTGCTAAATGCAGCCGCGCCGCTTTGGAATTTTAAAATTTCGCCAAATTTTAAAGGCGCCACGTTTAAATTTACTCGTTGCGCAGTGTTTGCAGCACGTCGATCTGCGTGGCTTTTTTGGCCGGATACCACGACGATAGCGCCACGATAAGCACCGCGCCGATTAAAATCATCGCCAAATCGCCTAGCGAAAGCTCCATCGGCAGCTTCGAGCTTCCGTAAACGTCGGCCGGCAGATTTACGATGTCGAAGCTTCCGAGCAGCCACACGCCAAATAGGCCCAAAATAAGCCCGAATATGATGCCGCCGCCGCCGATAGTGGCTCCGAGCGCGAAAAAGGTCCTTTTGACCTCCTTTTTGCTGGCTCCCAAGCTAAGTAAAAGCGCGATCTCTTGGCGGCGGTTCATCACGGTCATTAGAAGCGAACTTACGATATTTAGGCTCGCGACCAGGATTATTAGCATCAGCACGATGAAAAGCGCGCGTTTTTCAAGCGCAAGGGCGCTGAAAAAATTGCCGTTTTGCTGCCACCAGCCCACGGCGTTAGCGCCGCCGGGGAGGCTTTTTTTGATACGCTCCAGATCCTTAAACGGATCGTTTGAGAAAACATGCACGCCGTCGAATGTTCCCTCGTCGTAGCCCAAAATTTTGGCTAGATCGCTCGCATCCGCGTAGGAATAGGCCTTATCGTAGGCGATGAGCCCCGAGCTGAAATCCGCGCGTACGTCAAAACGCTTCATCTTGGGGATTAGCGCAAAGCCGCCCGGATCGCTCTTCGTAAAGATCATCGTGATCTTGCTGCCCTCATCCAGCATAAACTCGTCCTTGATCCCGCGCCCTATCATTATGCCGTAATCCGTTAGATTGATGTCTTTGGCACCCGCTGCGACGACGGAGTTGATGCGCTTTTCGTCGTTTAAATTTACGCCGAAAATCAGCCCACCCTCGAGCTTCTCGCCGCTTTTGGCGATGACTTGCGAGCTGATGTAGGGGCTAAAGATCAGATCGGGGAAGTCCGCCCGCAGTCCCTCCACGTCGTCTTTTGAAATGCCGCCGCGAAAATGGCTGTGGATCGTGATCGGGTAATTCATCGTAAAGAGCTTGCGCTCGAATTCTTTATCAAAGCCGTTCATTATCGCCATCGCGACGATCAGCACCGTAAGCCCTACGCCGACGCCCAAGAACGCAAGCAGCGCCGAAAGCGTAATGAAGGGCTGAGAGCGGTCGAATCTGAGATATTTGAACAATAAATACTTTACCAAAAAGCCATCCTTGTAAAATTTCACATAAAATTTAGCGCTAAATTCTATGTGAAATTTTAAGTATTTTGGAATTTTAAAATTCCAAAAATGGGTTTTGCGCCTTCAAATATGAAAGCCTCAGCGAGCTTTAAAAATTTAAAATCGCGACGAAATATCTATTTATACGCAACGAAATTTAGCCCCCAAGATATATTCGGATATTGCAAATCAAACAGATCGTCTTGCCGAGACTTCGGAATTCTAAACTCAAATTCTAAATTTTAAAATTCAAATCATCTAAAATTTTAAAATTTCAATGCCTCAAAATTTTAAAATTTCAGAAATTTAAAACCTTTTGGAATTTTGAAATTCTTAAAATTTAAAAGGCCAGCTTTGCTTACAAGCTCGCCCGTAATCGCATAAATTTAAAATTTTAAATGCGCGCAGTGTCCTAGCCGCGCACTAAATTTAAGTATCACGCGCTGATTAGCTTGCGTTTTGCCGCACGGTGCGCCGCAACAGCGCTGCGAAAACAAGTAGCCAAAGACACCAAATGCGCTTTGAAATTTTAAAATTTCAAAATTAAAATTCCGCCCCATCGCGCAGCTTTGCGCACCGTTCGTGCCGCCTAGCGATCAAGCTCTTTTAAAATTTCTGTCCGCACCGCCTCGCGATCAAGTCTCTTTTAAAATTTTATGACGCCTTTCGCCCGCGACCGATCCGCTAAATACAAAGGCAAGGCAAGATCAAAAAGCGCCGATCGCGCAATGCTCGCAATCGAGATTACCGATCGCGCGATACTTACGACCGATCGCCGCGCCTACCTCGCAAAGCCGCCTTTTTTCGGACCGCCCTTGCCATGGCAGTCTTTGTATTTTTTGCCGCTGCCGCAAGGGCAAGGATCGTTTCGCTTTGGCTTTTTGTCGCCGAACTCATCGGGGTCCTTTAGCTGCGCTTCATTCGTGCTTGCGGCGGCGAGCTCTTTGGCGTTTGAGCTCTCCATACGCTCCTGCATCGCGCGCTGCTCGGCTTCGATCTCCTCCTGTGATTTGAACTGGATCGAATGCAGCAAGCGGATGCTGTCGGATTTGAGGCGCATTACAAGCTCCATAAAGAGATTGTAGCTCTCCTTTTTATACTCCGTAAGCGGGTCTTTGTGGTTGTAGCCGCGAAGTCCGATGCCCGCCTTTAGGATATCCATCTGATACAGATGCTCTCTCCAGTCGCGATCTACGATCTGCAGATAAAGCATCTTTTCGATACTTTTGCGCTGCTGCGGATCGATCGGCGCCATCTTGTTCTCATACGAAACGGCAAGCGCGCCGATGATCTTTTCTTTCAGCTCTTTGAAATCATCGACCTTTTCAAGCTCGCTGTTTTCGAGCACTTCGCCCGTTTCTTGAGCGATTTTGGCGACGATTGGGAATTTATCGACCTCTTTGATATTTGCGCCGTCGAAAATTTCAAGCTCCTCAAGCACGCTAGAGATGTACTCTTCGCGATTTTGGATGATTTTATCTTTTAGATCGTAGTCGGGGTCCAAAAGCTCGTTGCGATATTTATAGATCGTCTTGCGCTGCTCGTTTGCGACGTCGTCGTATTCTAGGATATGTTTACGCGACTCAAAATGCAGGCTCTCGACCTTTTTCTGTGCGTTTTCTACGGCGCGCGAAACCATGCGTGATTCGATATGTTCGCCATCTTTTAGCCCTAAGCGATCCATGATATTTTTAATCTTGTCACTGCCGAAAATTCTAAGCAGGTTATCCTCCAAGCTTAAGAAAAATCTACTCTCGCCGGGATCGCCCTGACGTCCACTTCGTCCGCGGAGCTGATTATCAATGCGGCGGCTTTCGTGGCGCTCGGTACCTAAAATATATAGCCCGCCCAAAGCGCGCACTTCATCGTCTATGCGGATATCCACGCCGCGTCCCGCCATATTCGTAGCGATCGTTACGGCGCCCTTTACGCCCGCGTCTTTGATAATCTGCGCTTCACGCTCGTGATTTTTGGCGTTTAGCACGGAGTGCGCGATGTTTTCTTTGACCAAAAGCTCGTGCAGCTTCTCGCTCTTTTCAATCGACGCCGTACCCACTAGCACGGGCTGACCTTTAGAATTTAGCCGCTTGATCTCATTTATGACGGCGTCAAATTTCTCGCGCTCGGTTTTGTAGATAAGATCGTTTTGATCCTTTCTGATGACCGGCACGTTTGTGGGGATAGAGACCACTTCGAGTTTGTAAATTTGAGAAAATTCTGTTGCCTCCGTCTGCGCCGTACCCGTCATACCGGCGAGCTTCTCGTAAAGGCGGAAGTAGTTTTGAAAGGTAATGTCGGCAAGAGTTTGGCTCTCCTCTTGGATCTGCACGCCCTCTTTGGCCTCAAGCGCCTGATGCAAGCCTTCGCTGAATCTGCGACCCTCGCTTAGACGCCCCGTAAATTCATCCACGATTATGACCTGCTCATCGCGCACGACATAGTGCACATCCTTTTCAAATAGATAATTCGCCTTAAGTGCTTGATCAAGGTAGTGGCTAAGCACGGCATTTTCGAGACTATAGAGATTATCGACGCCAAAAAGCTTCTCAGCTTTTGAAATTCCTGCCTCCGTGATCAAAACGGCGCGGTTCTTCTCATCTACGGTAAAATCGCCCGTAGCTTTGCCTTTCGGATCGGCTGGCGCCTCGCCGCGGATCATTTGGCGAGCTACTTCGTTTGCCTTGATGTAGCCGTCTAGAGTGCGGTTCGTAGGACCTGAGATGATAAGTGGCGTTCGTGCTTCGTCGATTAAAATACTATCAACTTCATCGACGATTACGAAATGATGCCCACGCTGCACCTTTTCATCCGCGCTAAATTTCATATTATCGCGCAGGTAGTCAAAGCCGAACTCGTTGTTTGTGCCATAAGTGATGTCGCACGCGTACGCAGCCTTGCGCTTGGCGTCATCGTATTCGCCGCCTACGATCACACCGGTACTAAGCCCTAAAAATTCATATAGCTCGCCCATTTGCGCAGCATCGCGCTTAGCTAGGTAGTCGTTTACGGTCACGACGTGCACGCCCTTGCCCTCCATCGCGTTTAGCACTACCGCCAAGGTCGCTACGAGAGTCTTTCCTTCGCCCGTTTTCATCTCGGCAATCGCGCCGTCGTTTAGCACCAAACCGCCTATCAGCTGAACGTCGAAGTGGCGCATATTTAGCACTCTTTTGCCCGCCTCTCGCACGATAGCAAATACTTCGTTAAGCACGTCATCCGTGCTCTTTTCGCCCGCGCGAACTTGCGCTCTTAACGCTTCAAATTCCGCCTTAAGCGCCGCATCGTCCATCGCCGCGTAGTTTTCTTCAAGCGCACTGATCTGCGCTGCGCGCTTGGCGTATTGTTTGACGATCCTATCGTTTTTAGTACCGAAAATCCCGTGGATGACCTTTTTAAACATCTCAAACCTTAGTTTTAAAATTTTAACCGTGCATATTAACATATTTTTAGTTTCTATTTAATTAAATCCTAGAAAAACGGCTATAATACGCGCAAATTTTCAAAAATAAAGGCAAAATTTATGAAAAAAACTCTTATTTCTTTAGCGGCGAGCTGCGTTTTTGCGTTTGCGGGCGGGATAGAATTCGATACGCTGAGCGCAAATTTTTCGCAAACCGTGCAGAGCGATGATGCAAAAATCAGCTACGGCGGCGATTTTAGCGCCACAAAAGAGAACGCCGTATGGCATTATAAGACCCCTACTATAAAAAATATATTTTTTAGTTTCACAAAGGTCGTCGTAATCGAGCCCGAACTTGAGCAAGCTATCATTACGAATATCAAAGAAACGCCGAATTTAACGGCTATCTTAGCGAACGCAAAGCCCAACAAAAACGGCGTTTATGAGGCGAGCTTCGACGACGTGAAATATCTCATCGAGCTAAAGGGCGATTTGCCGAGCAAGATCAGCTACACCGATAAAATGGACAATAAGGTCGTCATAAATCTAAGCAACGTCCGCAAAAACGCGCCGGTAAACGAAGCTATATTCAAACCCGCAATCCCGAAAAACTACGACATCATCACGCAGTAGGCGCGCGTGAGGCTACTTTTCGTCTGTCACGGCAACATCTGTCGCTCGCCGATGGCGCAGTCCGTGATGCAAAATTTCATTAATCAAAGCGGCCTAGGTGGGCGCGTGAGCGTGGATTCTGCGGCGACGCACACCGACGAGATCAGCTCGCCGCCCTATTACGAGACGCAGCGCGTGCTAAAAGAGCAAAAGGTGCCGCTCGTAGCGCATCGTGCCGTGCAGGTTACGCCAGCAGACTACGAGCGCTACGATCTCATACTTTGCATGGATGATGAGAATATGCGCTCGCTGGGGCGAATTTTTCGCGGCAAGGATATGGACAAGGTAAAATTTCTTTTGGAATTTGCAGGGGAAAATTTTACAAGCTGCGATGCGCTAAATTTCAAAGGCTCGGCAAAACAAACCGGCCTAAATTTAAAAGGCACCGGTTCAAATTTAACCCATCCCGAACACCTACAGATCGCTGATCCCTACTACACGCGCGATTTTGAGCGCTGCTATGCAGATATCAAGCGTGGCTGCGAGGGACTCTTGCGATACATTAAAAATTCAGACGGAATTTGCTAAAATCCGCGATTAAATTTTAGCGCCATTAAAGAGGCGCGGCTTAAAGTGATAATTCAAGGAAAAATATGTTTAGGCTTTTGATCGTTCCGTATCTGATAATTGAGGCATTTACGACCTATTATTTCGTAAGCGCAAACGGCTTCGCGGCGTATGCGGTGGAGATCGTCATAAGCGCGGTTTTAGGCGGATACGTCGTAGCAAACCGCTCGTGGATGGGCTTTTTTAATCTAATGAAAATCTCGCCGAAAGAAATTTTAAGCGGCGTGGGCTTCGTTGTAGGCGGCGTTTTTCTCATTGCACCGGGCATTTTCGGCGATATTTTAGGCGTTTGCATAATCACCGCGTCATTTTACTGCGTCACCAGCGACGTGCCTAAATTTAACGCTAGCAGCGAAAATTCCGAAAAAAGAGAGCGAAAATTTTGGCGACGCAGCCGCGCAAGCGACGACGTAATCGACGTTGAGGTGATCGAAGAGAACGAAATCGAGATTCGAAAAAGCATAGGAGAGAAAAAATGAAAAATTTGATCATAGCTACGCGCGGAAGCGTGCTTGCACTATGGCAGAGCGAGCACATCGCATCGCTGCTTGAAGCTAGCGGCATCCAAGCGCAGCTAAAAAGCATGAAAACCAAAGGCGATAAAATTTTAGACACGCCGCTTGCAAAGATCGGCGGCAAGGGGCTTTTTACGAAGGAGCTTGAGGAGAGCATGCTTCGCGGCGAAGCACACATCGCCGTGCATAGCCTAAAAGACGTACCAGTGGAGTTTCCGCAGGGGCTAGTACTAGCGGCGATCTGTGCTCGCGAGGACGCGCGCGATGCGATGATCAGCGAAAAATACTCTAAATTCGGCGAGCTACCCCGCGGCGCAAAAGTCGGCACTACGAGCCTTCGCCGCAAGATGCAGCTGCTTAGCATGCGGCCTGATTTAGAGATAATCTCCTTGCGCGGCAACGTCCAAACTCGCTTGCGAAAGCTCAAAGACGGGGAATTCGATGCGATTATCTTGGCAATGGCGGGCATCAACCGATTAAATTTACGCGCCGAGGTAAAGCACGTAGCGCCCTTTGAGGTCTCGCAGATGATCCCTGCGATGGGGCAAGGAGCGCTCGGTATCGAGGCGGTGGACGAGCCGCAAATTCTGCGCGCGATAGAATTTCTAAAAGACGAGCGCGCGATCATCGAAACGACCGTGGAGCGGGATTTTGTCAGAGTTTTGGAGGGCGGCTGCCAGGTACCGATCGGCATCAACGCACACCTTGACGGCGAAAATATCCACATCAGCGCGATCGTGGGCCTACCCGACGGCAGCGAGAGCATCCACCAAAGCATCGTCGCGCAAAAATCTCAATACCGAAGCGTAGGTGCGGAGCTTGCACGCGTTTTTATCGAAAAGGGCGCAAAGCAGCTCCTCGCGCGCGCCGAAGCGATGGCGAGCCTATAAGAAGCCCTAATGCAAAAAGAGCAAATGCCGCTTTTTATCATCAAAGATTATTGGACCAAGATTTATATCGATTTGGGCGTTACTTCGTCCATCGTCATGCTTGTTTTTGAACTCGTCACTAGGGGTATTCACTGGCATTACTGGGTTGGGGTTTGGATTTTAACCTTAATAGGTCTTTTAGGTATAAATAAAAACAAATTTTTAAGCTTCTATCCCAGCAGAATAGAATATAACAAATCCTCCGCAAACCATCAAGAAACGATAGTTACAAAAAAATCTATCGACATGGCGCGTATTGATAAGGTAGCGATTTATAAATTCGTAGATTTTGCGGTAGAAGAATTTAGCTATGATAAAAATATTGGGACCTTTAAAAAGCTTATTTTAACGGCTTTTTCGTGGATATTGTATTTGATGGATTTGATATGCTTTGCCGTTTTACGGCTAAGGGGTAGGATAAAAAGCATAAATTTATATGTCTTAATATTTTTAGACAGCGAAAATGGGGTATTCGTCGGTATCCCGCTTGCGATGTTAAGCGATTTTGAACGAAAAAATTTGGAAAAATATTTAAGAGATGAACTCAAACTAAACCTGGAGGATATCGAGGTTAGAGATAGGCTTTTGAATATAAATTTTATGTAACGCCGCTAGCTTACGTGACGATGTGGAATTTTACGTCGATATGAAATTTCTGAGATTTATTTGGCAAGATGCTAGACAGATCTGAAAGCGGCGAAGTAGCGTATAAATTCTGGAATTTATACGGCGACAATGCGGAAATTTTATGCTGCTTATCGGCGGGTAAATCCGTGGGCTTTTTGCGGGTGCAAGATGAAGCAGACCTGCCGCAAATGAGTCCTAGCGAGTTTATAATAATAGAAAAAATTGCGCCGAATTGGTATCTTTTTAAAACCACATAAAAAGCCGCGCCGCAAGCGGGTTTGAAGCTTCACGGCGATCTAAATTTAAAAAGACGATCTGTAAATTCCGCATACCGTAAATTTTTAAAGAATTTTAAAAATGTTTTGAAGTCTAAATTTAAACAAAGCGCTCAAACGATGCACCTAAAAACGCCACCCGACCCAGGCTTAAACTGCGCAAAGTCCACTCCCGTCGCATCCAAAACCGCCCGCGAATAAAAATAGAGGCTGTAAAATAGCTCATCGTCGTAAAAGTACTCCTCCCAGCGCTCCTCGTCATTCTCATCGTTCTGCGGCCACAGATATTTTTCCGCAAGCATATCCGAAAAGCTCGCCAGCGGCGCTGCGTGCGAGATCTTATCGGCATCATCGCAAATCTCAATCATAAACGCAAAAAACCTGCCGAGCCGAGCCGCGATAAAGCCTGCCGCTTCGTTTTCGCAGTTTTCGTTTTCATCGTTTCTACTCGCCGCAGCGTTTTGCTTTTTATCTGCCGCAGCGTTTTGATTATTTTTATTCGCGTTTTTGCCCGCAGCCGCCCGCGCCCGCATAAAGATGCGCGCCAAAAACAGCAGCGCAAAAGGGGTTACGTGCCAAAGCGTACTTTGATGCTCTATCTCGTTAAAAATCTTACTAAGCGCGTCCTGAAGGTCCTTGGCGTCAAATTTCTCCCGCTTGCTCGCATCCGAGCTCTTATCCGCCGCGCTCGCTTTAAATTTACTCGCCTGGCTCGCTTTAAATTTTATCGCCGCGCTATCCGCACTCTTAAATTCCGCCCCGCCGCACTTCGCCGTATCCGTTTTAAGCTCCGTCTCTCCACCCGCTTTAAATTTCGCCGCCTCGTTATCCGCCTTTTTAAATTTAAACTCGCTCGTTTGCGCTAAATTTATGGAATTTTGCGCCGCGCCGCATCTTGCCGCATCCGTAGAATTTTGCCCGCAACCGGGCTCACTTTTTAAATTTTGCCCTGCTCCGGGCTTGCTTTTTAAATTTTGCTCGTCGCTCAAGCCGCGCGCCGCATCACAAGCTTCGATTGCCCGCGCGAGTTTATCAAAAATTTCAGCAAACTCGCTCGCCCTGCTGTAAGCGGTCGTGAGCCTGCTCCACGGCACGTCCTGCACTTTTAAATTTGCGATATATTTCAAATTTTTCTCATTCATCCGCGCTCCTTGCAAATATTTTTAAATTTAAGCCTTGCGAGCCGCTAAAATTTGCGCTCTCGGTTCAAATTTAGCCTCTTTCGCACGCAAATTTAAACCGAGCCCAGGCGCAAATTCTACCTCGTAAGCTCCCTGCTATGCTCGATTAGATCCTCAATCTGTTCGCGCGGCACCGCATCAAGACAGACGCTGATCCAGTGCTTTTTATTCATATGATAAGCGGCAAAAATCCCTTTTCCGTCACGCAAGATCGCCGCCAAATCGGGCGAAACTTTTAAATTTATCACGTCGCTTGAGCCAGGAAGTGCGCGACCGAGCTTTTCGTTTGCAAGCCCGCGCATCAGAAGCGCAAACCACTTGCGCTTCCCTCCTGCGTGACGAAAAACCGCAAAATTCGGATATCCATCCCACAGATACTCGCCGTCCGCGCCGTAGCGCTGCTTCATTAGTTTCAGGACGCTGCTGAAGTTCATTCTCGTTCCTTAATATCGATCTTTTCTTTGCGCAATCGCGCCAGCCACTCATCCAGCGTCTTTTCAAAGCCGATACCCTTGCTTTCGTAAAATTTCGCCGCCTCGCTCATATAGGCCTGCTCGACCCAGCCGCCGAAGTCGTGCGGGTATTTGTAGTCTGCGATCTGCTTGTCCGAGTTGATGAGATAGCGCGGCGTAGGTAGCGGAGCAGCAGAGCGGACAAACTTCAAAGCGGCGTTGATGCCCAAATACGCGGCGTTTGATTTGGGGCTGTGCGCCAGATAGATCGCGCATTGTCCTAAGATAATGCGAGCTTCGGGGTAGCCGATCTTGCTGACGGCAGTTAGCGTGCTGGCTGCGATATTTAGGGCGTTTGGATTGGCATTGCCGATATCCTCGCTAGCTAGGATCACCATCCTGCGCGCGATAAAATCCGCGCTCTCGCCCGCATCTATCAGCCTCGCGACATAATACAGCGCGGCGTCGGCGTCGCTGCCGCGCAGGCTTTTGATCATCGCACTGGCAAGCTCGTAATGCAGATCGTCGCTGCTAACGCCCGCAGCGACGGCATTTGCGCGCAGCGTACGAAGCGTATCCAGCGTAATGGCGCTGTCTGCCAAAAGCGCAAATTCCAGCAGGTTCAACATACTCCTCGCATCGCCGCTGCTGGAGTTTAGCAGGTATTTTCGTGCCTCCTCGTCCATCTCAAAGCCGATCTCGCCCTGCACCCGTGCCAAAAGCGCCTCCAAATCCTCGTAGCTAAGCGGCTCAAACTCAAAGATCATCGAGCGCGAGCGGATGCCGCTGCTTAGCACGAACTGCGGATTTTCCGTCGTCGCGCCGATGATGATCGCGGCGTAGTTCTCCATCGGGATTAGCAACACCTCCTGCTGCGTCTTGCTGAGGCGGTGGATCTCGTCGATGAAAATGAGCGGCTTGATGAGCGAGCCTGTGTGCGAGAATAGAATTTTGCGGATATCCTCGACCTTCAGGCTCGTGGCGTCAAGCTCGTAAAAATCGTAGTTCAGCTCGCTTGCGATCACGCGCGCCATCGTCGTTTTGCCACTGCCTGCGGCGCCGAAAAATATGCTGTGCGGGATGCTGCCTGCGGCGACGAATTTTTTAAAAACCGCTACGATCTTGCCCTGCCCCACGATCTGCTCTAAGCTTTTGGGGCGAAATTTCAAGCTCAAACTCATTTTGCAACCTTAAAAATTTTGCCCCGATGATAGCGTTTTTATGATTAAATTTTGAAATTCGGCTAAATTTAAAGAGCGATTTGGCTTTACATACGGCGAGGTTTTGAAATTTATACACGGCGCAGACTTGGAATTTGCGGCCCACAGCGAGCTTTAAAATTTCAATAGAATTTTAAAATTTTATGCCGCACGTGCGAGCTGGCGATATAAAATTTTGCGGCGAAAACAGATCGCGCAGATTTGGCGGACTAGGCGCTTTAAATTTAATGCCTTGCGTATTGCGCGGTTGCGCCGTCATACATAGCGCGCCCGCAATCAGCTCGGCGCGCAAGATGAAATTTTAAAATTTAGCCCTATTTTAGGGCTAAATTTTATCTCGCGGCGGGCGACGAGCCGCTAAATTAGCAAATCAATAAACGCAAAATCAGCAAAGCCTAAAAAATCGTTGCTCTCTCATAAAATCATCGCGTAACCATCGCGACTATCGCCTCGCCCGCGTAGAAACTATCGTATTAATCTCGCGCCTACGTAACGCGAAAAATGTAAAATATAATCACGCAATCGCCGCAATAACCCGCGCGATCGCGCAAAACTCATCGCGCCAATTCCGGCGCCAGCGTGAAATTTAATCTCGCGAAGCTGCACGTCTGCGTAAAATGCGTAAAATTACCGCGCTAACGCCGCACTGGCGAAAAACCGCCGTCTATTTGAAAAGCTCGGTAGAAAGATACCTTTCTCCGGTATCGCAGAGGATCGTAACGATCACTTTGCCTTTGTTTTCGGCCTTGGCAGCGATTTGCGCGGCGGCGAATACGTTAGCACCGCTTGAGATACCCACGAGCAGACCCTCTTTTTGTGCCAGCTGTCTAGCTGCCGCAAACGCATCGTCGTTCTCAACGCTCAAAAAGCCGTCGATGACGCTTCTATCAAGATTATCAGGGATAAAATTTGCGCCGATGCCCTGAATTTTATGCCCACCCGCACTGCCGCACGTAAGAAGCGGCGAGCTAGCAGGCTCCACGCCGTAGGCTTTTAGGTTTGGATTTTTAGATTTTAAAAATTTCGCCGTGCCGCTGAGCGTGCCGCCGGTGCCAAATCCCGCGACTAAAATATCTACCTTACTGCCGCTTTGCTCCCAAATTTCAGGTCCAGTGCTTTGAAAATGCGCCTTTGGATTGCTCGGGTTATCAAACTGACTCGGGATAAAGCTATTTGGAGTGTTCGCAGCCAGCTCATTTGCCCTATCTACCGCGCCTTTCATTCCAAATTTTGGATCGGTCAGCTCGATTTTAGCCCCGAATGCGGCTATGAGCTTTTGGCGCTCGATACTCATCGAGCTTGGCATCGTTAGAATGAGCTTCATACCGAGCTTCGCCGCGATCATCGCAAGCCCCACGCCCGTGTTTCCGCTGGTAGGCTCTATCAAAACGCTATTTTTATCGATTTTGCCCGAGCTTAGCGCGTCTTTTACGATCTGCCATGCGATGCGATCCTTGACCGAGTGGCTCGGATTTAAAAATTCCGCCTTGGCTAGGATGAGGGCATTTTTGCCAAACGTATTAATTCTAACTAACGGAGTATTGCCGATGAGCTCCGTAACATCGTTTGCTATTTTCATATTTTTCCTTTAAATGCTGAAATTTAAATACTGGACGCTTCGCGCCATCATCTCCTCGTAGCTGCTTAGAGGCTCGTTAAATATCTCTGCCAGCTTGACGTCAAATTTCTCAAAAAACGCCCGCAGTCCGGGATCACTCATATGAATGCTAGTCATCCGCAGATCCTTCTCAAGAGCGGTAAAAATTTCACCGAAAGAAATCTCACTAGCATCTCTGGCTAGGTGATAACCGCCGTTTTTACCTTTGATGCTACACACTAGCTTTTCGTTTCTAAGGGTATTTAGAATTTGCTCCAAATAATTCTTAGAAACCCCCGTACGCTCGGCGATCTCTTTGATACTTATCGGCGCTACTTCGCTAGCTTTGGCGATCTGCAAAATCGCAGCCAGCCCATAAACGCCCTTTGTGCTTAAAAGTGCCATTATTTAAGTGCCTCACTAAGATCAGAAATCAAATCGTTCGCGTCCTCTATACCCACGCTTAGGCGGATTAAGCTCGCAGGTACGCCAGCGCGGTTTAGCTGCTCCTCGTTTAGCTGCGAATGCGTCGTGCTCGCAGGATGAGTGATGATCGACTTCGTATCGCCGATATTTGCTACGACGGAGAAAATTTTAACCTTACTAACCGCCTTTAGCGCTGTTTCTTCGCTATCTACGATGAAACTCATCAGACTGCTTGCATAGCCGTTTTTAAATTTCGCTTTGATCGCGGCATTAAACGGCGAACTTGCAAGCCCCGGATAATTGACCTGCTTTACCTTCGGATGATTTTGTAAAAATTCTGCGATCTTTAGCGCGTTTTGCGAGTGTTTTTGCATGCGAAGCGGCAGTGTTTCAAGCCCCTGGATGAGCTGAAACGCGTTAAACGGCGATAGAGTCGCACCAATATCGCGAAGCAAGGACAAACGAATTCTAAGCGTGTAAATGTCGAAATTATCTAATAAATCCGCATAAACTAAGCCGTGGTAGCTCTCATCAGGCTCGTTGAAATGTGCGTAACGCGGATTGCCTTTGAGCTTGGAATTTAATCCCTTGCCAGAAACGATCGCGCCTGCGATGCTAAGACCTTGCCCACTTATATATTTGCTAGCGCTGTGGATTACGACATCGGCGCCGTCATCAAGCGGATTGTAAAGCGCAGGGCTTGGGATCGTGTTATCCGCAATCGTTACTACGCCGTGCTTATTTGCGATTGTAGCGATTTTAGCGGTATTTGCAACCGAAATTTGAGGATTTGAAAGCGTCTCAAAAAAGATCGCTCTAGTCTTATCGTCAATTAACCCTTCCAAATTATCTGCCGTTTCGGAGTCAAAAACCCTAGCTTCGATGCCAAAACGCTTGATCGTGTGCGCCAAAAGCGTGGTCGCGCCACCGTAAATTTTCTCCGCGATGATGATATTTTCGCCCGCCGCGGCTAAATTTGCCACCGCAAAAAATATCGCCGCCTGCCCGCTAGAGACCGCGATTGCGGCTTTGCCGTTTTCCAGCGCCGCAAGTCGCGCCTCAAAAACATCAGTAGTAGGATTTGTCAAACGCCCATAAATCGGCCCTAGATCACGCAGCGCGAAGCGATCGGCGGCCTTTTTGCTAGAACCGAAGTTAAACGCGGTGCTTTGATAAATGGGAACTGCCATCGTGCCGTAGCCTGCGACGGAGTCGTAACCGAAATGAGTTGCGAGGGTTTCTTTTTGCATTTTCGTCCTTTGTAAAAAATTTGACGAATAATAGCTAAATTTTAAAATAAAGTCAAGTATTTTTATATGATTTTAAAATGCCTATAATACAGGATTTATAGAAAAAATGTTATTAAAATATAGTTTTATAATATGCGTAATTTTGCCAAAATTTCGAATTTTGCTATAATGCGCGCTTTAATTAAGGAAAGATCATGCAAATCAAAGAAAAAGATGAGCGCGTTAAATATATCCGCGCGTTAGAACGCTTCGTAAAATCCGCCGTAGCACTGCTAAAGCGCGAGGATTTCGACGCAGAGCTTTTTGCGAAGCGAATAGCTAAAAACTACGAAATTTTATCTAAAGCGGCCGCTACAAATCTCGATAGCCCCTACACCAAGGCGCTTGAGAGCTTTGCTAAAAACGTCCTTGATGCTAGCGAGGCAGGACAGATCAGCTATGCTGCGTTTAGATCAGCGCTACAGCATGAAGCAAACGCTTTGCAAAAGCTCAAAAACAATAAGAGCTACAAAAAAGACAAGCACAAAATCGATTTTTTAAAGGATTATTAGATGAAAACCGTGATTTTTGATATGGATGGCACGCTACTCGACTCCTCGCGCGCGATCGAAATCAGTGTCAATAACACTCGCCGCGAGCTCTACGGCCTAGCGCCGCTACAAAAGAATTTCATCGTCCGCACCATCAACGATCCAAGCAAAAACGCCTTTTTAGAATTTTACGGCAAAACCGAAGCAAGCGCCGAAGAGCTTGCGTTTTTCGAGAAGGAATTCGTAAGCAATTACCGCGATTTCGCCGTGCTTTACGAAGGTATCGAAGATCTTTTGCACTCGTGCAAAAAAGCAGGATTTTTTCTCGCAGTCGCTTCTAATGCGCCTTCCTATACCCTAAGCGCGATCTTAGAAAAAACGGGCGTGCGCAGGCTATTTGATCTGGTCGTAGGCGCGAACGAGCAGATGCCATCAAAGCCCAACCCTGCGATGCTGCTACACGTAATCGCACGCTCACCGCACAAAAACGCGATTTTTTTAGGCGATAGCAAAAAGGATGAGTTAGCCGCGATCCGTGGCGCAGAATTTTTACAAAATTTAGAATTTCAAGGCGGCAATGACGGCGAGAGCTTAAATGCTAGCCGTGGCACTAATAGAAAGAATTTCAGCGCCAGCAGCGGAAGCTTAAGCTCTTGCGGCGAAAATCTTAACGCGGATGAAAAATTCCGCCCTAACGACTCGGGCGCTGGCGAGGCGGCAACACTAAGCTTTAAAGGCGCCAAAATTTCCGCAAAAGCAGAAGCGACGGAAAGCGTACAAGCTGCGGCAGCGCGATGCTTTCAAGCAAATTTGGCAGATCTAAGAGGCGCAAAACTTGAGTATTTGCAGGTATGCTGGGGGTTTGGCGAGCCTAGCGAACTAAGCCGCAATGCCCTGAGCATCGCGCAAGCGCGCGAAATCATCGGCGGAATTTAAAGCAGCCTGGCTTTTGAGGCATAGCTAAATTAAAAATAGTATCGCAGCAAGGAAAATCACGCTTAACTCTTAAAACGGAGCAAATTCCATCCTCGTGCGCAACGTAAGCGAGGTTAAATTTAAAAATAATCCTTGCGCGAAAAATTCCGCTAGCACGAGAAACCGAAATTTCATCTGCGCGAATGGAATTTAAAATTTTAAAGTAGCTTTTATGGTGCGCGATTTCATCTGCGCTAAAAATGAAATTCTATCTGTAAAAGATAGCAGAATTTTGAAATTTAAAGACGCCCTCTCGCGGATTAATTTAAAATTTGCCTCGAAAACCAGACTTAAAATTTAATGCCAAACGCGATTTTAGCATTCTACCGCGTCCATGGAGTTTCAATCTCGTAAAGCGGCGGAATTTTAAAATTTTAAAAAGCCTGATCTGTGTTATGCACGCGAGTAGATTTTGCATAAGTAGAATTTATCCGCCACGCAGAAATCAAAATTTACCGAACAAGCAAAGCCAAAATCCTCTCTACCTGCGCGAAATTTAAGAATTTTACCGCTTAAACAAAGTGGAATTTTATCCACTCACGCGAAATCTAAAATTTCACTCGCGCCACAAAATTTTAAAATTTCCGCAAAAAATCAAGCCATTTATCTGTAAATTTAAAATTCCGCCTTCTGCAAAGCTTCGCGTTTAATCCGCCACGCGACCAAGATTAAATTTTTAAATTCCACTCGCTCTGCCTATCTTGCAAACAAGTAAAATTAAAATTTATGAGATTTAAAGCCCAAAATCCTGCGCTTAAGCTTAAAATTTACCGCACGCAAGTGCAAAATCTGCGTAATTACTCATGTTTAAAAGCCCCCGATAGTTTGCCACGGCCTAACCTAAATTAAATTTTACATTTGCTATAATCGCGAAATTTTAAGGAAGGTAAATGGATATTTTTGAAGGCAGCCCAAGAGAGAAATTTTTTGAAATTTTATCCGCTGCAAGCCCTACTTTGGTGCAAAACGAAATCGAAGAAGCTCTAATCCGCCTCATCGCCTGTGAGCGGCTCTGCGAAGCGCGCGGCATTAGCGAGCGCGAGATCGAAAGCTTCATCGCGCAGCAGGATTTACAAGACGCGCTAAACGACAAATTTTTGCAGATGAGCGGAAATATCCTAAGCAACAACGAATAATGCAAGATCAAATTGATTTAATTATGAAAAACTTCATCGCAGACTGCGGATATGAGCCCGCTAGCGAGATGTTTGATAGGCTAAGCCCCGGCAAAAAACTACGCTCCAAACTGCTGTTAAACATCGCGCAAAAGGATGAAAAATCGCTGCGTCTGTGCGCGATCATCGAGCTCATTCAAGCTGCGAGCCTGCTGCACGACGACGTCATCGACGAAAGCTCGGTGCGACGCGGCAAGCCCTCGATAAACGCCACCTACGGCTCCAAAAACGCCGTGATGCTGGGCGATATACTCTATTCCAAGGCATACTTCGAGCTTAGCAAATTTGAAAGCCGCATCGCCGCCGCGCTTTCGGGCGCCGTCACGAAGCTGGCCGTGGGCGAGCTGATGGATGTGAGCCTAAGCGACGATTTCAACGACGATGCGAGCAAATATCTGCAGATGATCTATCTAAAAACCTCCGCTCTCATAGAAGAGGTCGCGCGCTGCGGGGCGTTTTTAAAATTCGGCGGCGCAGAAAATCGCGGCGAAATTTCAGATATGAGCTGCGCAAAAAACGAGGGCGAAATTCCAAGCGCCGCGAAAGATCATGATAAAATTTCAAGCGCGAGCGTAAAATTCGGCGAATACGGCAAAAACCTTGGGCTTGCCTTTCAGATCATCGACGACATCTTAGATGTGACGCAAAGCTCAGAAGCGCTGGGTAAGCCGAGCCTGAGCGATTTTGCGGAGGGCAAAACCACCCTGCCCTACATCTATTTATACGAAAATTTAAATGATTCCGAGCGGCAAAAGCTAAAATCGTTTTTTAAAAAACAGCTGCGCCAGAGCGAAATTTCATGGATCAAAGCGAAGCTTAGCGAGCACGGCATCATCGAGCGCTGTATAAACGAAGCTCGCGCCTACGGGCAGAAGGCACTCGAAGCCGTGGCGGAATTTAAAAACGACAAGCTGGAGCAAATCGTGCGAGATATGATAGATAGGGAGTTTTGATGGCGTATATGAGCGTGAGCTTCACCCACAAAAACACGGATATCACGGTTCGCGAGAAACTTTCGTTTTCAAACGATGTGCGCAAGAAAGAAATTTTGCGCCTTTTGGCTTCGAACTCCGCGATAGAGGAGTGTTTGGTGCTTAGCACCTGCAACCGAGTAGAAATTTTTACCGTCGTAAGCGACTTTGATGAAGCGCAAAAGTTCGTGCTTTTGGCACTTTCGCGCGTAAGCGGCGTAAGCTACGACGAGCTAGCCGAGCGTGCCGATATTTACGAAGATTACGGCGCGATACACCACCTTTTCGCCGTCGCAGCCTCTCTTGATAGCCTCGTAGTGGGCGAAACTCAGATCGTAGGCCAGCTCAAAGACGCCTATAAATTCGCGATGCAAAACGCTCGCGCCGGCGCGCAGATCGCAAGAGCGATAGATGAAGCGCTAAAGTGCGCGGCGCGTATCCGCAACCAAACCGAAATTTCAAAAAATCCGATCTCGGTCTCAAGCGTCGCCGTGGCGATGGCAAAGGATAGACTGGGCTCCTTGCAGGGCGCGGACGCCGTGGTAGTGGGCGCGGGAGAGATGAGCGAGCTAGCGTGCAAACACCTGCTAGCAAACGGCGCGAATATCACGATCTTGAACCGAAATTTAGCCGGTGCGCAGAGGCTAGCCGCCTCGCTACTTGGCGAGAATTCCTTGGATGCGAAAAATTGCGCGGATGAGAATCCCAGCACAGGAAAAAATTCAGACGGCTTAAATTCCGGAAATGTCGCGAATTTCGCGGGCGAAAATCCCAAGGACGATAAAAATTCCACCGCCTGCGCGAATTCTGCCGCGCAGGCGCAATCCCGCATTAAAATCGATAGCCTTGATAATCTCAAAAAATACCTAAACGTAAATAGCCTATTTTTCAGCGCTACGGGCTCGCAAGAGCCGATCATTACCGATAGTTTGCTTGAGCCCAAAAGCTTTAAGCGATATTTTTTTGATATAGCCGTGCCGCGCGACGTAGAGCTTAGCCAGAGTGAGGACGTCGAGGTTTACAGCGTCGATGATTTGGAGGAGATCGTAAAGAAAAATTTGCTACTTCGCGAGGAGCAGGCGCAGATCGCTTACTCGATCGTGGCGAAATGCACGAATGAATTTTTCAAATGGCTCAAGGCGGCGGCATCCACGCCGATCATCAAGGCTTTGCGCCAAAGCGCGAAACAAGTAGCCGAGCTAGAGCTAGCCAAGGCGCTTAAAAAGGGCTATCTAAAACATAGCGATGCAGAAGAAGCACGCAAGCTGATCCATCAGGTTTTTAAAGCGTTTCTGCACGCTCCGACGGTAAATTTGAAAAACCTTGGCGAAGCGGATAATGCCGATAACGCGGTAAACGCGCTAGTCGAAATTTTTGAACTGCAAGAAAACTACGAAAAATTTTTAAATCAAGAAAATGAGAAAAAGGACAAACAAAATGAAATTTAGCAAGCTTTTCGCTCCGAGCCTAAAAGAGGCCCCCAGAGACGCGGTACTACCTAGCCATGCGCTTTTGATCCGCGCGGGATTTATCGAGCAGCTGGGCAGCGGGCTTTATAATTTTTTGCCGCTAGGAAAGATGGTGCTGGAGCGGATCTGCGCCGTCATCAGGCAGGAGATGGACGCTGCGGGCGCGCAGGAGGTCTCTTTTAGCGTCGTAACGTCCGCTGATGCGTGGAAAAAAAGCGGCCGCTATGCCAAATACGGTAAGGAACTGCTGCGCTTTAAAGACCGCAAGGATAACGACTTCGTGCTAAGCCCAACTAACGAGGAGGCGGCGGTTTTGATGGTAGCGGATAAGATCACGAGCTACAAGCAGCTGCCGCTAAATATTTATCAGATCAATACGAAATTTCGCGACGAGGCGCGCCCTCGCTTCGGGCTACTTCGCGGACGCGAGTTTACGATGAAGGATGCTTATAGCTTTCACGCGGACGCTGCGGATATGAAGCGCGAGTTTGAAGTGATGAGGCAGGCGTACTCGCAGATTTTTACGCGACTTGGGTTAAATTTTCGCGCGGTCGATGCGGACAGCGGCGCGATCGGCGGCAGCGGCAGCAAGGAGTTTATGGTGCTAGCGGATAACGGCGAGGACGATATCGTCGTGTGCAAGCGCTGTGACTACGCCGCAAATATCGAGGCTGCGCGCCGTGCGCCCAAAACCACGAACGCCGCCGCGCCCGAAACCGACGGCATGATGAAATTTAAAACGCCCGCAATGAAAACTATCGACGCGGTCGCGGAATTTTTTAAAGTGGATAAATTCTACACCATCAAAGCGGTGATCAAAAAAGCGCTATACGAGGATCGCAGCGAGATCGTAGCGTTTTTTATCCGCGGCTGCGACGAGCTGCAAGAGACCAAGGCGCAAAACGCCTGCGGCGCGCTTGAGCTAGTCGATGCTAGCGAGGAGGAGATCGCGCGAGCAGGCTTTACGGCGGGCTTTTGCGGACCTTTCGGGCTCGACGAGGGAGCTAAATTTTACATCGATGCCGAGCTAAAAGGAGCGCGCGAGATGATCGCGGGCGCGAACGAGCCGGATTACCACTACGTGGGCGCTAGCGTGATAAATTTTAACGAATCGCGCTTTGCAGATCTGGCCGCCGTGGGCGCGGGCGACGCATGTCCGTACTGCGGCGGCGAGCTTGGCATCACAAAAGGCATCGAGGTGGGTCATATCTTTCAGCTCGGCACGCGCTATTCAGAGCCGATGGGGGCGCGATTTTTGGATGCAAACGGCAAGGCACAGCCGTTTTTGATGGGCTGCTACGGCATCGGTGCAAGCCGCCTTATCGCGGTGGCGATCGAAAGCAGTCACGACGAGAGAGGCTGCGTGTGGCCGCGCGAGCTGGCGCCTTTCGAGCTTGAGATCATCATCTCAAATCACAAAGACGCCGCTGCGGTAGAATTTGCCGAAAAATTATACGAGCAGTGCCGCGAGCGCGGTATCCGCGTACTACTGGACGATCGCGCGGAGCGCTTCGGCGTAAAGATGAACGACTTCGAGTTGATGGGCTTTCCGTACGCCGTGCTCGTGGGCAAAGCCCTAGCGGAGGGAAGCGTCGAGTTCATCACTCGCGCAGGCCTAAAGCGGCAGAGCATAAGCGCGGATGAAATTTTAAGCTTTATCGAGAGGAAATTAATCGAGAAAAATTAGGAAGCGCGTAAAAATTTAGCCTTAAATTTGAGCTAAATTTTATAATAAAAAAGTAGGTTCTCTCTTTAAATTTGTCGCTTTGGTCGTGCCTTCCAAATATCTGCGTAGAGTGATACTCAATTGCTCATTTGCCTCCGGCTTTTAAACTTTTTGGAAGCCCTATCGGTATGCGGCTCTCTAAACTAGCTCGACCGGCTTTGACCGAGCGGGCATTTAATTTCTAGCTTTATCGACCTCTATACGTGCCTATCGGTGCAAATTTCAGCGCATCCATCGACGCCGACTACCTCTATCCATATCTGACTGCAAAATTGCGAGCATCACTTAAAATCCACATTTACAAAGCTTGCACGGCCCGCATCTAAAAGCACGGGCCATATCGCCTCAATCAAGACGCTGCGAGGAGCAAATCGGAGAATTTAGAAAGACGGCCGCAATTAAGCTCTTTTGCTCCAAAGAAATTAAACCGCAGATCAAATCTAGCGGTAGCGCGCCGCGAAACACAACGGGAAAATTTATGCTACGTACGTATTTTAAGCTTGCAGGCAAAACTACAGGATCGTTAAATTTAGCGCTCGTGGCGGTAAAATTTAGCCCTGCGCCCGCCGCGAGGTAGAATTTTAGCTTTATAATTTACTTCGAAAGACTTTGTAGCCATCTTTTAGCCGCATCCGCAGCCGCTATCAAACCGCCGCACATCATTATCAGATCCTTTATCACCAGCCTGCCCGCACCCGAGAGATACGGGAAGCCGTGGTTCGGGCTCTCTGTTATGCCGAGGGCAGGATTGCCCAAATTCGGCACCCAGGTTTCGGGCGTCGTTATCAAAAACGATAGCGTAACGATAGCCATACCGAAGGTCAAAAGTCCGCCTACGACGCCAATTTTAGGGAACCATATGCCAAGCAACATCAAGATGCCGATCGAGCAAATCGTCGCGCCGATAATGTAAGAAGCCGTGTAGGTGCCGTTTGATTTATGCCATTTGATATTATCCGGCACGACCAAGCCTTCGGGGTTTTTGTGCAGATTATACTCCGCGACCATTTTGCCCTTACCGTTATCGACTATGTCTTTATTTTTCATCAGATAGCTGAAAAACGGGCTATTCGTGACGAAAGGCACGATACCGTCCGCCTCATACTGCACGACTTTTAGGCCGCCTATCCAGATCATGACGACGAAAATTGCAAACCTTATGCAATTTATAAATATGCTTTGCGAATTGGACAGGCAATTAAGCACCTTATATAGGAGGGAATTTTGATCCATCTGTGTTTCCTTTGCGGTAAAATTGATGCGATAGTTTATCAAAAGAGGGTTAAATAAGTCAATAGTTTTTATAAAATAATACTAATATTGTTTTAAAAAATTTTATCAAGTGAATATAATTTAAGATCTATTTGTAGATCTTTCAGTCTCCGGATCGATTGATTTGGCGAGTTTTATAAAATTTTGATCAAATCCTGCTTTAAAATTTTAAAAATTCTTAATGAGCGGACAAATAAAGATCTGGCAAAACGTTTGTGCGATAGATAAATGCGCAGCGTGAAAACAAAGCTTGCGGCACAGATGCGAGACGCTCACAATGCCGATCTAAAAGCGCTCACAGGCCTTTTCGTTAAAATTTATCCGCGCAGTCTTTTGCATTAAAATTTATCTACGTAGCTTTTACATTAAAAATTTGACCGCGCAGCTTTTGTATTAAAATTTCGTCCAAAGCCTTCGCTCGTTAAATTTCATTTTACTATTGCTTGCCGAAATTTTACCCAAGCTGTCGCTTCTTTTTGCTCGGCTAAATTTTACTTTGTTACCTAGATTTCGCCTCCGCTTTTCCGGTTAAAATTTTATCCAAAATGCGGCAAGCTCGTAGCCGCGCGCGCTCAAACTTTCAAACGCAAGCGTAACGCCGCTGTTTAAGTCTAGCTCCAACCCCTCATCCGTTGTGCGCTCGCGATACTCAATCTGCTCACGATTTAAAGCGTCTTTTGCTGCCGCAAGATATATGGGAGCTGGACAGCCCGATAATATCCAAGGTTCGATTTCGATTTGCCGCGCCCTTGCGCCGCCGAAATCCAAAGGCTCACTTCTGAAATGATCCGAAAAAATCATAAAAATTTCGCCCCGAAAAAAGTGAAATTCAAAGGCGCCGTATCTTAAAATTTCAGCTCCAGCGCTCTTAAAGCTCGCATCCGCAGAGCCAAGCATCGCGATGGTCTGCGCGCAGCTCAAGCCTCTTTCTACGCCCGCAAACTCGCCCAAGCGAAAGAATTTAAGCATATCGAGTTTAACCATCTCTTCCCCTATAGTAAATACACATCGCGCCTCTTAAAGCCACTAGCAGCACTGAACGGCACGCTAATAGTTACACGAGCAGTCATCGCGCTCATCCATGCTTAGACACTCGCTGACATGGCACTAACGAACAACGGCAAGCCAGACGCGTACATCACATAAAAGTGCGCCGCGTAAAATTTTATCTCGCGCCGAGCTAAAATACAGCGCATTTGCAAAATTTAAAACGATCGCAAAATGCCACGTCGTTTCGCAAGTTTTATTTCGCACCGACTTAAAAGCTGCGACAGCCGTATGAAATTTTATATAGTGACTGCATAAATCGCGCGCCGCAAGACTTGAAATTTCACGCCGCAACGCCGCAAATTTCATACCTCCCGCACATCACGCAGTGTCAGTCAGCTGAGCAAAGCTCGAATCTCGCGATTTACGAAAACCTCGCGCGTCGCAAGCCGCGCTCGAACAAGTACTGCTTGGCATTATTTTAAAATTTCACAAGCGTCGTAATATCCGAGTTTAAGAAGCGATCTTATAAATCCGCTTTAGCTCATCCTATGCTGTATTGCGAGCAGATAAACTCGTTTGAGGCCGTCAAGGCTAGCCGAAAACCCTTTTTAAATGCGCTTCGTAATCTCTCGCAAAACGCTCTACGTCCGGGTTTTTAACGACGTCGTTGCACATAAAAGTAGGCAGCCTTTTCGTGCCTAAAAACTCATTTGCCTTATGAAAATGCAGATAAACGCCGTCCACGCCCACGCCCTCGAAAAAATCCCCGGGCTTGTCAAACGCCTGAAGCGGCGCATTCCACGTGACGCTTAGCATATGCGATTTGCCCTTTATCAGGCCGCCGGTGCCGTATCCGTCGTTTGGATTTGCGCTGTGTCGCCCGTCGTTTGCCACTATCTTGCCTATGCCGCCCATAAACACCTCGTCCACGTATTTTTTTGACTAGCCAAGGCTCGCCCATCCACCAAGCGGGCATCTGCCAGATCACAGCATCCATCCATAGAAATTTTTCTACCTCGCCCTCTATATCGTAGCCCTCATGTATCGTAGTTTCGCGCGTTTCTTGTCCTAGGGCTTGTAGTGTTTTTTTGGCTAGCTCGTGCAGCGTCTTACTTAGCTTGCCGCCTTTGCCGTTAAACGGCGCTCCGCCGTTGATAAGTAGTATTTTCATTTTGATCCTTTGATTAAATTTATTCGTTAGCGACACTCGCACACCTAAGTTAAAATTTCACCTCGCAGCCCTATGCGCAAATGTAAGCATAAATTTTACGAAACGTTTAATTACTAAATTTTACTTTCACGCTGCAGTTTAGCGCCCTAAAATTTCAAATTTATCGCCGTGCACCGCGATCGCCTCGGCGTTATTTATCGGCGTCAAATTTAACTTATCGCCGGAAGCTTTTAAAATTTCGGCCGCGCTTTGCACGAAAGGCTCCTCGCCGTAGTGCGGCACGGGGTAAAATTTAACCAGATCAAGCCCAGTTTGCGCCGCGGCCCCGTAGTCGCCCGCATCGTCCATCACGCTCGCGTACTCCACGCTGGGCGCCGCTATCATCGCACCCGCTGACTCGCCCACGTACACGAGCTCGCCGCTTCGGACGCGATCTGCGATGAGGTCAGTAAGATCTTTCTTTTTTAGCTCGCGCAAAAGATAAAAGGTGTTGCCGCCGCTTACGTAAAGCACCTGCGCCGCGCCGATCTTTGCCTTCGCTTCGGCCTCGCTCGCTTTGGAAACGTCTAAAATTTGAAGCGTAAAACCCATTTTGGCAAACGCCTCTTTCGCCTCGTCCACGTAGTCTCGGTACTCCTCGACGTTTGCCGCGGTCGGGATAAAAAGCACCTCTTTAGCGCTGATATTTTGCCTCGCATAGTCCTCAAAAAGCGTCGCCGCGCCCGCAAAATAGGAGCATAAAAACATCTCTATCATTGTTTTTCCTTTCATTAAATTTGCGCTGATTTAAAGCGCTCGTAAAGCTTGGCCGCAATGACTGCGAGCAAACGTATTTCAAAACGAGTAGATCAAATTCTACCGCGCCCACAAAGCAAGCGCACGATGAAAAATAGCGCGGACAGAATTTCGCCGATAAAAGGGCAAAATTTACCGCCGCAGCGGTTTGCAAACTATGCAAAAACCGAATGGCAGCGCAAACCACTCCACAATCACCAACTGCCTGGCGGTTTCAAACTTCACTGAAACGACGCAAACCGATTAAATCGAGCTGGCTAGAGGAGTCGATCAGAGCGAACGATCAAAACGATCAAATTAAGCCGATCGACCAAATCGATCAAGGCAAGTCAGCCAAGGCAAAACGGCTAGTGCTTTTTATCTTTAAAAAATCTAACGATCTTAGCCTGTAGCTTGAACCACTCGCTAAGCTCCATTATAGGATGCCCTGCGTAGTTTTTGCCACCCGTTAGATCCTTGCTTATGCCGCCGCGCGCCGCGATCTGAGCGAAATCGCCCACGCTTACGTGCCCGCCGCTGCCGCTCTGTCCGCCCATCACGACGTTGCGCCCAAGCGTCGTCGAGCCCGCAAGCCCCACCTGAGAGACGATGAGGCAGTTTTGCCCAAGCTCGCAGTTGTGCCCGATCTGAACGAGATTGTCGATCTTGCTGCCGCGCTTAACGATCGTCGAGCCGAACACCGCGCGGTCGATCGTCGTGCACGCGCCGATCTCGACCTCGTCTTGTAGCACGACGTTGCCGTTGTGATAAATTTTAACGTGCTCGCCCGTTTTGGTGTGCGCGTAACCGAAGCCGTCGCTTCCGATGACGGCGTTTGCGTGGATTATGCAGCGCTCGCCGATGATCGCGTCGTTATAGATGACGGCGTTTGCGTGGATTATGCAGTCGCTTCCGATATGCACGTCATCGCCGATGTATGCGCCGCTTAAGATAACGCAGTTCTCGCCGATCGTAGAATTTGCGCCGATATGCACGCCCTGCCCGATCTGCGCACTAGCGGCGATCTTTGCGGGCGCACCTTTTCGAATGAGGGGCTTGGCAAAATGCGCGCTTAAAATCGCAAAGGCCAGGTGCGGATTTTCGCACTCCAGCGCTCGCACGCCGCTTGGGGCTGCGGTGCCGATTTTTACCAATACGGCGGCTGCTTTGGTGGCGAATAAAAATTTCTCGTTTTTGTCGCTATCGCAGTAGCTTAGCTCGCTTTGCCTTGCGTTTTGAAGCGAATTTATCGCGGTAATCTCCGCGTCCGCTCCGTTAAGCTCTATATTTAAAATTTCGGCAATTTTAGATAATTTCATTTGCGCTCCTTTGATTAAATTTTATCGCCGCTTACATATCCAGCGCGACGCTGCCGCCTCGGACGATGTCGATCGGATTGTATTTTTTTATCGTCTTTAAAAAGCCGTCGATGCGGTCTGCGTCGTCGCACGCCATGATGACGATCTTGCTGTCGTCGCTATTTGCGATGCTGCCGTTGTAGGCTTTTAAAACGGCATCAAGCCCCGCTAAATTTTCGCCCAGTGCGATTTTTACCAAAACCATCTCCTTTTCGACGAATTTTGCATCCTCGATGACCTTGTAGACGGGGATCAGCTTATGAAGCTGCTTAGTGATCTGCTCTATGACGCGCTCGTCGCCCGAAGTGACGATGCTAAGGCGCGATAGACCGGTATTTGGGATCGGCGCAACGGTGAGGCTGTCGATATTATAGCCGCGCCCCGCAAAAAGCCCAGAGATCCGCGATAAAACGCCGTGCTCATCGGTAACGACGACCGATATTACTCTTCTTATGCTATTCATCCTAAGACTCCTGCTCAAAAATCATATTATAAAGCGCGCCGCCTGCGGGCACCATCGGCCAGACGTTTTCGAAGCGATCTATCTTAGCCTCGATGACGCTCACCTTTTTGCTCGCAAGAGCCTGCTTCAGCGCGTCTTCAAATTCCGCTTTGGTGCTAACGCTAAAGCCCACGCCGCCGAAGCCCTCGACAATTTTTACGAAATCGGGCTGCGAGCTAAGATCGGTCGATGAGAAACGCTGCCCGTAAAATAGGCTCTGCCACTGCCTCACCATGCCTAAGAAATTGTTGTTTAATACGATATTTACGACGTTTAAGCCGCTCGCGCTCGCAGTCATCAGCTCTTGGATATTCATCAAAATCGAGCCGTCGCCGCTGAAATTTATAACAGGTCTATCTCCAGCATATGCCTTCGCGCCCAATGCCGCAGGGAGGCCGTATCCCATCGTGCCCTGCCCGCCGCTACTTAGCAGAGTGCGCGGCTTGCAAAACGGATAAAACTGCGCGACCCACATCTGGTGCTGCCCCACGTCCGTAGCGATGATAGCATCCTCGCCCGCGATTTTTGCGGTACTTTGTATAACCCACTGCGGCTTTAAAATTTCATCGCTGTCGTTAAATTTAAGCGGGTGAATTTCATCGTATTTGCGGATGAGCTCGCGCCACTGCTCGAAATTTGCAGGGCTGACCTCGCTTTTAATGCGCGGCAGCATCTCCTCTAGCACCGATTTTACGTCGCCCACGATCGGATAATCCGCGTTTATTATTTTTGAGATTGAGCTAGGATCGATATCAACGTGGATGATCTTGGCGTTTTTGCCGAATTCGCTAAGTTTGCCGGTGACGCGATCATCAAATCTCGCGCCCAAGCAGATTATCAGATCAGACTCGCTAAGCGCCATATTCGCGGCGTAGCTGCCGTGCATTCCGACCATACCTAGATTTAGCTTATCATCGCTTCGCACGGCTCCTAGCGCCATAAGGGTTTGCACGACCGGGATCTGCGCAAACTCGCTAAGTTCGCGAACTAGCTCGCTTGCGCCCGCGCTAATAACGCCGCCTCCGATGTAGAGGATAGGCTTTTTGCAGCTTGCGATTAGCTCGACGGCTTTTTTGATCTGTTTAGAATTGCCCTTATAGTTCGGCTTATAAGTCTGCATCTTGATTTCGCTAGGATATTCAAAAACGCCAAGCTTCGCCGTTACGTCTTTGGGAATATCAACGTGCACGGGTCCAGGTCTGCCGCTGCGAGCGATATAAAAGGCCTCTTTTAGAATTCTAGGCAGCTCTTCGATCGTTTTAACTAGATAGTTGTGCTTGACGCAAGGGCGTGAAATTCCGATCGCATCGATCTCTTGAAAGGCGTCGGTGCCGATGAGCGAGGTCGCCACTTGACCGCTAATAAGCACGATCGGGATGCTGTCGCTATACGCCGTAGCAAGCCCCGTAAGCGCGTTCGTAAATCCGGGTCCGCTTGTAACGACGGCTACGCCGACCTTGCCGCTAGCGCGCGCGTATCCGTCCGCAGCCATCGCCGCGGCCTGCTCGTGGCGCACCAAAATATGTCTGAAGTATTTTTGTTTGTAAATTTCATCATAAATGTTTAGCGCTGCGCCGCCCGGGTAGCCGAAAACCACCTCGACCCCCTCCTGCCGCAACGCCTCCACGATCATCTGCGATCCGCTAATTTCTTTCATACGCTCATCCTGTTTCGTTGGAATAATTTTATGATTATATTATTTTGTAAATTAAATTTCACGAATTTTAGGCGCTAAATCGGGTCGAATTTAAAATTTAATGGCAGCAAGACGGGGCAAAATTTCGGAATTTAGCGAGAGTGGAAAAGGCAAATTTAAAATTTTGCCATAAATTTAAAACGGACGGGATGTTCAGATTTAAAATTTTAAAGTGCAGATTTGTTTCGACCAAACGCGGCGCATCAGTTTTAACGTAAAATTTTGGCTTGAAATTTTACCACGCGAGGCTTGGATTAAATTTATAAAATTTTTGGAATTTTATCGTAGCGCAGAGCGATGCCAGCGTAAATTTTAAATTCTACACTACCAAAATTTTAAAATTTAGCCGTAAATTTAGGGCGGGCGGAATCCTAATTGTAAAATCCTAAAATTCCACCTGCGTAAAATTAAATTTTAAAACCCTCTATCTACCTGCACGCCTACGCCCACGCTGGCGCAGTTGCCGCTTTGCGGATCGCAGTCGCCGAAGCTTGTGACGCTACTGGATCTTTTCGAGCGGATCGTTCCCATATGCATAGGCACCGGCATGTTACGGCGCGAACTTCCGCCAATCTCGCTATCGCTCATACTGCCAGAACTTCTCCTACGAGAATAATCATCACGCGGAGGTGGCGGTGGCGGAGGTGGCGGTTTTATACCTCCGTGCGGAGGTGGTGGCATACCGCCAGGAGGCGGGGGAGGAGGCGGCATCATGCCACCGTGCCCACCATATCCTCGCGGAGGAGGTGGCGGTAAAGTGCCAGTCTCTGTGATCGTGATGCCATTGCCGTAATTTTCAACGCGTTTGTAAGTAGAGCCTCCGTAAACCGTGCGGGTTCGGGTCTTTTCGACTACGACTATGTCGCGATCGGGCTGCACCGGCTGCTGCACGTTAGCTCTAGGCGATATTTCAAAGCTCTTCTGCAGTTTAGCAGTATCGTAACTTGCAAAGCCGTTGATGCCCTTTAGCTCATCTGCACTTGAAATTTCGCGCTTTTGGCGGTATTGCATAAGCATATCCGCCCTACCCGCATCAAGCCCACCGATCGTCATCAGCTCGTAGCGACTAGCTTCGTTTATGTTGATTTTCGCCGCGGCGAGGCTCACTAAAAGAGCCAAAATCACTAAATTTTTCATGTGCGCTCCTTTGTTGGAAGTTACCAAATTCTAAACCCTCACGATAAATCTTTGATTAACACGCAAGCAAAATTTTGCTACAATTGCCTATCTTATTTCAAAGGATCAACCGATGAACGGAATTTTGCTCCTATGCGACGAGCCCGCCGCTTACCAATCCGAGATAAAAAAACTAGATAAAATTTTATCCATGAGCTTTCACAACGTTTTGCAACTTTGCATCGCTGGCGACAATGCCCTTTTTAGCAGGAGCGAGCTTGAAAAAGCGCTCGCGGATGGGCAGGATGAGCGCGTGCGAAAGGCAGCGATAGAGCGCTTCGCACAAATTTTAGAGCAGTGTAATTTTGTGCTGGTTCGCAGCGTAGCGGGAGCCGATCTGCGCGAGCTAAATTTACAAATCGCCAAGGATCTAAATATCCCCGTTTGCGAATTTTATACTAACGAAATTGCCGCGCGCATCGGCACGCACTCGATCGCTGCGGCAAAAGCGGTAAGCTTTGCTAGCATATATGAGGATAAAATTTCATTTTCCGCGCTAAGACCTGTGCAAGAGGGTGCAAATTCTAAAAAATCGGAGCTTTGCGGTAAAAATTCCGCCTGCGAAAAGGGCACAAAATTTCACGACGAAAATTCTGCTTGCCAAAGCGGCGCGATAGAGCTTGATAAAGTCATTGCCGACAAAAGCTACTTCACGGACGCCGCAAACTCTACGCGCTGTGAAATTCTAACCCCATTGAAATTTGAAAGTAAGCTCTACGCCAAGGCTCGCGCGAGCATTAAAACCGTCGTGCTTCCAGAAAGCGACGACGAGAGAATTCTGCGCGCGGCTGCGATTATAAAGCAAAGCGGTGCTGCGAATTTGATCCTTCTAGGGCAGCAAGACGAAGTGCAAAAAAACGCAAGCAAGCTGGGTCTCGATCTAGCGGGCGTTAAAATTTTAGATCCGCAGACGGATACGAGCTTAGAAAAATTTGCGCGCGATCTATATGAGCTTCGCAAGGCAAAGGGCATGAGCGAGGCGCAGGCGCGCGATTTAGTGCGCGATCGCACCTACTTCGGCACGATGCTCGTGTATGAAGGGCTGGCCGACGCGATGGTAAGCGGTGCCGGCACGACTACTGCTGAGACGATCCGCCCCGCACTTCAGATCATCAAGACAAAGCCGGGCATCGCGAGCGTTAGCGGCGCGTTTATAATGTGCCTGGATACGCAGGCTCTGCTTTTTGCCGACTGCGCCGTAGCGCCGAGCCCGAGCGCGGAGTATCTGGCGGGTATCGCGATCTCAAGCGCTGCGACTGCAAAGGCTTTCGGGCTTGAACCGCGCGTGGCGATGTTAAGCTACTCTAGCGGCGATAGCGGCAGCGGCGATAGCGTGGAATTTATCAAAACGGCGACACAAAAAGCACGCGAAAAGGCGCCCGAGCTTCTTATCGACGGACCGCTACAATTCGATGCTGCGGTCGATCCGGCGGTTGCCAAGAAAAAAATGCCGAATTCTGCGGTCGCAGGGCGCGCGAACGTATTTATCTTCCCTGATCTTAACTGCGGAAATATCTGTTATAAGGCCGTGCAGCGCACCGCAGGCGCCGTAGCGATCGGGCCGATTCTGCAGGGCTTAAAAAAGCCGGTAAACGATCTAAGCCGCGGCTGCAAGGTCGCCGATATCGTAAACACGATACTTATCAGCGCCATTCAAGCAGGAGAGAATTAATGGATATCCTAGTCATAAATTCCGGCTCGAGCTCGGTTAAATTTAAATTCCACGATATGCTAAATCACGCCTGCATCGCAAGTGGGCTCATCGAGGAGATCGGCTCGACGCACGCAAGCGGAAGTATCAATTGCGCCAATGGACGAAGCATAAAGGTTGAAAACGAGCAAATTCCAAATCACGAAACCGCGATCGCAATCGCGATTGATCTTTTAAAACAAAGCGGAGTAATCAACGATCTAACTCAAGTAGGCGGCATCGGGCATAGAATAGTCCAAGGTGCGGATTATTTCGACGCTCCCGCGCTCATAGATGAGGACGTAATGGCTAAAATCGCCGAGCTTGCGCCGCTTGCACCACTACACAATCCTGCAAATTTAGCGGGCATCAAATCCTGCCTAAAGATTGCTCCTAAAATTCCAAACGTAGCGGTTTTCGATACGATCTTTCATCAAAGCATCCCGCCTTATGCGTATATGTACGCGCTGCCGTATGAATTCTACGAAAAATATAAGGTTCGTCGCTACGGCGCGCACGGCACATCGCATTGGTTCGTCTCGACGATGGGAGCGAAATTTTTACGTAAGAAATACGAAAACTTCAACGCCATTACGCTGCATCTTGGCAACGGCTCGAGCGTGAGCGCCATAGAAAACGGCAAATGCATCGACACCTCAATGGGGCTAACGCCGCTTGAGGGGATCATCATGGGCACCAGATGCGGCTCGATCGATCCTGCGATCATCCCATACATCGAGCGCGTCGCGGGCTACAACGCGCAGGATATGGACGTCATAATGAACAAAAAAAGCGGACTTTTGGGCATCTGCGGCGCAAGCGATCTGCGAAAAGTATATGAAAAGATGGAGGATGGCGAGCCGCGCGCGAAACTCGCGTTTGAGATGCTCGTTTACAGCGTCGTTAAGATGATCGGAGCGTATTACGCCGTGCTCGGGCGCGTGGACGCTTTGATCTTTACCGGCGGTATCGGCGAGAATGCGCCGCATTTTAGGCAAAATGTCTGCGAGAAGCTCGCTCATATCGGCATCGAAATCGATGCGACAAAAAACGCAAAAAATACCGGCTCGATTAGAAATTTAAGCGCGGCGGATAGCAAAATCAAAACGCTCGTAATCCCCACCAACGAGGAACTTGCGATCGCTGAAGCTACGGTCGATACGATTAACAAAAACTCCGCGCAGATCGACTATCAGAAATACTCGGAATTTTAAATTCTATCTAGCGGGATTCCGCGGTTATTTTGCGAGCAGCGACGCCAACTTGCCTTTTTCGTTAGGCAATTAAATTTTAGGTTTTGGCTGCGAGCTTGCGTGAAATGAAAGGGCTTTCTTTATTTTAGGGGCTTTCTGGCTCCGACGATACGAGAAATTGCTACGCTACGCGCGGGTTTAAATTTTATTTGTCGCTTCCGATAAGGCTTAAATTCTTGCTCGGAGTGGGCGGAGCGGAAGGGGCTATACTTGCGAAGCGCCCTTTTTTGCTTTGCCTGGGCCTCGCCTCGCGACCGCAAGCAGACCCCACCGCCCCAACCTGCATCTGCCTCACTGCGCGTTAGGGGCGGCGACGCTTTGTTTTTAAACAAAGCTTTGCTGGTTAAATTTAATAAATTTTATTTCAAATTTGACCGCAAAATTCCAAAACAGGTCCTTATTGTGAAATTTACCGGATAATAAGGCATAAAATTTTAAAATTTAGCGCAAGCCGGGTTTTGGCGCGCAAATTTTATTAAAGAAAAAGGAGCGAACGATGAGCGATCTGCCGAATTCTCAAGGCGCGCAAGAGCAAGAGGCGCCATATCCCGATACGAAATTTACTAAATTTTTCGGGCGGCTTTACGTGGCGGTTTTTGCGCTGTTTGCGATCGCGGCGCTTAGCGTATTCGTGCTACCCGAAAATATTTTAGACGTAAGCGCAGCATGCGCGGACTTCGTTGGATTTATGAAGCGGTTTTTTCCAAACATCGCCGCAATTGGCAAAATAAGCCCGCATACGCAACTTGCGGAATTTTACGTCGCTGCGATGTGGATGCCTATTTTAACGGCTTTCGCGCTAAGCTGCGTGTATTGTCCGATCGCCGCATTCTTATACAAAAAAGAGCTTCCCGCCGTCAAAACGCAGATATTTGTGCTTATCGGCATACCTTTCGCTTACTGGGCATTAAACAATTATTTCTACGCCGATTTCGCCGTAAACGGCATCCCACACAGAGTGGGCAACGGGCGGACATTTCCAACTTTTGCGAGCAGAGAGAGCCTATTTGGCTGGATATCGTTTTTCACAGCCACTTCGATGTTTATGAGTATACTTGTCGCGATTTCGCTTAGTGATATAGTCCACTGGATATATCTATCGAGAAATAAAAGCTAAATTTTATAAAATCGCGGACGAATAAAATTCCGCACCAAATAACTTTTATGGTCATTTTACGAGCGCAAAGCGAACGACTGATAAAATTCCGCGCTCCGTTTTAGAACAAAAACAAGCGACGATTAAATTTAAACGCTCCGGCAATTAGATAGTCTTTGCGCGGAATTTAAGCGAGCAAGCGACGATTAAATTTAAACCGCGCCCCGCCCGCTTAAAATTTTATTCGCGCCATGTAAGGCGGAAGGTCGTTATCTCGCCTGGCACGCTGTCGTAAGAGATAGAAAAGGAGTATTTTTTGCAGACCTCGCTTACGATGCTAAGCCCGATTCCAAAGCCGCCTTCGCTTGAGTTAAAGCGCGCAAAGCGCCTGAAAATTTCGTCGCCCTTTTTCCTGTCGATCCCCTCGCCGCTGTTTGAGATCGCTAGCTCGCCGTGCCTTAGCCGCACATCCACGTAGCCGCCTGCATCGGCGTATTTTACGGCGTTGCTTAGCAGATTGTCGATCAGGCGCGAAATTTCATAGACATTTGCATTCATACTCGCATCCAAAAGATCGGTTTTAAGGCTTAGTCTGCGCTTTTGAATAAACGGCGCGAAGTATTCGCAGCGCGAAGCGACGAGACTTTTTAGATCAATCGAGCTAATCTCACCCTCTTTATTCATACCGAAAGTTAAAAACACGAGATCCTCGTAGATGCGCGAAAGCGTCTTAGCGGCAAGATCGATATTAGCGACGCGCTTGGCATTGTATCCTCCAAGCTCTGCGTGCCGCATCGTCTCAACGCTCATAGAAATAATGCTAAGCGGAGTATTGATCTCGTGGGTGCTATCCTTGATGAAGCGATTTAGCGTGTCGATCTTATCGTAAAGCGGCTTTGTGCCTAGCCGCACCAGATAAAACGCCACGGCTAATATCACGCCCAAAAGCGCTATCATCATCGCTGCTGTTTTGATACGAAGCGTTAAAATTTCGCCCTGCACGCTACTTCCAAGCAGAATGATTTTAGCCTTGGAAAAGGCATTTCGCTCCTCCATATTTTGCAGATTCTCATAAATTCCTAGCCTTCCGCCACTTATAAATTCCGCCTTTAGCTTCGCTTTATCAAGCGCTCCGAGCTCACCACTGCAACCGTAAATTTCATCAGAGTTTGGCTTAAATATACACGCACTCACGCCCTTTTCGCGCTCAAAGTCCGCTAGCGATTCTAGCCCGTCCATACTCGCTTTCATATAGATCATCATCTTGATCTCTTTTAGCTCTTTTATCCTGTGCGAAAGCAGCGCGGCTTCGTTCATCCTGTAATTTATCTTGAAAAAATATCCTAAAAACAATGCGCTTGAAATGAGATATAAAGATAGAATTTTAAGCGTTAAAGCGGTCTTTTCAGACATACAGATACCCTGCGTTGCGGCGATTTATGATGTGCTCTTCGCCTAGGACGCGGCGTAGATTTTTGATATAAGTTCGTAGCGCTTCCTCGCTCGGAGTTTCGTCAAAAGCGTAGATCGCGGAGAAAATTTCATCCTTGCTCAAAAGCCTGTTTTTATTTTGCAAAAAAAGTGCCAGCAGCTCACGCTCTTTGTTTGAAAGCGCGACGGGCACGCCCGATCTGCGTAACTCTTTGCTTGCAAAATAAAATTTAAACTCGTCGTCAATAGTTACAAAATCATCAAAATTATGGCTGAAGTTTCGCTTTATGAGAGAATTAACGCGCAGCAACAGCTCTTTTAGCTCGTATGGTTTTTTGAGATAGTCGTCGCAGCCGCTTTTAAAACCAACCTCAAGATCATCAAGTGTATTTAGCGATGTGGCGAATATCGCGGGGGTGCGATCGCCGCTCTTGCGCAGCTCTTTTAAAAGTGAAAATCCGTCGCCTTTGGGGATTTTTACGTCAAAGATAAAAAGATCAAATTTTTGTTCATAAGCAAGATCCGCGGCGCTTTGAGCGTCGCTGCAAACGCATACGTCAAAGCCCGCGTCTTTTATATATTCGCCGATGAGATCGCAAAGGATCTCATCGTCCTCTACGAGTAAAATTTTACTCACTACATCTCTTTTTTCATCTCTTTTTTCATTTCGCCTTTCATCTCATCTTTCATATGTTTACCCTCTTTCATAGCATCCTTGTGCATATCCTTCATATCGCCTTTCATCTCTTTCGCACCATTATGCATTGACATATTGGCATCCTTCATCTCATCTTTCATGCCCATGTCGGCAGCTACGGCAAAAGTGCCAGCAAATAGCGCACTAAGCGCAAACAAAGTAAGTTTTTTCATTACGTACTCCTTAAAAGAAATTAGCGGAATTATACTTCCGTAAAAGTGAAGTAAGTGTGAAATTCCGAAAAAATTCAAATTTAAATTTAAACGCCTGTAATTTCAAACGCGGAGCGGCTTAAATGCGCTCGGTCGGTCGCGATCCCTGAAATTTAAATCGCCTCGCTATGGCTAGTCGAATTCTAAACGCGAATCAAAGCTAGCCAGAGCGCACGCCAACAGCGCATCACCGAGCTTATTTTATCGAGGCAAAATAGAAATTTAAACCACTCTCGTCATAATTAATTAAATTTTATAATGCTACGGCTCGATCGTTAAATTTAAAACGCCTAGCCAGCCTTTGAGTTCGCGACCTCGCCCGAGCTTTTAAATTCGCTATGCCGCGTAAGCCCTTAAATTTAGTGCGGTGCAAGCGCACAGGACGCGAAATCGTACCTAGATCGCGGCGCAGCTTTTGATCTCATCTTCGCTTACGATCTCATAGATCACGCCCGCGTTTTTGATAAACTCCTCCACGCGCGCGACGTGTGCGGGCTCTACGTTGATCACGAGGCTTCCGACGACATTTTTATCGAGGCGCTCGAGCTTGCCCCAAACGATGTTAAAATTTATCTCCAAAGCGCGTGCCATATGCGTGATCACGCTGTCAAATGCAACCGCGGGCGGGAAAAAGAGCCTGATATTAACGCCGCTTGCGGGCAGCACCTCCTCCTCGCCCAAAAACTCCTTCATATTCTCATCCGGGTGCAAAAACAGCGATACAATATCGCCCGAGTTGCTCACGCGCCCGCCCTTAAGTAGGATCGCTCGCTGCGCGATGCCTTTTACGACCTCCATCTCGTGCGTGACGAGCACGATCGTAATGCCTAGCTCGCGATTGATGCGACGCAGAAGCGATAAAATTTGCGCGGTAGTATTGGGATCAAGCGCCGAGGTCGCCTCGTCGGAAAGCAAAATTTTAGGGCTTAATGCAAGCGCGCGCGCGATCGCCACGCGCTGCTTCTGTCCGCCGCTAAGCTCGCTAGGATAGGCGTTTGCTTTATCCGCAAGCCCTACGAGCTCCAAAAGCTCGGCTACGCGGCGCTTTGTGTGGTCCTTCGAATATCCCCAAAATGCTAACGGCGTGGCGACGTTTTGCGCGACGCTGCGGCGGCTCATAAGCGCGAAGTGCTGAAAAATCATACCGATATTTTTGCGCAGCTCGCGGATCTGCGCGGCGCTTAGCTCTCTTACCTCCCTGCCCTCTACCTTAAGGCTTCCTTCTTGGTAGTCCTCAAGGCCGTTTATGCAGCGCAGCAGAGTGCTTTTACCCGCGCCGCTGCGACCGACGATGGCAAAAATTTCGCCCTGCTTTACTTCTAAGCTCACATCGTCGATCACGCAGGTTTTGCCGTAAAATTTCTTTAAATTTTCTATCTTTATCACTCAGATTTCCTCGTTCATAATTCCGCCGAAACGCCTCCGGAAATTTATAAAATTTCGCGCCTTAGCTCGTCTGCGCTCTTTGGCGAAAGAAGCGC
>CAURGM010000003.1:0-168137 GCA_963524395.1 uncultured Campylobacter sp.
ATTGGTTGCAGAGCCGCTAGCTTTTGCGCCTTTTACGTCACCGGTAACCTTACCGTCATTTAGAGTTATGGTGTTGGCATCTGCATTACCACTAGCCGCTTCACCGCCGTAAGCGTTTCCGTTAACTATAGTATCGTTTGTAGTTACGGTATTATCATGAACGTTTCCGTTTAAGGCATAGCCTGCGCTTACGTTTCCGTTTACCACCGCACCTTTTGAGCTATCTTCAAAGCTTAGCTCGTTGTGGTGAACCTCTTGGGTTCCGCTATCGCCGTAACCGGCATTTACGTTACCGAAATTTGTTCCGCCCTTAACTACCGTCTTATTGTTATAGATGGTATTTGGAGTTACGCTGTCTTTGACATCAGCTCTACCGGAGCTTATATTCTTACCGTTTAGATCTCCTGCGCTTTGAGATACGTTTACGGTATTTCCTTTATTACCGAATAGCTTATGAGCTCCTACTTGGGCATCATTGCTAGCTTGGTTCTTGGTTAGCTCCGTGCTATCGAAGCCGTTATCTATCCAAGCATCTGTAATGGTGCCCTTTCTATATACAAGCTCTTTATCGGCGTTTTGTTTACGGAAGGTTTCACCGTCATATTGGTAGTGGTCTTTATCGGTAATGGTATAGACCTGATCTTTTTGGGTGCTTCTGTCAGTAAAATTTATAGTACCGTTATTCTTGCTGATTAACTTATAGTCTTTGTTATCATCAAGGTTATTTGTATTTACATTAACATTCGTCTGGCTAAGATCGGTAATAGTACTTCCGGTAAGCTTAAGTGCAGGATCGTTTCCGTTGTAGTTGTTAGGGAGATTAAAGTCGATCTTCTTAAAGCCTGCGATGTTTTCTGCTTCTATACTACCAGGGGTCATAGAGCCGTCATCTTTACCTATCTTTAAAGTATCATCATCATCGCCGGTAATGGTTCCTATATTATTGCCCTCTACTAGAGTAACGGTTGCTTTTATAGGTTTAGCAGGATCGGTATTTACCGTATTTATTTTAAGTCCGTTAAAGTTCTTATTTTCGCCTGCTTTACCTACGTTGATTATAGTACCTGCGGTAAGATCTGGATCATATTTTAAAACCTCTTCGCTATCGAAGTTTTTATCGGATGAGATATTACGTTTGGTATCCTTTACACCTTGGATAAATATGGAGTGGTTATCCGTGCTCTTTAACATACCCTTTAAAGAGATCTCATAGGTAGAAGCATCGGTGATATTAAATACGTTTGTCTGCTGCTTGGCTTTCTCTTTGAAATTTGAGTAATCGCCTCCGTTTTTAATTAGATAATACTCCTTACCCTCCTCTATATTTAAAGAGCCGTAGCTATCGTTACTTGGATCGTAGTCTATTCCGTTTAACTGGAATTTAGCATTATTGATATCGGTGTTGCCTGCAGTGGTTAAATTTAAAGCTGCAGTTGCGGCGCTACCGTTAGCGTTTGAAATTCCATCAAAGTTTAATACATTTAGATTTGCTATATCGCCTGCGGTTTTTTGAGTAGAGGCGTTATATACGTTTAGGCTATTGTTAGCTCCGCTTGTATTAGATAGACCATATATCGTTCCTCCTACGCTTCCGCTATGGAAATTTACGCTGTTGCCGCTACCGCTGCTTGCATCTGCAGCATAGACGTTACCATCAACTCTAGCAGTACCTTTTAAATTTACGCTGTTATTGGTTGCAGAGCCGCTAGCTTTTGCGCCTTTTACGTCACCGGTAACCTTACCGCTATCGACATTTACGGTGTTATTGGTTGCGCTGCCGGCTGTCGCCTCTGCGCCCAGTGCGTTACCCGCTACCAGTGCGCCTCCCTCTATTGTCACGGTGTTTTGCGAGGTACCGGTGCGACCGTATCCGCCCCAAACGTTCTTTTTAGCTTCGCCGCCGTTTAATTTTACAGTATTTTTATCGGCAGCTTTTTGTGAGCTTAATCCGCCGTAGACTTCATCATTCGCGGTAGTATTTGTTAAATTTACGATATTTTCTTCTGCATTATTGCTTATGCTATATCCGCCGTAAATTTCTTTCGTTACGGCGCTATCGCTTAAGTGTACTTCATTTAATTTAGCAGCTCCACTTGAAGACTGACCGCCGATAACGGAATTTATTTTTGAGTTATTTTGCGCCGTTACGATATTTTTTGCGGCATCTCCGCTATTAGCTTGGCCGCCACTTACGATGCCGTCCACCTTAGCGCCGTCTAAGGTTATTTTATTATCGTGGGCACTACCGCCGCTCGTATTAACGCCGCCGCCGTTGACTTGATTTTTAGCGTGAGTACGGGTTAAATTTACGGTATTATTAAACGAATTTACGCCTCTTCCGCCAAAAATCGTACCGCCTACTTCGCCGTCTTCTATATCTACGATATTTCTTGAAGCATCGTTAGTAGTGGATGTGCCGCCGTAAATTTCACCGGTTACGACGTTATTTCCTCTAAGTTTGACGTGGTTATCTTCCGCTTTTCCGCCCGTGGCATTGCCGCCGTAAATATTCTCGCCGACTTTGGAGCTAGTCAAAAATACTCCACTGCCGGTTACGGCGCCGTTAGAGCTTTTTCCGCCGATAACGCTCTTTTTAAAAGTCGTGCCGGTTGCGGTTATTTTATTTTCGGAAGCGCCGGTTTTGCCTTCGCCGCCGATTGCTTCCTTACCGATCGTTCCGCCTGTAGCGGTTACATAGGATTTCGTAACGTTTTTAGCATCGCTTCGTCCGCCGACGACTCTTCCATTTATCTTAGCGGTTCCGCTAATATCGACGTGGCTTTCGGTAACATCGCCTCCTGCGACATCGCTCCAACCGCCGTAAACGCCGTCGCTAGCTCCTACTTCGCCGCCGCTCATCGTTACGTAGCCGTTTTTTATGCTACCTTTCAAATTCCAGTTACCGTAAACGCCGCCGTCAACTTTACCGCCACTCATAATAACATGGTCGTTTTCGCTCGTATATCCGTCCGCTCTGGAGTAACCTCCATAAACATATGCACGCACATAGCCGCCGCTAATATTCGAGTAGTTATTTTTAGATGTCGTAACCATATACGAGCCTGCCATACCGCCGTCGCTTTCAATACTTCCGTTTCTGAGTATCACGCCGTTGCCTTCGGCAGTAGCTTTTCCCGCAGGATCATGTATACCGGCGTTGTTGCCATTTGCACCAAATACGCCGGCATTGCCTATCATCTTTGCATTCTCATTATCGAACGTAACGGTATTGTCTTTTAAAGTAGCGGCATTGCTGACCGAAGCGATTACGCCGTTAACGGTAGTATTGCCGTTGCCGAGCGTAACGGCGCCGGTTATAGTAACCTTATTACCTTCGGCATTGCCGTTTTCTACCGCAGCGCCCGCGACTCTACCGACGATAATAGGCGTACCGCTTATATTTACTTCGTTATTATTTGCTTGATTTGTACCGGTCGCTCTACCGCCCATTAGCGATGTGCTGTTAAAATTATTGAAATTCTTGTAGTATATCTTAGTAGCGCCGCTAACATTTACGATATTGTGTATGGCGTCTCCGCTATTGCTCGCTCTACCGTACCATGTGCCGTTGCCGCCGAGTACGACATAATGCACCTCTGCGTCATTCAAATTTACAGTATTGTTTTGTGCGCCTTTTCCTTCGCCGCCCACAAGTATCGCCACCGTAGCGCCATTATTGACATTAAGTATATTATTATTTGCCGAGGTAACTTGCTCATATAAAAAACCCTGCCCCAAATTGGTACCATCGCCGTTGCCTCCACCATAGATCGTGCGCTTCCAAGTACTTTCGCCGCCCGAGGTAACGCCTCTTATTGTTACGATATTATTATCGTTTTGTCCGTGAGCATTTGCTTTACTTTCAAAGCCGCCCGAGTAATTTTCGCCTGATGATTTATATAATTGACTTGGGGTGCCGTCGCTTTTAGTTACCGTTATGACTCCGTTACCGGCTAAAGCTTGTGAAGGAGCAATGGCTAAGCATGCCGCCAAACTTAAACCGGAAATAATCGGTATCTTAATATCTTTCATAGTTGTAATCCTTCGTAAAAAATAAAAACTATCCATTATACTATAAAAATACCTATTTACAATAAATTTAATACAATTCCTAACAAAAAGTAGCTTAATGCGAAAAAATCGGTATCGCGATGCAACGTTTTCGATAATAAAGTAAAATTTCAGCTTATTTTTGTTATCGAAGCTTAAACGAAAAATTACGATTACAAAATGATGGAATTTTAAAATTCCGACCTTAAAATTTAGCTAGCGGAATTCCCAAGAAGCGTCGCTGCGAGAAAAGCGCTAGAATAAAAAGGCAGCAGTTTCTGATAATGATAAATAGGTAGGGCATAAATTTTATAAATTTGGATTTGTAGAATTTAAAGTGAAGCAATATACGAGAGGAATTAAAATTTGAAGCAATTCTAGACTATAAGTACATACTTCTGCGATATGTTGTTAGCAAAGAGATTAAAATTTTAAAGCAAGTTCCGGGCGAGGCGATAAAAACGATAAAGTAGCGGCGCGGAGGGTTAAATTTTAAAAATTCTAAGTGAAAATAAAAGCAATGGAGGGGGCAAAATCTAAGAATTTCAAGCGAAATTTGGGCTTTCAGCGGTGTTTTGAAATAGCTAAAGGTCTTCCAGCGGTGTTTGAAATGGCAAAGGGCTTTCGGCGGAGGTGCTTTAAAATAGCAGAGGGCTTTCAGAGATGCTTTAAAATAGAAATGGGCTTTCGGCAGCTTTTAATGCTCACCAAAAGCCCATTTTTATAGTTTATGTATCTCTTACGCTCGAAAGCTAGTAATTCCACTTGCCAAAAAGCTCAAATCCCAAAAGCTTCTGTTTGCTTATTCGCAAGCTCCGCTAATGCTTTGTCCCGGGCTTGCCGCGATTAAAATTTAATGCTTGCGCGTTTCTCGCAGCTAAAGCCTGGCGGACCAAGCTTAGCGGATTACAAGACCTTGCGGAATTCCACGTCTGATAACCCAGACTAGGGTCTTTTTGCCCTTGTAATCTTTGATATATCGATCGAAGTCGTCTGAGCTTTTGACATCGTTTTGACCGACTTGGATGATCACGTCGCCTACTTCAAAGCCGTAATCATCGGCTTTTGAGCCATCTTTGACGCTTAAGACGAGGGCGCCCGAGACATCGTCGTCGAGGTTATATTTGCGGCGCAAGCTGTCATTTAACGTCCTTAGTTTTAGCCCCTCTATCGCGCTTTGTGAGTTTTCACCGGCTGAGCCTAAGGTGGTGGAGTCGGATTTCATCGCGTCTAGCTTGATAGTGGTGCTCTTGCTTTTGCCGTCGCGCTCAAATTCTACATCCACTGAGCTTCCCGGAGCCATTGAGCCGATTAAATTTTTTAGCTCGTTGGCGTTTTTGATAGATTTGCCGTTTATTTTGGTAATCAAATCGCCGCGCTTGATACCTGCTTTATCGGCAGGCATATCCTTTTCTACGCTTGAGATTAGCGCGCCCTCTTTGCTTTCATAGAGCTCTTTTTGATCTTTAGACATATCCGAGATCGTCACGCCTATAAAGCCACGCTCGATCTTGCCGTTTGTGATGAGCTTTTCAGCGATCTCTTTTACCATATTTGAAGGGATCGCAAAGCCTACGCCGTTATTTCCGCCGCCGCGACTTAAAATAGCGGAATTTATCCCTAAAAGCGCACCGCGGCTATCCACTAGCGCGCCGCCTGAGTTGCCCGGATTGATCGAAGCGTCGGTTTGGATGAAATTTTCATATTGATTTAACCCGATATTGTTTTTATTTAGCGCCGAGATTATGCCTTGAGTGATGGTGCCGCCCACGCCGAAAGGATTTCCGATAGCAAATACAATGTCGCCCTCCATAGCCTTGGACGAGTCGGCAAATTTAACCGCAGAGAGATTTTTTTCGTCGATTTTAATGATTGCAAGGTCGGTTTTAGGGTCGGTGCCGATTACCTTGGCTTTATATTCCTTATCGCCTTCTAGTAGTGTAACTACGATCTCATCGGCGTTTTCTATTACGTGATTATTTGTGACAATATAGCCGTCTTCGGAGATGATGACACCAGAACCTAGCGAGCTTCCCTCGCGCTCCTGCTGCTGCGGAATGTCAAAGTCGAAAAATTGCTTAAAAAACGGATCGTCAAACATCTGTGACATCGGACTATTGCCTGCTTTGATCTTGGTTTTAGTTGCGATATTGACGACGGATTTTTTTACGTCCGAAAGCGAGCTGTGATACGAAAGCACCACGTCTTGATTAAAGCCCGGATTTACGCGCTCATAATTGCTTGGAGCTTCTTTAATGTCGATACTGGCGCCAAAAAGCGCACCTGCTAAGGCTATCGATATGATGATCGATTTTTTCATTTTTGCTTCCTTTGTGATAATGAAATTTTGGCGGAATTATAAATTTTGTCCGCTAATATATTCTTAACGCAAAATTAAAATTTATAAATAGAATTTAGCAAACTTGATTGACACTCACTAAAGTTTTATGATATAATCTACATAAATTTTAAGATTTTAAGGATTAAAATGGCAAGTACAAGCAGTTTATACGAAACCCTGGGCGTGGATAAATCAGCAAGCACTGAGGAGATTAAAAAAGCTTACCGCAGGCTAGCTCGCAAGTATCACCCAGATATCAATAAAGAACCAGGAGCTGAGGATAAATTTAAAGAGATCAACGCCGCGTATGAAATTTTAAGCGACGAGAAAAAGCGGGCGCAGTATGACCGCCACGGCGACGAGATGTTCGGCGGACAGAATTTCCACGATTTCGCGCAGGGCTCGGCAAACATGGGCGATCTAAACGACATCCTAAACAGCATTTTCGGCGGCTCTTTCGGCGCAAAAAGCTCAGGCTCGCGCGGCGGATTTAGTTTCAGCTCTTTCGGTGGCGGCGAAGGTTTTGGCGGCTTTAGCGGCAGCAGTTTCGGCGGTGGCTTTGGCGGCACACAGAGCCTAGATACGCACAGCTCGATTGAAATTCCTTTTGAAACCGCGATACAAGGTGGCGAGATGAGCGTGCGCATAGGCGGCGAGACGGTTAAATTTAAAGTACCCGTGGGCATCAATGCGGGCGAGAAGCTGCGCATCAGGGGAAAAGGACAAAAATCAGGCGCTCAAAGCGGCGATCTAATTTTGGAAATAAAAATCGCGCCAAGCGCCGAGTACACGCGCGAAGGCGACGATCTTTTCAAAAAGATTGACGTGCCTTTGAAAACGGCGATGTTTGGTGGAAAAGTAGAAATTTCGACGCCGAGCAAAAGCGCTACGATAAAGATCGCTAAAAACACCAAAAACGGGCAAAAATACCGCCTAAAAGGCTACGGCGTGCAAAACCGCAAAAGTAAAATTTTAGGCGATCTATACGCGGTGGTAAATGTCGTTTTGCCCGACGTCGATTCGCTGGACGAGGACGTAAAAGCCGCGCTGCAAAAGCTATAAGGAGGCATCAAAATGCATGATTACGATGAGCCGGTTTATCTCATATCGATAGTTTCGAAGGTCCTAGATATCCATCCGCAGACATTGCGGCAATATGAGCGCGAAGGGCTCGTGAGTCCAGGGCGCACTGAGGGTAAGATGCGCCTGTACTCGGCGCATGATATGGACCGCATACGCATGATTTTAAACCTTACAAAGGAGCTTGGCGTCAATCTTGCGGGCGTGGATGTGATCTTTCGCCTGCAAGAAAGGATTGCCGAGTATGAGCACGAGATCGAGGAGCTGCGGGCTAGAATTTTAGAGCTTGGCGGAGAGACAGACTAAGGTCTGCGAAATAAAGATTTTAAAGCTCAGCAAAAATCGGATCCTGGCGCTATAAGCTGAAATTTTAATGCTATCAAAAAGCAAGATCGCCTCTTAAGCGTAGATTCAAGCGATAAATTTTGACTTTCAAAGAGGATTTGTGGGCGCGTTAAATTTAAAGTTGCGCTAAACAAACCCGGGCGAATTTTCTTGCGATTAAATTTAAAAGCCGTCTTGATATAATTTGGCTTTAAAATTTAAAATTTCATGCCGCCTTAGATTTTAAAATTTTACCGCGAGCCTCTAAATTTAGCGATAAAGTGCGATATAATTTCTCTATTTTTAAGCGGAATTTTAGTAAAATCACATTATAAAATTTACCCGTAAATTTATATGAAAAGATAGAATTTCATCAATTATCGCTTCTGATAAACGGTCGCGGATAATGTAAAATTTGACACTAAATTTAGCGCTAAATTTTATGCATAATCTTACAAAAAAGGGAGTTAATGGAGCTTGTTATAGAGCTATTTCTTGCGATCACTGCGCTTGCGATAGTGCTAAATATCGTCTTTAAAATTTTTGAAATTCCCACCATCATCGGCTATATCGTCGCAGGCGTGTGCTTTTCGCAGATCTATAGCTTAAGCAGCGTCGAAAATGCCCATATGTCCGAGCTAGCAGAATTCGGCATCGTTTTTTTGATGTTTACCATCGGGCTTGAGTTTAGCTTCCGACACCTAATGAGCATGAAAAAGGACGTGTTTTTCAACGGCATACTCCAAGTACTCGGCACCGGTATTATTCTAGCGCTCATCATCGATCAAGCTTTCGGCGGAAACATAAAAACCGTGATGATTATCGGGCTCGCGCTCGCGCTTAGTTCGACGGCGATCGTGCTAAAAACGCTCAATGAAACAGGCGAAATCAACCAAAACTACGGGCGCAAGGTGCTTGGCATCCTGCTCTTTCAAGACCTCGCCGTCATCCCTATCTTGCTTATGATTGACATATTTGGCTCGACCGACAGCACCCCCGTGAACTATCTAATCTTAAAAACCGCCGTAAGCGCCGCCATAGTGGTAGTGATCCTTTTCGTGCTTGGCAAATTCGCCTTCAACCGCTTCCTCTACTACGTCGTAAAGACGAATTCTAAAGAAATTTTCATCGCGACCATCCTTTTTACCGTCGTGGGGGCTAGCTTTTTGGCGCATGTATTCGGCTTTTCATACACGCTGGGTGCATTCATCGCGGGCATGCTCATCGCAGAAACTGAGTATAAACACGAGATAGAGGCTGATCTGACGCCGTTTCGGGACATACTGCTGGGGCTTTTTTTTATCACGATTGGCATGCAGATAAATTTTGAAGTCATCGTCTCGCACTATGGGCTGATCCTGCTCGCTATTATCGTTATAATGGCGCTTAAAACGGTTGTGATTTACGCGATCTTATTTCTCTCGACCGGCAAAAGGATAGCGCTAAAAGCGGCGCTGTCGCTATGCCAGATAGGTGAGTTTGCGCTTGCGATCTTTTCGCTGTTGATGAGCCGCGATATGCTAAGTAAGGAAAACGGGCAAATTTTAATTACAGTCGTAACAGCGACGATGATTTTAACGCCGTTTATTCTTAAGAATTTAAACAAAATCGCCAACCGTTTCGAGTCCAAGGTCGAAAAGCTCGAGGATGAGGAGCATAAAACTCAAATCCCGCCGATTAAAAATCATATCATTGTAGCAGGCTACGGCAGGATAGGGCAGGAAGTGGTGCTGCGCCTTAAAGATCAGGGGCTGCTATATGTAGTCGCTGAGAGCGATTTAGAACTTGTGGATCTCGGCAAATCGCGTGGAGAGAACATATACTTTGTAAATATAATGCAAAAAACTGCGATAGACGAGCTGCATGCGCGCGATGCGTCGGTCATCATCCTAACGATCGCAAATCAGCAAAAGCTCGACATTGTCGCCAAGATGCTAAACGGCTCTAATTTAAAAGCAAATATCATAGTGATGCATACGGGCGCTGATCCGCAAAGCGAGTTGCAGAGCGAATACGGCGAAAATTTTATCTTCGTAAAAAAGGAGAGAGTAGTAGCCAATGCGCTTTTACAAGAGGCATTGAAATGCAAGCTAACGCAGTAGCCTTGAGCGTTTAAGATCAAATTTAAACGCATTTGCTATGCCTAAAATCTCCACGCTCTTTATTTTCTTACTTCTATACTCAGCTAATTTAAAGCGTTTTAATGAACGCAGATAAACAGATATATTTAAATGGTGGGCTTGCAAATTTAAAGACGCAAAGTGCTGCTTTGGATTGATTTAAATTCTAAATTTAAGCTGTCATTCCACAGCAAAGGGATACTCCGACAAGGAGCTGATGAAAGAGATTTGAGCGATAAAGTTATTAAAAAATTCGTTTAAATTTTTGCTCAAATTTAGCGGCTTCATCTTGGGTAGCTTGCGCCTCGCCGTTTGTTTTATTAAAATTTTGCTCGCCGGAAATTTTATCAGCGATGGCTCCGCCGATTTTTGTCTACGATTTTGGCGCCGGTAGATACACGGTCTCATCGGCGTCAAATTCCGGATTTGCGTTATATGTTATTATCGCCACCGGAATAGCGATAAAAATAGCGGGTATAATCTGACGTGTATCCCAGTCTATGTGATATTTTATCTGTAAATAAAATCCGATTAAAGCATAAAGGACGTAAAATATCGCAGCCACATGTATCCATATAAGCATAAAGGCTTTATCTGCATCACTAAATAAAAGCAGGGCATATTTTTTATACTTCAGCCTGTTTAGGCAGACGAGTATATTTATCGCAGATAGCGCGAGCATGCATAAAAACGACATTATGGGCGCATCATGTACAAACATAAGAAACACGACGATATAAATCAGAAAGGTCAAAAGCGTCCCGAAAAACAGATATCTACAAAAGCGAAATCTATCGTAGCTTTTTAAAATTTCTTGTAGAATTTGGCTGATGTCCGCGGGGATTTTGTCTTTTTGCGTTTTTACCGCCTTTCTCGGTTATTTTAGCTCAAATTTTGCTTTTTTACTCCGTAGCGTTTTAAATTTAATGAAGCGGGCTTTTTGACTTGCTTCTTTTTTGGCAGACAAGCGATCCCGTTTCACATTAAATTTTAAAAGCGAATACTTACCGGCTCTCGCAATTTAATCGATAAAATTTTTGGCAGGCTAAATTTACGCTTCATTTCTAGCTAAATTTAGCTTCAAAATTTATCTTGCTTCATTCATAAAATAAAGCAACCAGGCTAAAGCTCATCTGTTTTATTCACCCGCACGAACGCCCAGTGCATAAAATCCCGCTTTGGCTCGTATTTGCCGCTGTTAAAATACTCCGCTAGCCGCGCCTCTTCCGTTTCGCTTAGCTCGCCGCCTAGCATCCAGCGCGTCTTTTGCACAAACTCCTCCGCACTTTTCGCTCCGCCGCCGTGACACCAGGCTTTGATATAGCTGAGGCTCGGTAGATAGCCCATTTGAAACAAGATGTTGATGAGATAGACGAAGTCGGGCTTCTTTTGCACGTCGCGCCCCAGCGCCTGTAAAATCCGCTCATCCACGAAGCTGCCGCCCACTTTAAACGTGATATAAAGCGATTTTTTGGTCTTTGAAAGAAGCTTTGCAAGCGCGGTTTTTAGATCGTCCACCTCAAGGCAGCGCGAAGCAAAAACCACGTCGCATGCAGGCACGTCAGACCAATCGTCCTCAAAGGCTTTTTGCGCAAATTTTGCGTTTTTCGCGCCATAAATTTGAGCATTCTCGCGGGCAAATTCCAGCATTTTGGGCGAAAAGTCGTAGCTGTAAATTTGATCTACCTTTTCCGCCGTCAGCACGATTAGCGCGCCTGCGCCGCATGCGAAATCAAGCAGCGTTGAAACGCCCGCAAAATCGACTTTGTCTATAAACTCGCGCGCGTAGGCGCTTTGCATCACGCCCTCGTTGAAGCTAGGCGCCTTTTTGTCCCAATGCTCGGCCAGTTTTTTGCCGAATGAGCTTTTTGCTTTTTGCGTCTTATAAAGCGCGTCAAAGTCGATCTCATCGTAGTTTGAAGCTAAAATCATCATTATCCTTTCCTGAATTTATCGGGCAGATCGCACCGATTTTTCATTAAATTTTAGCGCAAAATTATGCGCCGCGCCTAAACCCGCCTGAAATTTCAAACCGCCCGGCGAAAAGTGCTAAGGCAAGCCCATCCCTGCGTATTTTATCTGCTCTAAATTCTTTAAATTTTCACCGAATGATCGTAGCTAAATTTTAAAAAGTCCGCTCATAAATCAAAATTTTTAGTTTGTCGTCCACGCTTGTTCGCTCCGCATTTAAATCGCCGCTGTGGATTTATTGCAAAGCTCCCAATCTAGCCGCTATCACCTTTTGCATCGCTTGATTTTTCTTGTTTTTGGCTAAAATTTGCAGCCTCTTTTTGCCGATGCGTTTGTCGGCGGCCTTTAGGATATTTGCAAGCCCCCATTCATCGGCACCAAAGTGCTTTGCAAACAGCTCATCTTTGGGCATATCGATATATTCGCGTATAAGCTCGCCGATGTCGCTTATGTCGTTACCATACGGATAAATTTTCGCTAGAGCACCCTGTGCTAGGCTTTTTACGCCGCCGCTTTTTAGCACGAAATCCTTCGGATAATCAAAAATAATCTCGCCCGCAAGCGTGATAAAATATCGCGGCAAATCCGTGCTGCCGCGTCTGCTTTGCATCCTATAGACCGTGCAGTGGAGCTTAAAATCAATGCTTTCATCCACGAGCTCGTAAAGCCGTTTTTGAAGCTTGCTCCAACGTTTCATTTTGCCGTCCTTATCTATTTATCGCCTCTTGCGGTTCCGCACGTAGCTTTTTCCGCCCTTTGCGACGATCGCACTCGAAAGCTGCGCGCCTTTTCTACCTTTTTGCAAATTCGCTTTGTAAAATTCTGCCACGCTAAACGGTCTCCCAAAATCTAGACTCCGTCTTGATCGCTCCTCGGTTTTTCTCGCGTAAAATTTGCAAAAATTCTTTAAAGCTCGGCTCAAAAATCGAAGCGGCGGGCGCAAATTTATACTCGCTCGCACCGTCTTGTTCGGGCTTGTCCGCGCTGCTGCGTTCAAGCTCACTCACGCCGCCTGCAAAGCAGATCCGCCAAATCCTAGCATGATTTATCCGTATTTTTGTGGCTTCAAGCGTCAAAATTTGCTCAAATTTATACCTCGCCGCGAGCTTTTGTCCGTCAAAAATGTAGATGAAATTTTGATCAAACCAAAGACTCTCGCTTGAAACAAAAAACCGCTCCAGCCAGAACAAAAACGGCCGCACGGAAAGCCTTTTTACCGCGCCTGCTTCGCTTATCTCATCTATCGCGGCTAGCCCGCGCGAGCTAAGCTTGCGAGGGTTGCGGCAAAAGAGCGTCCAAACAATCCCGCCCAGAAGCAAGACGCTAAAAATTACGATTAAAATTTGAATTAAAGCTTCAGCCATTTAAAATTCTAAGTCCTTTTACAAATGCAAACTTCGCCTCCGTATCGCCCCAAAACGAGCTCCTGCCGAAATCCGCCTCTGCGCCGTTTGCGAGCTCCTCATAAAGCTTATAAAATCGCCCTTTGTAGGTGCAATCGCTTAGACAGACGTTAAAAAACGCCTCCGCCGCGTCCCTGCCTCCGAAATAAAAGATAAAGTAGATCGGGCGCAGATCGAAAGCGTTTAGATTTTTGTTAAATTTAGCCCCACGCTGCATCATAAACTCCACCGCCTTTTGTTTATCCTCAAAAAGCTCAAAAATAGGCAGCGCGTAGTCCTTGATAGCCGCGCTAATCTCGCGAACGCTGGGCTCGAAGCTAGCGCCTGCGAGCTGCCAGTCGCGAAACTGTTTGCGCGGCGTGAGATAGCCCAGGTGCGATACGAAAACAAGATCGGTCGAGTAGGACAGCTCCTCTTGCATCAGCTTTTTTAGGCGTTTGCAGTAGATCGCGATCTGCGGCAGGATGCTCACGCTGCCTGAGTAATTGCGCATGCTGGAGCCAAAATAAATTTCAAATAAAATCTCCTTATCGCTTGCGATCTTCGTTAGTTTTTGCCCCTTTTGCGTGGGCTTGAAGTACGTAAAATTTGCCGCGATCTCATTGCAGCCGTTTAAAAATATCTCGCGTGGAATCATGATTTTCCTTTTAAATTTATCGTTTAAATTTAGACGTTTTGCTCGCTAGCAATTCGGTTTGCTGCTTACATTGCCGCAGCCGTGATCCGCAAGCTTGGCGTCTTATCGGCGCGCCGTTTTGCCGCCGAAAAGTTATTCTATGCGCGCAATTTTACTCTAGTTCGGCTAAATTTAACGGCGCTACGCGCCCGTAAAATTTATAATCTATCCTCGTATCTTTCGTAGTTTATGCCGTATATTTTATCGATATTTTCGGCGTTTATGAGCTGCTCGCTGCGCCCGAAGGCTAAAATTTCGCCGTCTTTTATAAACAGCGTCAAATTTGAAACGAACTTCGCATGCCGCGGGTAGTGCGTCGTCTGCACGAAGGTGTAGCCCTCGTCGCCTAGAGCTTTTATCATCTCGAGCAGTTTGATTTGATTGCCGAAGTCCAGCCCGTTTGTCGGCTCGTCCATAAAGATCACTTTCGCGCCCTGTACCAGCGTGCGCGCGATGTACGCCAGCTGCCGCTCGCCGCCGCTTACCTTTGTGTAGGGCGCGTTTTTTAGATGCGCGATACCCATCTTTTCCAGCGCCTGCTCGGCTAGCTTTTTATCCGCCGCGCTAAAGTTAGAAAACAGCGGCGTCCTGCACAGCGCACCCATCAGAGCGACGTCAAAGACGCTGTAGTCATACGACGGCGCGTGCGTCTGCGGCACGTAGGCGACGAGGGATGCGAGTTCGCGCTTACCGTAGTCGCGCACGCTTTTGCCCGCGATTAGCACCTCGCCCTCAAATTTTAAAAACCCGAGCATTATGCGTAGCAGGGTGCTTTTGCCGCTGCCGTTGGCGCCTAGGATGCTTAGCGTATCGCCCGTCGCGACGTCAAAGCTGATACCATTTAGCACGGGTTTGTCCTGGTAGGCAAAGCGCAAATTTCGCACTTCTATCAAATTTTCTCGCATCAAAAGCTCCTCTTGGCGCGGCGCAGCACGATGATAAACATCGGAATACCAAATAGCGATGTCACGATGCCGATGGGGATCTCGAAAGTAAAAATAAGCCGCGAGAAGCTGTCGCAAAAGAGTAGAAATATCGCGCCGATCATCGCCGAGCTAGCCAAAACTGCGCGGTTGTCGGCACCAAAGATAAAGCGCGCGATGTGCGGCACGATAAGCCCGATCCAGCCGATGATGCCTGCGATCGTCACGCTAAGCGCGCTAACGAAGGTCGCAACAAGGATGATGAAAATTTTAACTCGCGCCACGTTTACGCCCAGGCTCTTTGCCTCCTCCTCGCCAAGGCTTAGCGCGTTTAGGTATTTGCCGCTAAGCGCTAGTAGCAAAACGCCCGCGCACATCGGTAGAATTGAAATCTCTATGAAGCTCTTGGATGCAAAGCCGAGGCTTCCCATCAAAAAATAGGTGATCGCGGGAAGCGCGTCGTTCGGGTCTGCGGCGTATTTTAGCACAGAGAGTAGCGAAGTAAAGAGCGAGCCGCTGATGACGCCGCCAAGAACTAGCACGATGACGCTACCGCTGCGCCAAATCCCGCGCCGCTTAGCACGCCCAGTATCGAGGGGCTTACGAGTGGGTTTACGAACATCGCCTGATACGCCGCGCCGCTGATAGCAAGGCTAGCGCCGATGAGCACGCAGGCAAGTATGCGCGGCAGGCGAATCTCGAGCAAGAGCGTGTGCATGACCTCGAAATCTTTTAAGCTTTCTCCTCGCAGCAGCGCCGTGACGTAGCGTGCGTAGTCCTCTGTGCTAAAGCCGTATTTGCCAAGCAGCAGCGAGCCCGCGACGCAAAGCGCCAGCAGCAGGGCTAAAAACGCAAACGCCTTTTTACTCATTTTCTTTACTCACTCGGCGCCTCGTCCTAAAATTTTATAAATTTGCTCGTCTGTGAGCTCAAGGTCCAAAAATAGCTTGTAAAACTCGCGCGTCTCTTTAACCATGTCAAATTTAAACGCCTCGGGGTAGGTCAAATTTATCAGCCATTTTAACCCCAAAAACCTCATAAACGAAGGCGGGCGGTCAAACCATGAAAAGGGCTCGCGCGGGATGTAGTAGGCCTTTTTGTTTTTCACCGCGCTTAGCAGCTGCCATTTGGGGTCGCCGTAAATTTTATCAAACAGCTCTTTTTCGTAGATTAGGATGACGTCGGGGTCGTATTTAACGAGCTGCTCGAAGCTGATTTTTACGCGCCCGAAGGATTTGGCGTTTGGATCTTCGGAGCATTTATGCACGTTTTGCGCGCCGGCTCGCTCGATGAGCGTAGCGTGCCACGAGCCTGCGCACTCGGTGGCTAGCCCGTCGCTGCCCTGCGCGTAGTAGATTTTTACCTTTTGCAGATTGTTTTTCTTAATGTATTCCTCTACTTGCGCGGTCAAATTTAATGACTCTTTCGCGTAATTTACGAGGCGCGCGGCGCGCTCCTTTTTGCCCGTCACTTCGCCTAAAATTTCAAACCCGTCCAGATAATCCTCAAGCTTCGTCGCGCTTAGATAGAGCATCGGCTTTTTGATAGAGCCGAAGACCTCGCTCATCTTTTTGGTATTGCGCGAGCTTGCGTTTACGAGGATGAGATCGGGGTCTAGGCGTAGCAGCATCTCGGCGTTTGGGATCTTACCCTGACCGAAAAAGCCGCCCACGACGGGCTGCTCTTGCACCTCTTTTTTGACGTAGGGGCGCTCGAAGGCGTTCCACTCGAAATTTACGCCGCTGATTTTAGCGGGATCAAGCGCGTAAAGCATATATAAAAGCGGCGGCGAACTGGCGTAAATTTTAGAGGGTTCTGCTTGCAGCTGAGCTATATTTTCGCTGTTTTGCGCGATGTAATCTTTGATCTGCGCCTCGCTCAGAGCAAAAAGCATGCTCGCGGCACAGAGAAATAGAAATATTTTTTTCACCGTTTTTCCTTTTAAATTTTTTGATTTCGCAAGTATAGCAAAAGAAATTTTAAAATAGATTTATCTTCATAAGGCGCCTATCTAGCTGCTAAATTTTAAAATTTAGCGGCGGTGATTTTAGATTGCTAGGCGCAAAATTTAGATTTTAAAATTTAGAGTTTAAATTTAAAGGGGCGGGCGGTATGAGATGGGGCTCAAAACCGCTCGCCCGCGGAGTTCAATGAAAAGGCAAAATGCCGCCGCCGTCTAAACCTGAATTAAAATTTATATCTGATGTTTGAGAAAAATACGCGACCCTCCTCAGGGAAGCCCTCTCTATACTCATAGTTTTTGTCGAATAAATTTGACACGCCCGCTTCTATACTTAGATCCTTGAGCGGCTCATACGTGAGTTTTAGATTAGTCGTACCAAAGCCGCCTAGTTTCGTAACTTCGTAGGAGTTTGAATACAAACTCGAGCTCATATATTGCGATATGTATATGCCTAGCTTAGGCAGAATTTTATAGTCTAGATATACGAAACCCTTGTGTTTAGGGATGCCGTAAACTCGTGTATCCTCGGCATCTTGATACCTAGCGTTCATATACGTGTAGTTTCCGCCGATTTTTAGATCGTCGGTAAGGAGGTAGCTTGCGGCAAACTCGAATCCTTTATACCTGGCTTTATCTATATTGGTATTTTGAGCGTATCTCCTTCCGTTTATTACGATATTGTGCTCGCCATAGCGTCTTTGACTCTTGAGTAAAACAGAGCGGTTTCGATTTTTAAGCCGCCGTTAAAATTCTTCTGATAGGCGATTTCGTAGTGGTTGGCGATCTCGGGTTTTAAAAATGGATTTGGCTCATTTTTTCCGAATCTTCTTGAGTAGCGATCTTTCATACTCGGAAAATAGGTCTTTTTTGCATAGCTCAAGCTAAGCTCGTCGTCGTCGTCGAAGCTATGCTTAAGCACTGCTTGATAATTAAAGGCGTGGCGTTTAGCGACGTCGAAATCATAAAGGACATTACGGCGTGGCGAGAAGCTCGTCTTGCCGTATTCTTGGGCTTTTACGGCATCTCTAGTGTCGTAGCTAGCGCCTAAAATTAGTTGCGTAAATTCCGTGAAAGAATAGGTATTTTCAAGTCCGAGGCTATAAGTTTTGTCTTTGTATTTTTGGATAGGCTCGCCGTCGTCGTGCTCCTTGTGAATATCCACTTTGTAGCTAGAAGCGAATTTTAACGTATCTTTATCGCCGATATTGCCGCCTATTTCTATACCGCCTCCGTAGCTTTTATCGCGGTAGTGGCTGTGAAATTCGCTCGGTTTATAGCCGTCCAGATCGTTTTTAAACTCGTCATGAAACGCCTTGGTATTTACGTAGAGGCTATTTGCAAATTGCGTATGAGATAGCCAATAAACGCTTTGTTTATCCCATACGGGCCAATCCCAATAGCGCCTTGCCATATTGTATCTAGCGTAGCGACCCGTGTAATAAGATTGCTGCTTTTTGCCTTTTTGATTGACGTAGCTGATAGTGTATTCATCGGTCTCATTCGGCGTAAAGCCCACTCTTAGGTTAAATTTCTTATCTCTTTGGATGGAATTATCTCGCCTGCCGCCGTCCTCGTTACGTGTAGTTTTTTCATGGAAATTCGACGATAGCTGCTGTCCACGATCTTGAAAGAAGTTACCGCCCGCTTGAATATAAAATAGCTCTTGCTTGCTACCGATATTAAAATCAACTTTGTTGCCGAAAGTGCCTTTGTTTTTGCCGAATTCTAGTCCGTAGCCGATGTTGCCTTCAAGCTCTTTGCTAGGCTTTTTGGTGATTAAATTTATCGCGCCGCCCATAGTATTGGGTCCGTAAAGCACGGAGCTAGCGCCTTTGGATATTACAATACGCGACAGGTCAAACGTCGTAAATCGCCCGAAATCCGTGTTGCCGTCGTAAGGGATATAAACCGGAATTCCGTCGATAAATAGCGGCACGCGTCTAGCGTCGAAGCCGCGAACGAGCAAATTCTGCTCCGCGCGGGCGCCTACCTTATCTACGTAAATTCCCGGCGTGCTCTCGGCGACTTCCGAGAGACGCTTGATCTCGTTTTTTTCATCTTCTCTTCGTCGATCACCGCGACGCTCGTGTCGCTTTCTTGGACCTTATCGCCGATTTTTGACGTGACTTCGATCTCGCCTAGATTAAAAATTTCGCCATGAAGCGCGACGGCGGCTATGACGGCAAACAGACAGCTCTTTTTCATCAAAACTCCCTTGAGTAAAATTATTTTAATATATCGCAAGAAATCTGATTTTTATGCATTTCTTATACATCGATATATAAAAAGAATTTTATTCAATATATGTTAAAAGAAGCTTAAATTTGAAGGCCTATATAAACAAAATTTTAACGAAACTTGAAAGTGCGGCAAAAATAGTAGGCGGCGACGGATAAAATTTAAAGCTATTCGGTATTTTTTCGGTTTGCCAAATAAAGCGCGAGCTTGTAAAGCAGATATAAAAATGCAAGATACAAGGTGATCGGCGCGGATACGGTCGCCCAAAAAAGCACGATGCCTCTGTAAATTTCGGTATTTAAGCAGATGAGTATATTTGCGACGATTAAAATTTTAAAAAGCAATGCTGCTCCGTGCGCCCTAAACGCGGACACCAGAGCGTAGATCGCGCAGATTAGGATGCTTGTTTGCACCAAAAGCATAAAGGATCGCACCTCATCGTCATCCGATAAACTTATGAAAAATATAACTATGGCGCACAACGCAATGCCGCATATATGAAAGATATTCAAAGCGTTTTTATCTTTTTGCATTTACCTTTTTTTGCTCCTGCGCTTTGCCGCTTAAATTTAGCCTCGGTATGCGCTTGTTAGGATTTTAACCTCGCTGCTGCTACTTTGAAATTTCATCTTTTAAAATTCCGTCTTTATACGGATAATTTTATATCGCCGCGTCTTTAAAATTTACATCGTTGCGAATAAATTTTTATAGAAGTTTAAAATTTGATGTCGCATTACCGCGCCGCGAAAATTTTAATAACGCGCTAAATTTAAGTAGCACGTAAAATCAAGCATTGCGCTAAATTTCAAGCTACGCGCCCGATTTAGCTCGCGCGGCAAATCAAGCGCGCCGTATAATGAAAGCGGTATAAAATTTGCTCGCGCGCTAAGGCCCGTCCCTCGGGGCCTAGGCGTATAAAATTCTACCCAGGCGGATCATGTTCGAGCCGCATTTGATCGCGAGCTCAAAATCATCGCTCATCCCCATCGAGCAGATCCGCGCGCCGTGCGGCACGAGCGCATCGAATATCTCGCGGTTCGCCTCGAAGCTTCGCGCGATCTGCGCGGGCTCGTCCACATGCGCGCCGATGCTCATCACGCCGATTAAATTTAGATTTTTGCACTCCTGCTTGATGCGCAAAAACTCCTCCACCGCTCGGTTTTTATCGAGCCCCGTTTTGGAGCTCTCGCCCGCGGCGTTGATCTCCAGCAGCGTATCTAGCGGATAATTCAGCCGCTTATTTACGGCAAGCGCGAGCTCATAACTGTTGCAGCTCTGCCACAGCGTCGGGCGCAGAGCGATGAGCTGATTGATTTTGTTGCTTTGCAACGTGCCGATGAAGTGCCACTTTAGTGGCAGTTCGCGCAGTAGCTCGCTTTTGCGCTTCAGCTCCTGCACTCTGTTTTCTCCAAACGCGATCTGTCCTTGCGAATACAGCTCGCGCACTTCGTCCGTGCCTACGTTTTTACTCACCGCGATGAGCTGCACTTCGCCTGCGCCTGCTTTTGCAGCCTCAATGCGCTTTAAAATTTCATCCAGTCTCATTTGTAAAATCCCAAAATTCTAGCGAAATCATTCAGCACCGTAAATATCATCAAAAGCGCTAAAATCCCCATACCTACGTAGCTGGCGCCTACGAATACTCGCTTTGGCACGGGGCGGCGGAAGATGAGCTCAAATAAATTAAACGCGATGTGCCCGCCGTCGAGCGCGGGGATCGGAAAGAGGTTGATGAGCCCTAAATTTACCGATATTAGCGCCACGAGCGCGAGCAGGACCGCCGCGCCGTAATCGACCGCCTTTGAGGTGATGTCCGTAATGGCGACGATGCCGCCCATCTCCTTAGGCGAAACGACGCCGCTAGCGAGCTTTTCTAGACCTACCAAGATTAGCTTTGATGCCTCCACCGTCTGATCCCACGCGAAGCTAAGCGAGCTCGCGCCCTTGTGATACAGTGTCACGGTCGCGTTGTAATCGGGCGAAATGCCGATGAGCGGCACTCTGATGCTCTCGCGCCAGATGGTTTTTTTCTCGCCAAGCTTTGGCGTGAGCTGCAGGCTCAGCCGCTCGCCGCCGCGCATGATCTCTAGGCTTAGAGGTGCTGCGGTTACCTGTTTTGAGATGTCGTCCCACTCGCGGATCTGCTTGCCGTCGATCGATAAAATTTCATCGTTTAGCATTAGCCCTGCGCTTGCAGCGGCGGAATTTGGCGAAATTTTGCCGATTTTGGGTGCTAGCTTTTCGACGCCGATGTAACCTAGCGCGATGTAGATCAAAAACGCAAGCAGCAGGTTAAAAAACGGCCCCGCGAAAAGTATGATTATGCGCGCGATCGGGCCTTTGGAGTTGTAGCTATCGGGGTCTGCGCTTGCTGCGGCGGGATCCAAATCCTCCTGCCCCTTAAGGCTCACGTAGCCCCCCAGAGGGATCGCGCTGATGGCGTACTGCGTAGCGCCGATGCGCTTGGTAAAGACCTTCTCACCGAAGCCCACGCTAAAGACGTTCACCCCCACGCCCAGCGTCCGCGCCGCCAAAAAATGCCCCAACTCGTGGAAAAAGATGAGGAAGCTGATCGCCAGCACCGTGACCATAAAATTTATCGAGTAAAAATAAAATCCGACCGCTAGGATCGCGAGCGTTAAAATTATGCTTTTCAAATTTCAGACCTTTGTAAAAAATGGGCTAAGCTTACTATTATTTTGCAAATTTTAAGCTTAGATCGTCGTTTAAAGCCTTGGCTCGCTTTTTTTAAACTTGGTTAGCTTTGAGCTTAACCCACCGCCGTTTCGGGCTATAAATTTGGCTAAATTAAGGCGCGCGGCGGATGGAGGACGCGAGGAATTTAAAATTTAAAAGCGAAATTTTACCGCGAGATTTTGCAGAGTGGATTATAAAATTTTGCTGCACGAGGCTTTGTGCTTTAAACTGCCGCTATGCTTTGAAATTTCATTATGTCTTGACAAGTCGTCATACTCTAAAATTTTGTCGCGCTTTGAAATTCCATTATATTTTAAAATACTGTCGCGTCGCCCTGAAATTTTGCGCGGCGGTTTAAACGAAATTTTACGCCGTAAAATTTTACACGGCAGAATTTTATATTTCAAATTTTATGGGCTTGGTACATCGCCGTGCGCATACAGACTAAGCATCTATAGAATTTTATCTAGCAAAATTTGAACGTGAAATTTTAAAATTCCGTGTCGCCGTTATAAGTGGAATTTTATGCCGAAATTCTATCGCTAAAACCCACTTAAGCGCGGGTCTAGCGTCTTGCGATGAGGTTTTGTAGCTTCGCAATCCATTGTTTTAGTTTGGCAAAAAATTCTGATTTAACTTCGAATGGTTGCGAGATCAAGCTTAGTCTAAATTTTTCATCTATTAAATTTGGACTAAAGCCCTCTAAGCCGCTTTCGCGAGTGGATCTAAACATTTGGCGTACTAGTCGTTTTATTTTGCCTTGCGTCGGAGTCGCGCTGCGATCGCCTAAAATTTCTATTTTCTTTATCTTGTAGCTGATTTCATTTACTCCATCTACGGTTTTGTTGGAAATTTGCTTTAGCACTATATTTGCGTGGTATTCGTAATAACCGTGATTGTAATGGGTAAGCGTAAAAAGATCATTGCTACCGTCCGAGCCCACTTTTATAAGAAAAATCTCGTTTAGCTCCTTTGAGATACACCACAGATCATCTATTTCATCGCGGCTTAAGCTAGCTAAGCCGTGTTGATTTCTAAATGGATTTATGATTTGCTCTAGGTTATCCTCAAAGCGGTATCCATCAATCAAAAATCCACCTACATAATCAATGCTGTAGTCTAGGGCGTCTATTAGCAAAACATTTTCATTTTCGGCGTTAAGGGCGTCTTGTAAAATTTTAAAAATATCGCTTTTGCTGAGCTTGCCGCTACTTCTCGGTTCTAGCGCATAGAGTTTATGGATACGTCGCTTCTGTCCATTTATCATCCTAAAATCGCCGAACCAAGCGCCGTAAGTAATGACTGTATCAAACATTTTGCCTTGATAATACAATCTATATGCGTTAAAATCTAAATTACAATGATCCCAAAAGCCGCTAAATGTACCGTAGCCCATTAACCAAGCGTCAAGCTCTCTGTCTATTCGCCAAGCGGGTGTGAAGTATAATAGACTACAGCGAAATGGGAGCAATCCTTTGTCGATTTTATCTTCAACATCGGCTTTAACTTCGTCGAAAATATGCTTTCTTGTATTTTTCTCGCTGATTTTATCTTCAAATACGAAAGCCATATCTAGCCTAAAATTTAGCCTTTTTTCGTAGCCTTAGCATACGCCGCGACGTATTCAAAGCCCGAATATAGCGTCAGCGCAACTGCGATCCAGAGTAGGGCGTTTGCATAGGGCCACTGCATCGTTAGCCAGCCGATAGCGATCATCTGAAAGACCGTCTTTACCTTGCCCGCCATCGACGCAGCGACCTCTACGCCGTCGCCCGCCATCGCCACGCGAAGACCCGTGATAAAAAACTCGCGGATTAGGATTAGGTAGATCGCCCACGGACTGGCGCGCCCGATAAACATAAGCCCCAAAAAGCCCGCAAGCGTCAGCATCTTATCGGCGAGCGGATCGATGATGGCGCCTAGTCTCGTTTTTTGGTTCCAAGAGCGCGCGATGTATCCGTCGAAAAAGTCCGTAACGGAGGCGATTACAAAGACTAGCGCGGCAAAGTAATCGATCCAGCTGACGTGTACCGAGCCTACCATGCCGCCGTTTGCACGGCTGGCTAGTAAGATCAGCCAAAAAAACAGCGGCGCCAGCGCAACGCGAAAGCTCGCTAAAATATTGGGTAAATTTAGCATTATTTAAAGGTCGTTCCGCCGTCGACGATGAAGGTGTGCCCCGTCACCCAGCTAGCCTTGCTCGAGCATAGAAATAAACATGCTCCAGCCAAATCCTCCGGCTGCCCCATGCGTCCTAGCGGGCTAAGCTCGGCGGTTTTATCGCGTACCTCTTCGTAGTTCGTAAAGGCCCGCAGCGCGTCCGTTTCGATCGGTCCGCCGCTTACTACGTTTACGCGGATGTTTTTCTCACCGAGTTCGGTTGCGGCGTAGCGTGCCATCGCTTCGACGGCGGCTTTCGCCGTGCCGTGACCCGCGTAGTTTTCGATATAGACTAAATTTCCCGTGGAGCTAAGCGAGATGATCGAGCCGCCGCCTACCGCTTCCATACGCTTTGCGGCTTCTTGCGCGCCCACGACGAAGGCATTTACCGTCGCGGTAAAGATATTATTAATGCCGCGCGGCTTTAGTCTCATAAATTTAGTGTATCCGCCCGCGACTGCGCGACCCGAGATGATGGCGTTTGAGATGAAAAAATCCACTCGCGCAAAATCTTCGTCGATCTTGGCAAATAGCTCCTTATAGGTCTCGGGCTCCAAGATATTGAGCGCATAAGCGCGCGCCTTGATGCCGTAAGTCTTCTCAAGATCGGCTGCTTGCGAAGTCGCTAGCTCCTCGTTGGAATTATACGTAAAAGCGATATTCGCCCCCGCAGCTGCGAATTCTAAAACTATCGCCCTGCCTATGCCTCTCGTGCCGCCGCTGATAACTAGCGTTTTTCCTTTAAATTCGTTCGTCAATTAAAATCCTTTGATAGTGTATTGTTTCATTACGTTTTCTATTTTTTTGAGGTTTTCCGCGCTCGGCTCGCAAAGCGGCAAGCGGTACTCTAAGCTCGGCGTTAGGCCCGCGATATACATCGCCGCTTTGATCGGGATCGGATTGCTCTCGCAGAATAAAATTTTATTGATCGCGTAGAGATCGTCGTTGATCTGCTTGGCTTTTAAAAACTCATTTTGCAGCGCAAATTTCGTTAGTCTTGCCGTGTAATCGGGCAGTAAATTTGCGGTGACGGAGATCACGCCCTTGCCGCCGTTACTTAGGATCGGATAGTTGATCGCATCCTCGCCGCTAAGCACGCTAAGGCGCGGCTCGTGCGCGAGCAGATCGACGCATTTATCGATGCTGCCGCTAGCTTCTTTGACGCCGTAGATATTCTCGCAGTCGTTAAAAAGCTTTATGATCGTATCTGCGGCTATGTCGCAGCCGGTGCGACCGGGCACATTGTAGAGTAGTACCGGCAGATCTACCGAGCTCGCGATCGCCTTGTAGTGCAGATACAGCCCCTTTTGGGTGGGTTTATTGTAGTAGGGCGCTACGGATAAAATTCCGTCCGCGCCGTGAGCCTGCGCAAACTGCGCGAGCCCGATCGCTTCGTGAGTTGCGTTGCTGCCCGCGCCCGCTAGCACCTTAACGTCCGTGCCCTTACACGCATCTACGGCGATCTCGATACAGACTCGGTGCTCGTCGTGCGTCAGCGTCGCGCTCTCGCCCGTGGTGCCTACGGGCACGACTGCGCTTATGCCGTTTGCGATCTGTCTTTTGATGAGCTTAGCGTAGGTCTGCTCGTCGAGTTTGCCCTCTTTAAAAGGCGTGATCAGCGCCGTCATAGAGCCGATTATGACATTTTTATTCATCGTTTTCCTTTCGTAAGATAATGCTTGTGGAGCTTTTAAGGCTTAGATAGGTTTTCATCGCTTTTTTAACCGCGTTTTTATCCAGGCTTTTGATCTCACGCTCCAGCCTAAATAGCGCGTCCAGATCGCCGCGGACGATGTAGCTGCCATACATCTGCGCTACCTTGCTAGCGCTGTCGAGGGAGTAGATAAGATCGCTGCTTAGGGTGTTTTTGATCTTTAGCATATCGTCGTCGCTTATTTTAGCTTTTTTGGCTTTTTCGATCAGCGCTAAAATTTCATCTCTCAGCGCCTCGCCGCTTACGCCCTGGTTGCAAACGGCAAAGACTATAAATAAATTCTCGTCCTTACCGCTCATATCGTAGATATTGATCTGGTTGGCGAGCTTTTTCTCATCGACCAGCACGCGCTGTAAAAGCGAGCTCTTGCCGCCGCTAAGATATATATCCATCGCTTTGATCGCCGCGGCGTCAGGGTGGTTAAACGGCGGAATTTTAAAGGCGACTGCAACGATCTGCGCCTCGCTGTTTTTGTAAATAACGCTAAGCTTCTCGCCGTCTTGCGCGGGCTCGGTGCAATGAAGGCGCGGAATTTCGCTCTTGTTTTTTACCAGAGCGAAGTGCTTTTTAGCCGCATCAAACGCCGCCTTTTCGCCGATGTCGCCGGTGATCAGCAGCACGGCGTTTTGCGGCTGATAAAATTTAGCGTGAAATTCCTTGATATCTTTGATACTCCAGTTTTCGATGTCCTTGCGAAAGCCGATCGGCGTCCAGTGGTATGGATGATACAAAAACGCGGCGTTGTAGAGCCTGAAAAATAGGTATCCGAACGGATCGTTATCGGTGCGCCACAGCCGTTCCTCGAGCACGACCTTGCGCTCGGGCTGAAATTCTTTGTCTTTGAGGCTTAAATTTTGCATTATGTCGGCGTAAAGATCCAAGCAGACCTCTAAATTTGCGCTCGCGCACTTGATGAAGTAGTGCGTGTAATCAAAGCCCGTACTTGCGTTATTTACGCCGCCAAAGCCCTTTGCGATCGCGTCGAACTCGCCCGCCTTGCGATTTTTCGTGGACTTAAAATTTAGATGCTCCAGCATGTGCGCGATGCCACTTTTGCCCATCGTCTCGTCGCGCGAGCCGACGTTGTAAAACACGTCCACGCTGATGACGCCGCTGCCTTTATTCATCGGGATGTGATAAATTTGAAGCCCGTTTTGCAGCGTGATTTTCTTAAATTTTGGAAACATTAATCTTTTTTCGCCTTTCGTTTTTTGCTTGAGTTTTGCTCCGCGTCTTGGGCGCCGCTCGCTTCTTTAACCTCTTTGGTCTCTTTAGCCTCGGCATTTTTAGTTTTGGCGCCGCTTTGCTTTGCGTTTTTGGCCTTGGAGCTTTTGCTTTCTGCGCTACCTTTTGGCACGGCTTTAGTTTTAGAATTTTTACTTTCTATGTCGTTTTTTGACGCGACTTTGGTCGCGGTTTTGGTTTTGGCGGTTTTACTTGCCGTGTCGCTTTGTTTTGTGCTTTTAGCCTCTAAATTCTCGCTCTTTATGCTGCTTTTCGAGAGATTTTTTGCTTCGGCGCCTTTCTGCTGCGAGGCGTTGTTATCCTGCACGACGTCCTTCTGCGAGGCGTCATTATCCTTCGCAGTATCCTTCTGCGCGGCGTCTTTCTGCGTAGCGTCCTTTGAAATTTTACCGCGTTTGGAGCTTGCGTCGCCTTTTGAAATTTGACTTTGCTTTTGTTCTGTGCCACCTTTAGACGCGCCTTTTGAAATTTTATCCTGCTTTCGATCCGCGCTGCCTTGCTTTGTGCTTTTAGCCTCTAAATTCTCACTTTTTGTGCTGCTTTGTTTTGTGCTTTTAACTTCGGGATTTTTGTTATTCGCGCCACTTTTAATCTCTGAATTTTCGTTCTCTGCACCGCTTTGCTCGATTGATCTTTGATCCGCCGCGATATCTGCGCTTACCAAGGCGTTTAAATTTGCCGAAGTGCTAGAATTTTCGTCCGCTTCGGAGCTTGAGTTTGTTTGAGCGCTAGGAATTTCATCTGCTTGAATGCTCGAAATTTCATCTGTTTGAACGGCGGGAATTTTATCGGCTCGAGCGCTCGATATTTCGCTTTTGCCGTCGTTAGAATTTTCGTCCGCATCCTTGCTTTTGGGCGCGTTTGAAATTTCGCTCGTTTCCTCGCCTTTGCTCGCACTCGAAATTTTATCCGCTTTAGCTTCCGCGTCTTTATTTTCGTAAGTGCGCAAAGTCGCGCCATTGCCGCGACTTTCGACCAGATCATTTCTGATGCCGTATCCTTCGCCCACGCGATCTTTTAAATTTACTCCGACCGCCTCGTTTATGTTATTGAAGCCGTCTGCGCGCAGAAGCTTCGCGAGCTCCTCGTTGATCGATTTTGCGACGAACGGGCCTTTGAAGATAAAGGCGGTAAAAATTTGAACCAGGCTCGCGCCCGATTTGATGCGCTCGTAGGCCTCCTGCGCGCTGTCTATGCCGCCGCAGCTGATTAGGACCGTGCGGCCGAAGAGCTCGCGAGCGACCTGTGCGAAAAGCTTTCGCGATTTTTCGGTGATCAGTCTGCCGCTTAGGCCGCCGAAGTCCCTGGCGTTGGGGCTTAGCGAATAATCGACGCTCGTGTTGTTTATGATGATGCCGCTTGCGCCGCTTTGCACCGCGCACTCGCACAGTGCTATCGCCTGATCCGCGCTCATATCGGGCGCCAGCTTTAAAACGAGCGGTCTGTTCGTGATCTTTTTCATCGCTCCGATCAGCTCGCTTATGAAGCTGTTTTCTTGCAAAGCGCGCAGATTTGGGGTGTTCGGCGAGCTTACGTTGATGATAAAAAAATCGCACAGCCCGTTAAATTTACGGCCCAAGGCTTCGTAATCGCTTAGCGCGTCCTCGTTCGAGGTGGCTTTGTTTTTGCCGATATTTGCGGCGATCGGGATTACAAAAGGATAAATTTTTCGCACGCGACGCTCGATAACATCGGCGCCTTCGTTGTTAAAGCCCATCGCGTTTTGAATGCTCTGCTCGCTAACGAGGCGAAAAAGTCGCGGCTTAGGATTGCCGCTTTGAGGACGCGGCGTAAAGGTTCCAAAATCGATGTGTCCGAAGCCAAGAGCAGCTAGTGGCGCGATCATTGTGGCGTTTTTGTCGAATCCGCCCGCGATACCCACAGGGTTATCAAAGCTGAGATCCCATATATTTTGAGTTAAAATTTCATCTTTATAAACGCCGAATTTTGCCAAAGCCTCAAGCCCGCCCGGAGTCGCATAGAGTGCCCGAAGTCCGAATTCTGCGATCTTGTGGGCGGTTTCTGGATCGAATAGAAAAAAGATTTTTTTCAAGGTATTGTAATTCATAATTTTTCCTCAAATTTTGCATAATGGTAGCTAAAATTTAATTAAATATAGATAAGGATTTCGCGCTGTATTTGCAATCTGCGGCGGTTAAATTTAATTTTAAAATTACGCGCTTAAATGCTGCGTAGAATTTCTACGGCTCGTCGCGACGATCTGAATTTACGCAGAAGTTTAAAGATGCGCGCCGCAAATTTTATAAATTTAGCCCGCCCGGGTACGTGCCGAAACGCGCGGTGTCCGTGGCGCAGCTTGCGGTGGCAGGCATCGCCGCGATTTTATCCTGCGCCGATCTGCGCTCAATCCCGCTGACGCTAAATTTTAAAATTTAAAGCGTCCACTCGCGCTGTTTGAACTTTAGCGTGCGTCTTTGTCAGCGAAGGCAACGATCATCGTGCCCAGAGGAATGATCGCAACGCCCAAGATAATAGCTAGCGGGTTTAGCAATGACAGCTTGGCAAGCAGGTAGATCGCCGCCACGAGCGCCGCGTAGGACAAAATTTTAAACGGAGAGAAAAACGCCCCCACGAAATTGCTCCGAACCTCGCCTCTTTTGCGCTCATCATCCCAACCATCAATGCTGCCGTCCGCGCCGTCGAAATTATTATTTGATACGTCGCGCGCGCCGCCAATCTCACCTCTAAAATCACTCGTACCGTCGCCCAGCTCGCTGCTATTTACATCGCCGCCACGATTGCCGCTATCTGTGCCATCGCTCCACTCGCTGCTATCTAAGCCGCCGTCCAGATCGCTGCTCGCTGCATTTTTCAAGTCGTCGCAACGCTCGCCTATGCCGCCTTGCGAACTATCGCTAGCTTCGTCGCTTATGCAGCCGTGTGAGTTGCCGCAAGTCGAGCTGCCATTCATATTAAATTTATCGGCGGCGTGTCCCAAAGCAGTTGCGCCGCAAGTAGAGGTTTCGTTGCGACTGCTCTCGGTGGAATTTACGTCGCACTCGCTAGCGGCGGCTCTGCCGTATTCGGCGTCTAAATTTGAGCCGCGAGTAAAATTTATATCGGCGGAGCTTGCGGCGCGCTCGGCGGAGGTCTCATCGTACAGAGCGTGGCTATCATCGTTTTCGGTGCTGGTCTCGCCGCTAGTGAAATTTACCGCGCCTTCGGAATTTTGAGAATTTGAAATTTCGGCGCCTGAATTTGCGCCGCTAAAATTCTCGCTCTTTAAAATTTCGCCGCCGCAAGTTTTGCCGTATGAAATTTTATCGTCGCCGCTCGCACCGCCTTGGTTTTCGCCGCCAAAGCTTGCGGAATTCGTATCGTTTGCGGAAGTTTCGCCGCTTATGAAACCTGCGGAATTTTTAGAGCTTTGCTGCAAAATTTCATCGTATTTGCCGGCTCTTAGCTCATCTTCTATCTTGTTGCGGTAAGCGCGAAACGAAAAATATACCGCGCCGAATGCGCCCAAAAATCCGGCCTCCAAGCTGAGAAGCCACGCTAGCGCCCGCACGCCGAAAGAGCCCGTGCCGAAAAATCCGCCGCCGCAAAGCGCTAGCCCAAGCAGGACAAACGCCGCGTTTAGCGCGCAATATATGAGCAAAAACCGCCTATTCAATCCCGCTCATCCCATTCATCGTCGTCGTCGAAATTTTTCGGATCCGCCTTGTATTTCGGATCGTCCTCGAGCTCTTTTAGGCTCGAATTTAGCGCCTTGCAGGCGCGGTAAACGTTCAGAAATGCCGCCGCGATGCCGATAGCGATGCCAAGCCAGAGCAGAAGTAGCGAGCCCGTGAGGTGCCGCAGCCCAAGCCCGATCGCTACGCCGATGCCGATCGCTACGACGATTGAGATGCCCAGGCTGATGTCGCAGGCGCCCTTTACGATTTTATTTAAATTTTTCGTTACTCTCATCTAAAATCCGTAAAATTTTAAAACGCAGCCCTTAAAGCGCCGCCATCGCTTCGTCTGCGGCGTTTAGCGCAAAGTCGATCTGCGCCTCGTTCATCGTGGCGCAGATAAAGCCCGTCTCAAACTGACTAGGCGCCAAAAATACGCCGCGCTTAATCATCTCGCCGTGAAATTTTGCAAAACGCGCCGTGTCCGCTCGCAATGCGCCGTCGTAGTCGTGCACCTCTTCGTCTGCGAAAAAGTAGCCGAACATCGAGCCTACGCAGGTGGTTTGCAGCGCGATGCCGCGGCGCTGTACTATGGCGCAAAGCCCGTCTGTGAACCTGCGGGCAAGTTCGCCAAGCCTTTCGTAAAGTCCGCTGCTAGCGTAAATTTTACTTAGGCTGGCGATGCCCGCAGCCATTGCGACGGGGTTTCCGCTTAGCGTGCCCGCTTGATACACCGCTCCTAGCGGGCTTATCATATCCATGATTTCGCGCTTGCCCGCAAACGCCGCCACGCTCATACCGCCGCCGATGACCTTGCCGAAGGTTACCAGATCGCCGCGGACGCCGTAGATGCCGTAGCTGCCTAGCTCGCTCGCGCGAAAGCCGCTCATTACCTCGTCGATTATCAGCACGATCTTTTTCTCGTCGCACAGCGCGCGAAGCTCGGTCAAAAATTCGGGATCCGCCGGTACCAAGCCCATATTTCCCGCGATCGGCTCGATGATGATCGTACCGATGTCGTTTTGCGCTAGGACGTCCTTTACGCTTTGTATGTCGTTGTATCTGGCTAGGTAGGTGTTTTTTGCGATATCTTGCGGTACGCCCGCGCTGCTTGCATTACCGAAGGTGCTCGCACCGCTGCCCGCTTTGACGAGCAGACTGTCGCTGTGACCGTGGTAGCAGCCTTCAAATTTTAAAATTTTATCTAGTCCGCTAAAGGCGCGAGCAAGACGGATCGCGCTCATCGTAGCTTCCGTGCCGCTGCTGGTAAAGCGGATCTTATCTAGGAAATCGAAATTTTTTAGCACGAGCGAGGCAAGCTGCGTCTCAAGCGGACTGGATGCGCCGAAGCTTAGCCCTTTTTTGGCGGTTTGCACGACGGCGCGCTCGATGTCTGCATCTGCGTGACCGAAGATGAGCGGACCCCAGCTCTGCACGAAGTCGAGATATTTTTTGCCCTCGACGTCGTAGATATACGAGCCCTCGCCGCGATCCACCATAAAAGGCTCGCCGCCTACGTTACCGAATGCTCGCACAGGCGAATCTACGCCGCCTGGGATAAGTTTTTGTGCTGCTAAAAATTCGTCGTGATTATTCATTTTTTCTCCTTCTTTTTTGGTTGATTTATCGATTTTATATATTTGTAGATGATAATGATCTCGTTTTGCGTCAGGAAGTAGCTTGGCATCACGTCGCGCGAGCTGCTGATCCCGTCGGCGAGCTCCTGAAGCGATAGATTGTTGATCGGCGGCGCGTTTAGGGCGCGCTCGTAGTAGGCGCCCGAGGTGCGGTTAAATTCTTTATACTTTACGATTAGTGAGCCCTCGCCCTTTTCGCCGTGGCACTTGTCGCAGCCCACGCCGCGGGGGTTTTTATACAGCATCGCGCCGTACTCCTCGTCGGTGATAAAGCTCTCGGCTTGCGCGCCGCGAGGTAGAAAAAATATGGTCGCGGTTAAAAATAGCGCTAAAAATATTAAATTTCGCATCTTCTCGTTTCGAATTTTTGGCGCAATAATATAAAAAATGTGCTTAAATTTCATAACGCAGCTATCTTTTCGATCCCCTCGAAATAAAAGACGTTTAGCTCGTCCTGCCTGCGGTAGAGGAATTTTAGCCCGTGCGCCTTGGCGATGTTATCGACAATGTAGAGCCCTAGGCCGAAGCTTTGCTTAGCGTTCGTGCCCTTGACGAAGGCCTCTTTGTAGTAGCTAAAGTCCTTCTGCAGCGGCTCGCCGAGCGTTATGAAGTCCATCGTTTCGGCGTTTAGGCGGATTAAAATTTTACCGTCTGAGGCGTATTTGACGGCGTTGTCGATTAAATTTTTCACCGCGACGCAAAAGAGCTTCAAATCGACATTTAAGCTTAGCTCTAGCGGATTTTGCAGCGTGACGCAGCAGGGCTCGATCATCGCGATGCCGAGCGCTTCTTTTAAAATTTCATCCATGGGAAAAATTCCGCGCTCGATTAGCGCCGTGCCCGCAGTCGCGCGCTCGACCGCCGCAAATTCGTTGATTAGGCTCTCCAGCCGCTCAAAGACCGAGATGAGACGCTCCTGATTTTTACCGTGCTCGATCATCTCGACGGCGATGCGACCCTTTGTGATGGGGGTTTTGAGCTCGTGCATTATGTTTCGCAAAAACAGATGGCGCGATTCGTTAAGCTTATTTATCTGCGTGACCGCTTCGTAAAATGCGTGCGAAACCTCGGAAATTTCGTCGTTTCCCGCGCTTACGTCCTTGATCTGAAGATCGCCTTTAGCAAATTTATCGATCTGGCGTTTAAGCTTGCGAAGAGGACGAATTTTTCGGATGATGAAGATATACGCAAGCAGGATGATCGCCAAAATGACGCCGTAGATCGCTTTGAAAATATCGTAGCGGTAGGGCTGATACTCCTTGTCGTTTAAAAGCCGCGTCTCGCCTGCATGCGTGATTTTTAAGTAGTGCTTGCGCTTAAAAAGCAAGATGTCCGCAGAGCCGATGTCTGCGGAGATGCTATCTAAAATTTCGGCGCCTTTGATGATCTCATCGCGCTTGGCTTCATCGCGGATGGTCGAAAACTCGAAATTTGCGACCTGCCGTTCGTATTCGACGTCGCTGATGAGCTTGCTCATTTGATATAGGTTCGCGCGCGCAACGATGGAGTACTTGGAGTTTAGCTCGCGGGTGTAGTTTTGCTGATCGTAGCCGATGAGCCAGAGTAGAGCGAGCGAAACGCCCACGGTAGCGAGCGCGAAGATGAACGTGATGGTATAAAAAATCGACGATCTGACTTTCATTAAATTTATATGATCCTTAAATTTTTAAAATTTCAAAGCTTTGAAGCTGCTGGCTTGCTTTGCTTTGGCACACGAACCCGTCCGACTTCGGATTTGTGGCATATCCTAAATACGCAATACGTTTATACTTCCTAAATCTAGCTATTGCAAATTTTATAAAGATTTTAAAAATTTTGCTATTTCTACCATTGAAAATTTTACAAAATTTCACCGCTTAAACACATAAATTCAAATAAATTTATTTTAAATTTAACGCGCAGCCTTAAAACCAAAGTTAAAATTTTAAATTTCAAATCCGTGCGAAGTTTCGCCCCCCCGCCATCAAAAAATTTCAAATTTCTTAAATAGCTCGGGTTCATCCTGCACGATGCCCCGCTCTATGAGGCTTGCTACGACTTCGCGGCTACAGAGCGTCTCCTGCGGCCACCTGCGCGTATAGCCCTCCCACTCGTGCTTGCTCGTAGCGTCAATACAGATTCGATCGTCCTGTGCCACAAACACGTCGCGCAGCGCATCGATGCTATTTACGACGCGCCAAACGCTCATATAGAGGTTGCTCGCGTCATTCCCCGCATCGGTAAAAATCAAAATTTTAAAATACTCGCTAAATTTCAAAAGCCGCCGCCAACTCCGCTCTACGAGCTCTTTTTTGTCTATGTTTATCAGCACGAGCGGGTTTTTCGTATCGCAAAAGTGCTGCTTAAGCGCCAAAATAGCGGGCTCCTCGCTTTGAAATTTCGCTAGCAGCTCCTCGTCGCTTAAAATTTGCGGCGCCTGCGAGCTTAAATCCGCCGTCGCATCGATACCGAGCTTGCCGCCGAAGCAGGAGTTCGGGCTTGCGTGATCGAGTTGATCGCACACACCCTCGCTAAAAACGAGGCTGCGCGCGCCCAGGCGGTTTAGGACGTACTTCGTAAGCGCTTCGTACTCATCCAAGCTCGGCGCGTCCTGCGGCACGAAAACGGCGTGTTTTACGAAGCTCATCTGCCCCACGCCCCAAAACGCATGCATGATCTGCTTAGCCGCAGCGGGGTAGCGCACGGCGATCTTAGCCAAAATCAGATTGTGAAATACGCCGTTTTCGGGCATTTTATAATCGATCAGATCGGGCGCGCTCGTGCGAAACAGCGGCAAGAAGATCCGCTCGGTCGCGTACCCCATAAATTTATCCTCAAGCGGCGGCTTGCCGACGACGGTAGCGTGAAATACGGGCGCGCGTTTATGCGTGATCGCGCTAACTTCCATTACTGGGAATGGCTCTACCGGCGTGTAATATCCCGTGTGATCGCCGAAAGGCCCCTCCGGCTCGCTTACGGCAGGATCGACAAAGCCCTCGATCACGTAGTCAGCGCCCTCCGGAACGTAAATTTCATTCGTAAGCGATTTTACGAGGCGGGCGGGGCTGCGGCGGATGAAACCGTAAAGCAGCAGCTCAAAAATCCCCTTCGGCAGCGGCGCCTGGCCGCACCAGATATAGAGTGGATCGCCGCCGATCGCCACGGATACGGGCATCTTGCGCCCTGCTTTGCGGTATTCGTCGAAAAAGCCAGCGCCGTCTTTGTGGATCTGCCAGTGCATCCCCAGGCGGTCGCGCCCGTAAATTTGCAGGCGATACATGCCGAGATTTTGCGTTTGCGAGTTCAGATCCTTCGTATAAACCTGCCCCATCGTGATAAAGGCGCCGCCATCATTCTCCCAGGTCTTAAGCACAGGAAGCTCGCCCAAATCTACATCAGCGCCTAGATGCGCGACCTGCTGACACTCGCCGCGACCGCTAAGGCGCTTTACAAAAATTTTACGAAGCGAGATTAAGTGCGCTAAAAAATCAAGCTTTTCGCCGAAGCTTTGCGGACGCTTCAGCTTTAGCAGGCTCTCGATCTCGGCGGCAATTTCGTCGGACTTGCGGCCGAGGATTAAATTTAACGCCTCGAAGGAGCCGAAAATATTGGTTAGCACCGGCGGCATCTGTTTGCCCTGCGCATTTCGCACGTTCGTAAAAAGCAGCGCCTGCGAGCGCTCTTTTTTTACCTCGATATAGCTTGCGTGCGCGATCTCAAGCTCGGTGCTAATCTGCTCCTTTACCTCGCGCAATAGCCCGTTTTCGTAAAGCCTCTTTATCCAAAAATTTCCGTTTAAAATTTCATCAAAGCTCTGCATCCGCTGCCTTTAAAAAAATAGATTTTTTTCTTGCGGTTTTTGATTTAGAAGCTGCACGATCGCGCTCTTTTCTGCAAAAACCAGCGCGTAGTGAAACTCCGGCAGGCTCTTTAGCGCGCTTAGCTTATTGAAGCGAAAGTCGATCTTAACGCCGTCTAGGCGATCCTCCCAGCTAGCGCAGACGATAATTTTTTCGCGGAATTTTGCCCGCAAAAACTCCGCCTCGCGCGCAAAAAGCTCAGGATCGCTCTCGGCGATAAAGGCGCGATAGCTGCCGCCAAGCGAGCTTACGTTAAAAAATCTATCCACAAAAATCGGCTCGAAATGGCCGAATGCGCTTAAGTTTTGAAATTTAAAGGGTATGTTTTTGCGCGAGAGATACTCGATCACGCCGCATAGCTCGGGCAAAAACAGCTGCGGAAAGATTAAGTTTGAATAATAAAGCCCGCCGAAAACGAAGCTGCTGTAAAATATCGAGCCGCCGTAAAGCAGCCTAAAATCGTCGCTCGCGGGGATCCGGACGGGCGAGATACCGAGGCTTTGCAAAAGCTCGCCGTCGGTAGTGAAGTAGGTATTTTTCTCTTTGGCATTCATCAGGCTGATGAAAAGCTCGCCTTTGCTGCGCGGCGCAAACATCAAATTTTTCGGCACGCTCGTGTAGCGCAGGATCTCGCTTTGCACCTCATTTATCAGCACGAAGCCATGCCGCCACGTCTCGCCCAAAAATTTTATCAGTCGCACGAGCGCCGAGCATAAATTTTCAACCTTTATAAAGGCGATCTCGTCGTTAAGCGGCTTGAAATTGTTATCGAAAATGATCGCGTACGCGCCGTTATCGATCGCGGTGCGCACGTCGCGCTCGTTTGCGCCGAGTGCGATGAAAGCGCCCTTTTTCGCGACCTTTGCGGGCTCGATCGCAAAGCTCTCGACAGCGGAGATTGCCGGATTATTTAGCATCGTTCCGTTTACGATGCGGGTTAAATTTAATAAATTTACCATTACGATTTCCCTACGGCGGAGCTTTTAGGAAGCGCGCTCTTTGCGGCGTGGCGCGACTGCTTTGCGGTAGGCGCGGAGCTTGCGATGGTTACGGCGTCGTCTTTTGTGGCGGCTGCGGTAGGCGTAGCGGTGTTTTTTGCAACGCGGCGAGATTTTACGTTCTGAGAGGCTCTTTTGGCGGGTGCCGATTTTACGCTTGGCGCGGAAATTTTATTTCGTACAGCGTTTTTTACGGATGCGGATTTGGCTACAGAGGCTGATTTTGCGGTAGATATAGAGGCTACACTTGCTGCGATATTTTTGGCGGTCGATGCGATTTTTGCAATAGGTGCAGGTTTTTTAGCCAGCGGAGATTTTTTTGCTGGCGTGCTTTTTGTCGCTGTATTTTTTTTAGCAGAGGCGCTTTTGTAAAGTGAGGCGTCTTTTTTAATGCTCGCGCTAGAAAGACCTGCCGTGCGCTTTCTACGCGACGAGGCGCTTGCTTTAGAGCTCTCGCCATCCGCGCTCGCATATTTTTTCGTGCGCTCGCCTGTAAATTTATCGGTGCGTGAAAACGAGCGCACAACCGTGCGCGCGCCGAGTTTTACACATTTTAAAGCGGCGGACTTCGACAGCTCGCAAACGCCTAGCGTTAAAATTTTACGTGCCGCAAATTTTAAAGCAACCCCCGCGCCGAGCTTCAGCGCCAAAGGCGTGGCGCATACAAGCCCGCCCGCGCCAATCTTTGCGGCAAAACCGCAGCTGCGACAAAGCTTTAAAATTTTATCCGAAGCGCTGCTTTTTTGCGCACAGAGCCCAGCCGCGCCGTAGATAGCGAGCTTCGAAGCCTTGCGCGCTAAAGCCCTCATCGCTAACCTACGATCGCGCCGTTTTTTACGGGCGCGAGAGTGCTAAGCAGCGTAAGGCTGCCGTCCTCGGCGCTTAAAATCATACCCTCGCTGCTATGTTTAAAAATTTTAGCGGGTTTTAAATTTGCCAGCACGCAGATCTGCTTGCCGACAAGCGCGGCGGGATCGTAAAATTTAGCGATACCGCTTATGATTTGACGCGGCCTCTCCTCGCCCAAATCGATCATAAATCGCAGTAGCTTCTCGCTGCCCTCTATGTTTTCGCACTCCAAAATCGTGCCGATTTTGATAACGCACTTTTTAAAATCGTCGATTTTGATTTGAGTTTCGGTTGTCGCGACTTGAGCTCCCTGCGCCGTAGCGCATAAACCAGAAACATTTGTATTTAAATTTAATGTGTCTTTTGCCGCGGCGTCTGTGCTCGAACAGCTTGCAGAATTTACAGCGCCGTCCAGCTTGTCATAGTCTGCTTTAGGCATTAGCTCGTGATCGATCTTGGTAAAAAGCGGCTCGCACGGCTTGGCCTTAAAATCTAAAATTTCGCCGCGAAGTATGAGCTTTTCATAAAGCGGAGTGGATATTTCAAAGCCGAGCGTGCCCGCGATACGTGCCGCCGTCTTCGGCATTGCAGGGCTTAGCAGCACGGCGACTTTAGCCAGAATATTTGCGACCAATGCGACGAGAGCCAGCGCCTTAGCCTGCTCGCCGTTTTTCATCAAATTCCACGGCTCGTATTTCGCGATCGAAGCGTTTGCGAGCGCAAGCGCTCTCCAAAGCTCCTCTAAATATCTATTGGTAGCGACCTCCTCAAGCGCGTTAAGTGCGGCGCTCAGATAGGAGTTCGCTTCCTCGATCTCGGCGGTGAAAAATTTCATCACGTCTTTAGAATTTATAACGTAATCCGAGTATTTTGCGCTCATGCCGACGATGCGGCTGAGTAGATTTCCAAGCTCGTTGGCAAGCTCGGAATTTACGCGGTTGATGATCGCTTTTTGCGAAAAATCGCCGTCTTGGCCGAACGGCACTTCGCGTAGCAAGAAATACCTAAACTGCTCCAGCCCATAGGCGTTTGCGACCTCGCGCGGATCCACGACGTTGCCAAGGCTCTTGCTCATCTTTTTGCCGTCTCGCGTCCACCAGCCGTGAGCTGCGACGCTACGCGGCATATTTAGTCCCAGGCTCATCAAAAACGCAGGCCAATAAACGGCGTGAAAGCGCAAAATGTCCTTGCCTACGATGTGCAGCGCGTCGCTCCAATACTCCATCCGCTCGCCGCCCGCGCAAAATCCGAGCGAACTAAGATAATCCATCAGCGCGTCCAGCCAGACGTAAATCACGTGCTTCGAATCGTTCAGCTCGGGCGGAATTTTAACGCCCCAATCAAAGCCCGTTCGCGTGATCGAAAGATCCTTCAGTCCGCTTTTTACGAAACTTACGACCTCGTTTTTTTTGCCTAGTGGCAGGATGCACTTTTCGTCTTCATACCATTTCAAAAGTCGCTCTGCATAGGCGCTAAGCCTGAAAAAATAGCTCTCCTCTTTTAAAATTTTAGTCTTTTTGCCGCAGTCGGGGCAATACTCGCCGTCGATTAGCTGATTGGAAGGGAAAAAACTCTCGCAGCTTACGCAGTAGTTGCCCTCGTATTCGCCCTTATAAATGTCGCCCTTTTCATACATCTTACGAAATACGTTTTGCACTGCCGCCTCGTGCGCGGCATCGGTAGTGCGCGAAAACATATCGTAGCTGATGTCAAACTCGTCCCACAAGTCTTTAAATTTAGCGCTTACGCCGTCTGCGTACTGCTTCGGGCTCTGAGCGTGCTTAGCTGCGGCCTCTTCGATCTTTTGACCGTGCTCGTCGGTGCCCGTTTTAAAAAACACCTCGTGCCCTTGCAGGCGGTAAAATCTAGCCATCGTATCGGCGATGATCGTCGTGTATGCGTGACCGATATGCGGGACGTCGTTTACGTAATAAATCGGCGTCATTATATATTTTTTCATCATTCTCCTTGCGCTTACTTAAATTTGAGTAAAAATTTTATTAGTCCTATTGCGCGGCTGTGCCGGTATTAGAATTCAGCGTGTATCTTACGTATCCAGTCTCCGGCTCGATAGTAATACTAGCGGTCTCTCTCGCATCATTGGTAAGCGTGATTACGCATGGATTTTGACCCACAAAAAGCCTATCATAAGGCACTGTAGAGTCGGCTACTTGTCCCATAGGACGTCCATATGAGTCAAAGACTATAGTTTGATTAGTAGGGGCTCCGCAATTAGCAAATGTGATATTTCTAATATTGTAAGTTTTTGTAAGATTTAGCTTCTTATTAATCCTCTCGGCATTTCTATTCATCGCCTGATTTTGAAAGCCGGCACTCAAAATTTTATTTGGATTTTGTGGATCCGTAGCAAAATCGACTCTTGATAGATCAGACAGATCGACACTACCGTTAGGATTGCCACTCATAGTGCTATCGTAATACACTGTATAAGTCCAACCCTCAGCACTACCTTTGGCGGTAGTATAACTAAATTGAATTCTCCAAAGTTTTTTAAACCAATCCGGGTCATTAGGATCGAATTTGTTATCATTCATCGCAAGCTGCTGCGTGTAACGAATATGAGCAGCTACTTGATCTGCCGCCTCCACAAGGCTATTTCGATTAATTTGAGGCACCGCCACCGCCGCTAGAATTCCAACCACCACGATGATGAAAATCAGCTCTATCATAGTAAATGCTTTTTTCATAATTTTTACCTTTCATAAAAATTTTGTTTATATTTTAACATAAAATTTCGCAATTAGCACGCCTTGCTTGTAAATATCTATACTTTGTGTCGAATTTTCAGAATTTCGCTCATAAATATACGCATCCTCGCCGCTAGGCAGTCCGTAAAATTTCAGGCGCAGGCAGAGCCTCTCGTCCTCGCAGCTTACGCTTTTTACTCCACGATTTTTTAACTCACTTGCCAGCTGCCTAGCTACGTCAAATTTATAGATGAAATGCCGCTGCGGCTTGTTTGCGAACATCGCCTCATACATCACGTCGCTAAAAATCACTGCAAAATAACTCACCGCTAAGCTTAGCAGCGTCACACCCACGGCAATCTTATGAAAAGTGCGAAATTTAGGCAATCTAACGCGGTACGAATTAAACAAAACCCGAATGATTAAAGGCGTAGCGATGACGCAATACGGCAGCATCATCTCAAGCGCCACGCGCTGTCTTAGCGAAAAAAGCATCGTCAGACAAAGCGCGCTCGTGGCGATAAACCACAGCAGGCTCTTTTCCTCTTTGATCCAAATTCTATAGATCGTATAGATAAAAAATAAAAACACTAAAGGCGAAAACGCGCCCGCAAAAACGCCAACGGTATCTAAAAAATACCCCTTCGGCTTGCCCTCCGAGCTTACGTCGTAAAAGATCACGCTGAAGCTAAATAGTGCTATGCAAAGCAGCAAAAGCTCCTTTTTGCGCGTATAAAGCGCCCAAATTCCAAAGCCTACATAGAGCATAAAAAACGCGCGGTCGATCAGGGCGCAAACGGACAGAAGCACGAAAAGCGCGATATTGTATTCGCTCTTTGCAAAATAGATCGCCAGCAGCGTGAAAAAAACGATGATGCCCGCCGGATTTAGCAAGATCGCGCTACTCATCGACGCAGGAAGCGCCATAAATAGCGCCGTAGCGACCACCCTATCGAAGCGACGCTTTAGAATAAATTTTGAAATTTTATAGATCATCGCGGCGTTTGCGAAGTGGATCAAAATAAACGGTATGCGCAGGGCATAGTCGTTGCGCCCGAAAATTTCGCAGCTTAAATTTGCGATTAGCGAAACGAGGGATTTTTTCTCATAAAAAATTTCGGCCTCGTAGTAGCTGATGCTTAAATTTGAGATCGCATAAAGCAAAAATATGCCCTGAAACAGGCACATTATGGAGATCACGAAAATTTCGTTTTGATAAAGCTTCTTCACTCTCATCCTTGCTACAGGCGCTTTAGATTTACGGCTAAATTCTACGGCCGAAATTTCATAAAATTTAAGCTGCCGAATCCTTTAAAATTTAGCCGCTAAATTTAACCGCGCGCCGCTTCATTCCTCTATCGTATAATTTTCCCAAAAGAAATTTATCCACTCATCCGTCTTTGAAATTTTAAAATCGGGCTGGATGAGCGCCTTGGGTTTGTAAAAAATCACCGCCGTTTTAAGCTCTATTTGCGGGAATTTCTCCAGCAGCACGCGCTTGATCTCGACCATGCTGTCGCCGCTGTCGATGATATCGTCCACCAGCAGCACGCGCTTGTAAAGCTCCAGATCCGGTACGTTGAAAACGTCGATGGTATCGAGCTTTTTGGTGTCAGCGTAGTGGATGGAATTTATCGAAAATATCGTCCGCATATCAAGCGCATTGGCTAGCGCATGACCGAATGTGAGCCCGCCTCTAGCGATCGCCACGATTGCATCGGGCATAAATTCGTCCCTAACCTGCTTTGCTATAACTCTTGCGTCGCGGTCCATCTCGTCAAAACTATAAAATCTCATATTTTTCCTTAAAATTTAATGCATTAAAAATACTAAAACGCTAATCGCGCCAAGCGTCAAAACGCCGAAATTTAAATCTTTTATCCTGCGCTGAGCGAGTCTAACTACGATATAAGCGATAAAGCCAAAGCTTAAGCCGTTGGTGATCGAGTAGATAAAAGGCATCAAAAACACTATGAAAAACGCAGGGATTAAAATTCCCGCGTCGCTATAATCGATCTTGCCAAGCTCGCTAAACATCAAAACCCCGACCATTACGAGGATCGGATAGATCGCATTTGCGGGGATCGCCTTAAATAGCGGTAGCATAAACAGCGTCAGCACGAAAAACATAGCGCAAAATACCGCGGTAAGCCCCGTGCGACCGCCCGCCTCCACGCCGCTCGCGCTCTCGGCAAATGCAGTAACCGTACTCGTTCCTATAACGGCGCCCGCAACGCTTCCTATCGCATCGGAAGTTAAATTTCTAGATAATTTTTTCATGCCATCTTTGCTATTCTCTCCAAAAAGTCCCGCGCGGTTTCCCACGCCGGTGAGAGTGCCGATGCTATCGAATAGATGCGTAACGAAAAATGTGATTATAAAAGGCACGAACGCAAGCTTCAGCGCTCCGGGGATATCTAGCTTAGCAAATATCGGCGTTATGCCGCTTGGCGCGCTTACTATGCCATGCGGTGCGGGCGAAATTCCAGCCACCCACGCAACGCACGAAGTAATCAAAATGCTTAAGATAAATGCTGCCTTAATCCTAAGCACGAAAAGCACAAGCACGACCGCTAAGCCTAAAATTCCAAGCAAAACGTTTAGATCTTTTAAATTTCCTAAAGTTACTAGCGTCGCCTGACTAGGCGCGATGACGCCCATCTGTTTAAGTCCGATAAAGCAGATGAAAGCCCCGATGCCCGCACTTATGGCGCGACGCAGATCAAGCGGGATAGATTTGATAACCCAAACGCGAAAATTGGTAAACGAAAGCACGGTAAAAAGCGCCCCGCTTATTGCTACGATGCCAAGTGCGCTCTGCCACGGCATCTTCGCATCCACGCACAAAGCAAAGGTAAAATACGCATTTAGCCCCATGCCAACACTAAGCGCAACGGGGGTATTTGCAAAGAACCCATTAAATAACGTCGCGATTATCGTAATAAGCGCGGTTGCCGTAACCAGCGCATCAAACGGCATGCCTGCGATGCTCATAATGTTAGCGTTTACTGGCACGATGTAAATCATCGCCAAAAACGTAGTAAGCCCTGCGATAAGCTCCTGTTTTACCGACGTTTTTGCCGCGGCGAGATGAAAGAATTTCTCCACTTGCTCCTCCTTTAGAATTTATTCGTAAATTTCGATTTGATTATACAAGCTGTCGCGCTCTACGGGCACAAAGCCCGCCGTGCCGATCATATCGATAAAATCGCGCTTGCTCTGCCCTTTTTTGCTGCCGGCGCCGGCGCTGCTTTGAATGCTTTCGTTCTCGATCGTGCCGTCAAGATCGTCCGCTCCGAAATCCTGCGCTACGAGAGCCAAATTTAAGGTCGAGGTCGCCCAATACGCCTTGATATGCGCGACGTTGTCGAGCAAAATTCTACTAATCGCGATCGTTTTTAAAATTTCGACCGAGCCCAAAAAGCCCTTCACGTCTAGGTAGTTGTTCTCGCGCTGATACACGAGCGGGATGAAGGCATTGAAACCGCCGCCGTTAGCGCGAGCTAGGCTCTCGTCTTGCAGCGTGCGGATGCGCAAGATGTGATCGATGCGGTGTGCGCGGCTTTCGATATGGCCAAAGAGCATCGTGGCGTTGCTCTGACGCCCGCGCGCATGCCACAGCGAGTGGATTTGCAGCCACTGCTCGCTTGAGACCTTGCCTTTGCAAATTTGATCCCTGATCCGTTCGTCAAAAATTTCGGCACCGCCGCCGGGCATCGAATCCACGCCGCTTTGCATCATCAGCTCTATCGTCTCTTCGTAGCTCATCTTCCACTTTCGCCGCCAGTAATCGATCTCCGCTGCGGTCATCGCTTTAATATGCAAAAGCGGATATTTTTGCTTTATCGCTTTGAAAATTCCCAAATATTGCTGCGGCGTAACGAACGGATTGTGCGAGCTTACGATATGAATCTCCTTCGTGCCGCGCGCTACCGTCTCATCCACGATACGCATGATCTCATCATCGCTCATCGTGTAAGCGTTTTCGTTCTTGCGGTGCGCCGAAAATGCGCAAAATTTACAGGTATCTGCGCATAAATTTGAAGGATTGATATGACGATTTGCGTTGAAATAGACGTTTTTGCCGTTTTTTTCTTTGCGAATTTTAAAGGCGAGCTTGCCCAGATCGAAAATATCCAAATCCCATAATTTCACGCCGTCTTCGTAATTTAACCTCTCGCCGCTTTGTAGTTTTTCTAAAATTTCCATCGATTTCCCAAGCCAAATTTTAAAGCTAATTATATAATTTTTTGCTTACAAAACGGATAAGCGGACTAAATTTAGAGCCGAATTTTCGTTAATTTAAAATAGCGTAGTAAAATGAGCGCCAAATTTTAAATAAGGAAAACAAGATGTGTGGAATCGTAGGTTACATCGGAAGCGAAGAGAAGAAAAAAATCATACTTGATGGCCTTAAGGAGCTCGAGTATCGCGGATACGATAGCGCGGGCCTTGCCGTGATGGATCAGAGCGCAAACATAAAGTATTTCAAAGCGGTCGGCAAGCTTAATAATCTCGAAGAAAAGATGAAAGATTTCACTTCGCAAGGCTTTGGCGTCGCGATCGGACATACTCGCTGGGCGACGCACGGAAAGCCTACTGAGCTTAACGCGCATCCGCATTTTGGAGATTTTAGCTTCGTCGTGCATAACGGCATCATCGAAAACTACATCGAGCTAAAAGATGAGCTCGAAGCGGACGGCGTGAAATTTTTAAGCCAGACCGACACCGAGGTGATCGTGCATCTTTTCGAGAAAAATTTTAAGGCTACCAACGACGCGTTTAAGGCATACGAGGCTACGATTAAGCGATTAGAGGGTGCTTACGCCACGCTTTTGATCACAAAGGCCGCTCCGGGAGAGATTTTCTTTGCCAAAAACGCAGCCCCGCTGATCGTCGCAAAAAACGATAAAAACGAAATTTTCTTTAGCTCCTCGGATGCTCCGCTCATCGGGCTTGCGAATACGGCCTCGTATCTGGACGATCAAATTTACGGCGTCGCAAAGCTCGGGCAGATCGACGTTTTTAAAAAATCTAAGCCGCATAATTGCGCTTTTAGCGAGCTTCCGAAGGACAAGAGCTACGCGCAAAAAGAGGGTTTTAGATTTTTTATGGAAAAAGAAATTTACGAGCAGGCGCAAGTCGTAACTGAAGCGATGATGGGGCGAGTAATAAAGGGTGGTAAGATAAAATTTGACGAGCTTGACGAGGCGATGTTTGAGGGTATCGACGAGGTCGTGCTATGTGCCTGCGGTACGAGCTATCACGCCGCGCTTGTAAGCTCATATCTTTTCGAGCGCATCGCTAAAATCCGCACAAAAGTAGAAGTTGCCAGCGAATTTCGCTATAAAGAGCCGTTTTTAAACAAGAATTCCTTATTTATCGTGATTTCGCAAAGTGGCGAGACCGCCGATACCTTAGAGGCACTACATATCGCTAAAAAAGCCGGTCTTAGGACGCTTGCGATCTGCAACGTCGATAATAGCTCGATCGTGCGCATGGCGGGCAGCGTGATCCTCACCCGCGCAGGCATCGAAAAGGGCGTAGCTTCCACGAAGGCTTTTGCGACGCAGGTTATGGTGCTATGGATGTTCGTCGTGTATCTTGCAAATCTGCGCGAAGTCATCTCGGCGCACACGAATTCCGCTGAAATTTCGGCGATGCTTCATATCCCGCAAATTTTAAAGATCAAAGACGGCTTGCAGGATAAAATTTACCGCATGAGTAAGCACTATCTGCATGGACACGGCTTTTTCTTCATCGGTCGCGATATTTTTTATCCGCTCGCTCTTGAGGGCGCGCTCAAGCTCAAAGAAATCTCTTATCTGCACGCGGAGGGCTATCCGAGCGGCGAAATGAAACACGGTCCGATCGCGCTTGCGGATTCCAATCTTTTTACGATCGCGCTAATGCCCAAAAATGCGCTTTATGAAAAAACCAAAAGCAACGTCGAAGAGCTTGCCGCGCGCGATGCGTATATCTTGGCGATCAGCCCCGAAGAGCCCGAGGTCGCGGACGATTTTATCAAAACGAGCGAGCAAAGCCACGCGATGAGCGAGTTTTTTGAGATGATGATAATTTTACAAATTCTAGCTCTTGAAATCTCCGTCAGACTTGGCAATGACGTGGATATGCCGCGAAATTTAGCCAAAAGCGTCACCGTAGAATAATCGTTTTTTAAGTTCATTTTGACTAATATTTCTCATTAAAAAATCGGGGAATGTTAGTATATGAGACTTATCGGATTTATTAGAGGTGAAAATGTCATAGTCGCCACGGGCGGGGTCGAGTATAGCTACGAAATGCTAGGCGAGCGCGATCCTAGCCTAACCGACGGCGATGAGGTAAGCTTCGACACGCTAGCATCCAGCGCGATAAATATAAAGCGCGTCGAGGGCTCTAAATCCAAAGACCGCGTAGCGCAAAAAGTAGCCCCACAGCCAAAAGAATCTGCAAAGCAAAACGATGAAATTTTTGGTGATAAGAATTCTGCAGAAAACAATGTATCCGAAGCGCCATCCTTTCAAAGCTCCACCGAAAATATCGCAGAGGATAGATCCGCCGTAAAAGAAACGAAGGTCGCAAAAAAATTTAATAAATTTAAATTTAACCGCAAAGCTAAGCCTACGAGTGCAAAAAAACCGAAATTCTTTGGATTTGAGTTCGTCCAAACCGACGATCTGCGCACCACACAAAGCGTCGAGAGTAAAATTTATACTTCATCTATCCGTAAGGAAGGGCTTAAATCCATAATCCTGCCCATAGTGCCGATAGTCATTATTTTGATATTCCGCTCGCAAATCGCAAGCATATTTCTATCTTTTTCGCAGATCCAAGACTACGTCAATCAAGACACGGTTTATATGGTAATGGATCTGCTGATTTTCCTTAGTTTTGCGCTATTTTATCTGCTGCCGCTTAACCGCGCGATAAACCTACTCTCCATAGCGACGCACGATCAATACCCAATGCGTCAAATGGCGAATTACAACGTCTTTATCATCCTGTGTGTCATCTCTACGATCCTGCAGGATAAGAGCCTAGGGCTGGATGAGTTCGAGCAGATTTTCATCTGCGGCGTGATCGGACTTGGGCTCATTTCGTTTTATTATAAGTTCAAGGCTTTTGCATTTATGTTTTTCAAAACTGCAGGCTCGATCCTATTTGCTCCTGCGCTGCTCGTGGAGTTCGCGGCTATTATTTTCATCGGTATCGGCGACCGCTATACTGGTGCATCGATAAAATTTATGGAGCTTACGGGGCTATTTTTTGCGAGCACGGCGTGGAGATACATCATAATTTTTATCGTTATGTCGCCACTTTATTTCCTTGGATTTTGTATGCTAAGGCGGATCAAAAAATAATTCTGCGAAATTTTGCTGCAGATTTGGCTGCGATGAAATTTTACTACGATAGAATTCTGCTCAAAATTTCATCGCAAAATTTAGCACGAAGACAGAATTTAGCGGGGATTTGAACTTTATCAAAGTAAAATTCTACCGCATTGAAATTTTATCGCAATAAAATTCCGCAATTGTAGGCGCAGATCACACGCCCTAAAGCAATATATGTCTTTTATACGCGTAACGCACGGCTTACAAAAATACACCAATACTGCGAATTTCGATGCAATGCCCCCCTTATTTGACAAAAGCCATAGCAATTTTACATCGCGTCTGTAAAATCCTACCATTAAAATTCATCTTTAAATCTCGCGCGCTCAGCGCATATCAACTCAGAATTTTATCCACGCAACTTAGCGCAAAGCTTCAAAACTAAATTTTATCTCATATTCTACGGCGAAATTCCAAGACATAGCTCTATCATAATAAAATTTTGCCAAAATAAAACTCTAATTGATACCAAAGTCTAAGCGCGGATTCAAATCGAATTTAAAGCTACAAGCTCCACGCTACGCAGCCAATTAAATTTCATCGCCCAAATTTTGTCGCGTTTAAATTTAACTGCGCGCCGCATTAAAATTCCGCCCGCCGCCGCGGCTAAATTTAACTACCGCGCTAAATTCCGCGTCCTCGCCTGCTGAAATTTAATCCCGTGCCGTGTTTCGTGCGGCGTAAAATTCACGCCTAAACTCCGCAAACCGCCCGTGCACGATCGCCTCTCTCATATCTGCGGCAAGACGCAGGTAATAGTGCAGATTGTGAATGCTAGCGAGGCGGTAAAAGCTAAGCTCGCGCGCACGAAATAGATGATTTAGATAGCCGCGACTGAAGCGCTTGCACGTGTAGCAGTCGCAATGCGGATCGATCGGATCGCAATCGCTGATAAAGCCCGCGTTTTTGATGCTGATCTTGCCGAAGCTCGTAAAAAGCGTGCCGTTGCGGGCATTTCGCGTAGGCATCACGCAGTCGAACATATCCACGCCGCGAGCGACATTTTCGACGAGATCCTCGGGCGTACCGACCCCCATCAAATATCGCGGGCGCGCCGCATCGACGTATGGCATCATGGCCTCTACGGTTTCGTACATCAGCTCGTTTTTCTCGCCCACGCTAAGCCCTCCGATCGCAAGCCCGTCAAAGCTCATCTCGCACAGCGCTTCGGCGCAAAATTTGCGCGCCTGCGGATCGGTGCCGCCTTGGATGATACCGAAGATGTTTTGATGAGCGTGCAGGCCGCGAGATTTCATGGCCTCGTGATAATCTATCGCCTCGCGAGCCCATTTTATCGTGCGCACGACGCTTAGATCGATACGCTTTTTAAGCCGCGATCTATCATCGTAGCTCAATGCGCCAGGCTCGCGCGGCAGCTCCACCAAATCGTCCAAAATCATCATAATATCGGAGTTTAGTTCATACTGCGTATCGAGCACCGAGCGCGGCGTGAAATAATGCGTGCTGCCGTCGATGTGGCTTTTAAATTTTATGCCGCCCTCGTCGTTTTTGGTGTTTGCGCGCAAGCTGAAGGCCTGAAAGCCGCCGCTGTCGGTTAGAAAGCTGCGGGGAAATTTCGTAAATCCGTGCAGCCCGCCGAACTCCGCCACTACCCGCGAGCCGGGGCGCAGATACATATGATAGGTGTTGGCGAGGATTATCTGCGCGTCCAGGAGCTGCGCTACGTCCGTTGCATCGAGCGCCTTGACCGCGCCCACGGTGCCGACCGGCATAAAAACTGGGGTGCGGATCGTACTATGCGCCGTGCGGATCGTGCAGGCGCGCGCCGCGCCGTCCGCGGCGTCTATCGTAAAATCCATCTTGATCCTTTAAATTTAGCTTTTTGCGCGCACTCGGCGCGAAATTTTAAAAAGCGATTGTAGCGAAATTTAAATTTGCGGCAGGTAAAGGCGGGTGAAAAATTTAAAGGATATTTGAGGTGTTTGGGATCAAAATTCCGGTAGCTAGCGACCGACACAGCCGCTAAATGTAAAATTTACTGGCTCTCTTATAATTAAAATTTAATCGAACGTTGCGAATTTAGCGAGCATGGCAGCATTAGACGGCGCACTTTATATTATAAATTTAAAGATGCGCCGAGGATAAAATTTCACACCTATGAAGCAAATTGTATAGCTATAACGCTATCATTAAATTTTCTCGCACCGCATGAGTCGGCAGCGCCCTTTAAATTTGAAACTTCGCTCTTTTCATCGCGCGCACTAGAAAATCTGATAAATTTATGACCATTATGACCGCAAAGCTGTTTTTCGCACGGCACGCCGTCGCCATCGCCGTCGGTGTGCTGAGTACCGCCTTCCTGTGCCCTGCCACACTCTCGCAAATACCGCATCGCCTCTTCTCAGCTGCTAAACTGCGAGCAATAGGTCTTGGCGCTGCAATCCAACCCCAAAGCAAGGCTAACTAATGCCGAAAATAATAAAATTAGCAGGTACTTGAACGACATAAGTACATAATATTTTATTACACCATTAATATCGTAAATTTAAACTCTCCTTAGAAATACCATATATTAAAAACTTTGTCAGCGTATCAACATATTATAAATTTTCTTTCGTAAAATACTCTATTTTGCTAGAAATAAAATCTTTTAGTACTCCTAAATACTTAGAGTAGTAATTTGAGCTTTCGAAACTACTCCAACATATCAAGAAGGCCTCCTCTTCATTGGACGCTATGCCAAATTCTTGCATCTTGCTAAATAATATATGATTGTTTGAATTTTCTAAATGATAGCTCATATTAGGATTCGGATTGTATTCTAAATATTTTTCCACCAAAAAACTTTCTGGGTTTTTTGTTGTTATATTGCCAAAAAGAAAGTGTATATCTTGATCTTCACAATAAGGCTTTTCATTCTTTTTATCTGCATCTAAAATACAAACATAACCAGATTTTACTTTTCTCTTACAGTATGTTTTTCTATAACTCAAATATGATTCGTATGTATCTTGACAAGAACCACAATCTATTATATTTATTACCCTAGCATCAAATTCTTGTCCAAAATCGTCTAGTAATTTTTGAATAATTTTTTTTGAAATTGCATCTTCACAATATATGTCAAACAAAGGATAAATACAAGAATCCATTTTGCTCATAGCAGCATTAACGCTTATATTTTGGCTACATGAAAAATGCTGATTATGATTTTTTTCAATAAAAATTCTTGCCTTTGGTGGCACACAAGACAAAATACTTGGAGAATGTGAGGTTATTATAAATTGGCTCTTTTTTGTTTCTGCTATATAATAAATGACTTCCATTAGTTTTCTTTGTATTTTTGGGTGCAATCCCGCATCTATCTCATCAATTAGAATTAATGATTTTTCCGGAGCATCTATTATATCGGTTAAAATTTTGGTCAATACCTCCTCTCCTGCTGCAGCATTATAGCTTGAATATGAACTATGACTAGAGTTATAGCCAAATATATCCTTATCCTGATATGAGAATTGTTTATCTATATAAAATTTTTCTTCAAAAATATAAGATAAGTATTCAGAAACTGCATTACTAGAATCAACTGCGATTCTAGAAAGAATAGCATCACCAAAATTTCTTGCTGGCAATAATCTAGATAAATCCAGATACCTTACTTCTGGCTCTTTAAATTGGCTTTCCTTTTTACCGATACCGCTCCATTTCCTTGTTGTTTGTTTTCTCTTTCCAGACTTTGTTATTTCCTTTTTACCCATTTTATATGTAATACTATAATTCCAATCTTTTGTTTGTTCATCCTTATTGGTAGATTTCATTAATGAACTCCATGTATGTCTCTCTAAATTTCCATTTTTAATATTCTTTTTCATGAATTTTAAATGACTACAAGCAATAGCCATCAATACAGTCGTTTTTCCTGTTCTATTAACTCCAGCAATAATAGAAATGGGGTGAAGGAAATGTATTTCTAAATTATCAATCTGTTTAAAATTATCAAACCTTATTTTTTTCAATAATATAGGAAAATTGTGTTCATTAGACAAGTCTAGATTATCAATTTTATCTTTATCTCTTTTTGGATTAATTCTTCTATTATCTTCTGCCATTCTTTATCCTTGATAAATAAAAATATAATGAAACATGTATCTACTTGCTTCTACAATATACACTATACTACCATAAATGCTACGAAACGATATACTGTAGGAAATTCTATCGTTAAGTTTAAGCGATTCTACGCACACGGTGCGTTTTCGCTGCGGTCTGCGTCACGCCCGCTTTGTCGGATTTTGCAAACTTGATCTTGCCGCCCGTTACCTTATAGTAAATGAATCTACTTTTGCCGTCCTAGACACTGACCAGAATAACTACAATGCGTGTTCTATTCTAAAGTTAGGCGCTTTTACGCGCGCGAGGCTTTCTTTTTGCCGGCGCGCTTTTTGCCGGCGCGCTTTTGCCGTCCGATAAATTTTGCAAGGTTAAATTCGCTTCAGATCTCTTTCTGCCCCTGCTCTTTGCTTTTCTATTTTGCAAAAACTCGCTGTACGGCGAGCCGTAAAGGCTAGCGTGCCAAATCGCGCTTGCCAACATCACTGCACCCGAAACTTTATGTAGCTGCGACATGCGCGAGTTCATATTCAGCGCGGTTAGAGCCGTGATACCCATACTTACTCCAAGCGTCACTTTAGCCGCTTTGCGCTGAAAGTTTAGATCCAAAATTTTATCTTCAATGCTCAAATTTTACCCCTTTGATAGAATTCAGTAGTAGGCCTATCGTCGTGCCGTTATGCAGCAGCGCCGTAGCTACGGGACTTAGCGCGCCGAAGGTCGCCAAAAATAAAATGATCGAATTTATCCCCACGGTGGCGTTGAAATTTCGATTTACGAGCCGCAGCGTGTCGTTGGCCAGCGCCTTTACCTGCGCGACGCCTTCGATGTCGTTTTTCAAAAGCCCGATCTGAGCGGAAGCCTTGGCGATCTCGGCGCCGTTTAGCATGCTGATGCCGATGTCCGCCTTCATCAGGCTCGGCGCATCGTTTATGCCGTCGCCCACAAAGACCACCTTTCGCCCCTCGGCTTTCAGCTGTTCTAAGATTTCGGTCTTTTGCGTCGGCAGCAGCTCGCCGTAATAGCGATCTACGCCGAGCTTTTTGGCTACGGCGCGGGCTTTTGATTTTACGTCGCCGCTGAGCATGACGATCTGTTTAGCGCCCAGCTCACGGAGCCTAGCGATGACGGCGCGAGCGTTTGCGCGCACCTCGTCTCTAAGCCCGATGAGCCCCAAAAGTCTGCCGTCAAATGCGATGTAAAGCAGCGCGAGCCCCTTTTGCATTGCAAGATCGATGGTCTGCTCATGCGCCGCAAACGAGATCATCTCGTCGTCCTCTAGGAAGTGGCGCGAGCCGATGATGAGCTTTTTGCCCTCGATGCTTGTTTTAACGCCGTGAGCGACGACGAATTCTACCTCGTCATGGTGTTTGTGGATAAAACCGTGCTTTTTAGCCGCATCCACGATTGCCTCGGCTACGGGATGAAAGTAATGCTCCTCGGCGCTAGCGGTTAAATTTAAAATATCGTTTTTGCTGAAACGCTCGTCAAACGATATGATCTCGGCGACCTCCAAGTTGCCGTACGTAAGCGTGCCCGTCTTATCAAATACGAAGGTGTCGGCGCTCGCAAGCGACTCAAGAGCCTTGGCGCCTTTGATCAAAATCCCGTTCTTGCCCGCCTTTGAAATGCTCGACTTAAAAGCAACCGGCGTAGGCAACTTAAGCGCGCACGAGTAATCCGCCTGCAGCACCGAAGCTACGCTCATAAAATTTCGATTTATCAGATAGGACACGCCCGCAAGCCCGAAGGTTACCGGCACGAGCTTGTCGGCTAGGTGAGTCGTATGCATGCCGATGCTGGAGCGCTCGTTAAGAGATGCCGTGATGTAATGCTTGATGCGCTGCATGGAGGTGTTTTCGCCGACATTTTCCGCCCAGATACGGATCCTGCCCTCCTCCACGATCGTGCCGCTTAGCACGCTATCGCCGCGAGATTTTTTCACCGCGACCGATTCGCCCGTCATATTGGCTTGATTTATCATCGCTTCGCCGCTTACGACGTGTCCGTCCACGGCTATGACATCGCCTGCGCCCACGACCACGATATCGCCTACCTTTAGCTTGGAAGTTGCGATTTTGACTTCGGTTTTTTTGCCGTTTTGATCTATCTCGACCCACGCCTCGGCGATGTCCGGGCGGGCGAGCTCGCGGATAAGATCGTCGCTTTTATAAACGGTGCTTTCCTCCATGTATTCGCCAAGAGCAAGCATAGCGTTGGTGCTGTTTGCGGCAAAGATATCTCCACGCGCGAGCGAAATCCCAACAGCGGCAGCTTCCAAGCCCTTTGAAGTAAGCCCGTGACGAAAGCTTTCTTTAATGCCCTCTTTTAAGATAGGCATGCACGCTACGATGCTAAAGGCGCGCGCTAAAGGCGAAGTGCGAAAGATCAAATTTCCCCCTAACGCGAGAAGCGCTAAGATAAATTCGTTTTTGCTTGGCAAATTTTTATGGTTAGCGGGGATAATTGATTTTAACTCGCTTAAATTTAAAGCCGCAAGTTGCCTTAGAATTCCCGCCTTATCTACACTCGCGTCAAGCTTAAGGATCAAAGAGCCGATTTTAGCGTTAAATCTAGCTTCCGTTACGCCCTCAAGCCTCGCAGCAGCTTTTTGCAGCGCGCTCGTATCGAGCCCTTTAAAGCCCGCAACCTTTATGCGTAGTCTAGTTTTAGTCTCATGTAAAATTTTAAAATTTTGCATCGACTACTCTTGCATCTCTGCCTTGGCGTCTTCGAATCGCTCCTTCATCTCTTCAACGCCCATCTGAAACATCTCGGTACCCTTTGCGATGAGCTTAAAAAGCTTTTTTTGCGCGTTTTCGTCGGTTAGAAAATAGGTCGCTGCGGCCCCTAGAACGATACCTGTGATAAATGAGTTGCTACCAAATAAACCGTTCGCGTTTTGCCTACCACCCAAGGAATTAAAAATTCCACCGAAAGCGGAATTCTGCGAGCTTTGAGTAGAATTTACGTCGCTTGAGCTTTGAGCGGCGGAATCTTTATTATCCGAGCCATTGTCAGAGGCTGAGCTATTAAAAGGTGTAGAATTTACCCGCTCGTTTATCCATTTTGCCCAACCGCCGAGCTTATCATCGCCGGTAAAGCCTCCCGCAGAGCCGCTAGAATATTTATTGCCACCAAAATCGTAATCGTCTAGAATTTCTTTCAAATCTTTTTTTGTGATATAGGGATTACTCATTGCCTACCTTAAGAATAAAATTTCTACCCGCAATGAGCGCGCCTACGCATACTGCGACGCCCGCCGCTGCGCGTAGATACTCGCCTTGTACGAGCTTATTTGCGCTGTAAATCGCGCCGCCGCCGATGATACCGCCGCTTAGCGCAATATCTAGCGCATCGCGAATCGCTTTAGATTTGCTCTTGCCTTCTTTGGCTTTAACGAGTTCTACGGCGCAACCGCCGATCGCCCCTGCTATAGCGCCGCTTAAAACGTGATCCAGCGGAGAACGCTGTGTCGTAAGTGATCTATTCATTTAGGCCTCTATTTTTCTGATTTATCGTCTGCGGACGTAAATTTAGCCGAAGAATTATCGTCCATTTTTACGATCTGCGGGATATTAAGTGGAGTAGCAGATGCTGCGGATGTCTCACCTACCGGTGTTTCGCCAGTCTTAGAGCTCGCGGTGGATTTTTTAGTTCTTTTAAATCCCGGTTTCGGTCCCGGTTTTTTTCTAGTTTTTTTTGCAGTGCTAGTTTCAGTGCCAGCGCTACTTGTCGCAGCTTTTTTGCTACCAGACTTTCTTTTACCTTTTACCGCCTCAGCGACATCGTCTAAGCCTTCTTTGGCTTCCGCAAAAATTTCTTTTGATTTTTTGCTTAATTTTTCTGCTCCGCCTTTGACGCTATTTTTTAGCTCCTCGACGCTTTTACTGCTAACGATTTTATTCGCACCTTCTTTGATTTTATCTCGATTGTTATAAGCGTAAACCGCCGCGCAACCAAGCGCAAAACCTGCTAGAAATGGGATCGGCATTTCATTCTCCTTGTGTTAAGATTATAAAGTCATTTTATCAACTTTACATAGATTTTGATATTATAGCGACTTTTTTAGATTTTTGCAATCCTAATTTAATTTTTATGCAAAATTCCTTTAATTAAATTAGAAAATGCGCTATTTAAAATATTTTGCAAATCATATTTTTGAAATATCCGCTCTAATTCCTGCGGATTTTTTAAAATTTCATTTAACAAATCAGTTAAATTCAAAGAATTTGAATCAACCTCGCATTTAGAATTTAATTCTTTTAAAATCGGCAAAATTTCATTATACGAAACCGCCTGCGCCTTATACAGCAGCTCTTTAAATTCCGCGTTCTTGCACGAATTAATTAGATCGTCATAAAACATCATAGAGCTTTTTTCTATCAAAAGTGCCGAGGCCAAAAACTCATTCATACCTTTTGCAGCTAGTGCCTCACTACTATTTTCAGGAGGCATAGCGCCAAGCTTGCAAGAATTAGCAAAGTCTAGCATCCGCTCAAGTAATCCAGCTCGTAAAGATAGAATTTCTCCTAACTTTTTATCTTGAAATTTAACTGCGCCCAGCGAATAAAACTGCAAAATTTGCGCCTCTTTTTCGAGCAAAAGAGCGATATCTGCAATTTGCGCCTCATTTAAATTTCGAGATTTATTAGAAATTTTGCGCGATTTTTTAGTACTACGTAATGCTTCTTCGCTCAAGAAATCGCCTCGATATTAGAATTTACAAGCGCTACTAGCTCAGGCGAACTGATGCCGCTTAAAAACTGCTCCCAAAGGTGCATCGGAAAAACGCTTTCATCATAATGAATCGTTAGCGAGCCGATTAAAGAGTTAAATTTATACTCTTTTATCCCGCGAATTGCAGCTATTTTAGCCTTTAGGCTCTCTTCGCTCACACTATCTCGCAACTCCCTAATTTTAGGACTTACGCGGATACGAATACGACCTTTGCTGTGGCTAATTTTGCTAAAATATTTATGAAATTCCAAAATATCGTTGTGATTTATTTTCATATTTTTCCTTAAATTTGCGCTCAAATAATATCATAAATCATTTAATTCCTGCTAAATTTTGCGAATTATTTGCGTTTAGGACGGAATATTTTTATCTTATTTTCATCCGCTGTTATGTAATTTCCTCCCATTAGATCAATACAATACGGCACAGCAGGAAATACCGGCAGAAGGCACTCTTTAATCGCTTTTGGATTACCCGGTAAATTTATAATCAGAGATTTTTTGCGGATCGCTGCTATCTGACGCGATAAAATTGCCGTAGGCACGATCTTTTGGCTCTCTGCGCGCATTAGTTCGCCAAAGCCTGGCATTAATTTCTCACTTACCGCCTCGGTCGCTTCAGGCGTTACATCGCGTGGAGCAGGACCCGTACCGCCCGTAGTTAGCACCAAATCACAACCCGCTTCATCGCAAAGATAAATCAGCTTATCTTTGATCAGCTCTAGCTCATCGGGGACAATTTCATAAAAATACTCTTTCTCGCAAGTTAGCCAATCATCCATCACGGCAATTATTTCTTTGCCTCCTAAATCCTCGTAAACGCCACCGCTAGCGCGATCACTTATCGTTAAAACACCTATTTTTACCATTTTCCTCTCCTTTATTAGAATTTTAAATTTTAAAATTTAATCGAAATTTAGCGTGCCGTCTTGCGGCTTTTCTTCAGAGCTTTCGCTATCTTTTTCCGGCTTTTGCAAATCTTGCTCTTGCGCGGAGACGCCTTCTTGCTCTACACCATCAGATTCGCAGATTTTTTGAACATCCTCGAAAGTTATGAACTCATAAACGAAAATTTGCTTTGAAATTTGATTTAGCTTATCCTGCATCGTGCGGATTATCTCGCTAACCTCGTCGTAGCAATCTTGCAAAATTTTATTCACGCTCTGCGCACTAGGGGTGAAACTATCACCCATCGCGAGCTCGAAAACCATCTTTTGCGCCAACGCGATAGCCTGCTTTACGTCGCTAGCGGAATTGGAAAAAGCGTCGTTTTTATGGATCTGTAGCGCTGTCATACCGCTTAAAAGCACTTTGATTTGATTTAAAATTTGCGTTTTGGATTCGATCTCGAAATCCTCGTTTAAAAATTTATCGTTTAAAAGCTCGATCTTTTCGAAATCAAACGAATACCAATACGCGCTAAGCGCCTTTGCGCCTTGATAAAACGCCTGGATCTCCTTTTCGTATTCGGTGAGGATTCTGCTTTTTTGCACGCCGTAAAAGACCCTCATTCGCACGTTTTCAAAATCGCTAAGCTCGATCGTATCGCTGCCGCGCTTAAGAGCGTTGATCGCGGCTTCATTTACCAACGTCGCTACCCCTGCGCCGCTAAAGCCCACGCAGAGGCGACTTACTTTGTTGATATTCGCGCTGCATCTTTTGCCCTCGAGGTAAATTTTTAAAATTTCGATGCGGTCTTTGTAGTTCGGAAGCCCGATGAAAACGCGCCTATCAAAGCGCCCCGAGCGCAGCAGCGCATCGTCGATCAAATTTATTTTGTTAGTCGCGCCGATTACCATCACGCCGCTGTTTTCCTCAAATCCGTCCATCTCGGTCAGCAGCTGATTTAGCGTCGCTTCCCGCTCGTCGTTGCGCCCGATACCGCGCTTGCCGCCGACCGCGTCAATCTCGTCGATAAAAATAATCGCAGGCGCGCAGGATTTGGCCTTCGCAAACAGCTCGCGAACCCGCCTAGCGCCGACGCCCACAAAGACCTCGGCGAAGCTTGCGCCGCTTTGGTAAAAAAACGGCACGTCCGCCTCGCCGGCTACGGCTTTTGCGATAAGCGTTTTACCGACGCCCGGCTCGCCGATCATTAAAATTCCTTTCGGCAGCTTGATGCCGAAATTTCGGTATTTTGCGGGATTTTTTAAAAAATCCACGATCTCTATGAGTTCGTCCTTGACCTCGCTGATGCCCGCGACATCGCTAAATCTCACGTCGCTAACGCTTGGCGAAAGATCGCCGAGCTCTGCATTTGCGCCGCCTTGACGCGCAGCGCCTATGCCGTCCATCCTGCGGCGTCGCGCCAAAACGGTTTCAAAATAATATACGAAGAGAAAAAATGCGAACGTAAAAATTACCAAGATCGCGCTGATACCGCCGCTTTCGTTATCCTCTTCCTTAGTAATCAAAGCGTGGTTGGAGAGCTCTTTTAAATTAACGATATCGGTTAAAATTTTATAGCGTTTGCCGTCGTAAACGAAGCTTAGCGTGCCGTCCTCGATATGCGCGCGCTTGATCTGATCTGCGCGGACTAGCTCGCTAAATTCGCGCTCGGTGATGTATCGCGAATCGTCTTTAAAATAAACGATCGAGAGCAAAACGATAAGTAGCACCAAAAAAATCAGAATTATATTTAGCTTGCTTTTTTTGATTTTATGCAAAATTTCCATCAAATTTAACCTCATAATCTCTTATCTCCATCCATTTTTTCGACAAATCCTCATCGCTTTCGATCCAAATTTTATCATAAAATTGATCATATCCTTCATAAAACTCTCCGTTTTTCCGCTCGATCAGCACATTTAGCGGCACCTTGTGCGAAAGGCGAAATTTATAATTATTCAGCGCCGTTATGTTTTGCAGCATCTTTAGCCGCGCCTTCGCCGTTTTGCCGTCTATACGGCCTTTTAGCGACGCCGAAGCGGTCCCTTGCCGCGGCGAAAAGATAAAGGCGTGCAGATGCGTGAGCGGGAATTTTTTGAAATTTTCCACCGCTTCGAGCCAAAGCTCTTCGCTCTCGCCCGGATGCGCGACGATAAAATCCGTCCCCAGCGCAAATCCGCGCTCCGCAAGCTCGCAAAAAAGCTCCAAATCTCTTAGCGCGGAATTTCGGCGGCGCATTATGCTAAGCATCTTTTGCGAAGTGTGCTGAAGCGCGATGTGCAGATGCCGCTCCAGCCACGGCTCGGATAAAATTTCGCGAAAGCTTGCATCTATCTGCGAGGGCTCGATGCTGCCTAGGCGAATGCGGCGAATCCCGCGGATCGCGCCCAGCTTTTGAAGCAACGCACCAAGGCTCGTGCCAGCGGCCTTGCCGTAGCTTCCGATATTGGTGCCGGTTAGCACGATTTCGCTAAAGCCGTTTGCGGCAAGGCTCGCCGCCTCTTTTAAGATCGCGTCTTCAGAGCTGCTGCGCGAGCGGCCGCGCACCGAGGGGATTATGCAGTAGCTGCAGTTAAAATCGCACCCCTCCTGAATTTTAATAAAGGCCTTGGTGTGATCCTCGTAGTCGCTTACCAGATTTTTTTCGATGCCGTCAAGACCTCCGATATCGTAAAATTTCGACTCCGAGCCCAAAAACTCGTCGATTTTTTCCTTTTGCGACATCCCGAATACGCCGAAGACCGCGCCGTTTTTATACAGCTCCTCGCCGCGCGATACCGCGCCGCAGCCGGTTAGCAATATTTTTTTGCCGAGGCGGTTCATCTTATTTACGTAGTTTCGCACGTCTGCGTCGGCGCCGTTCGTAACGGTGCAGGAGTTTATCACGACTACGTCCGCGCCCTGCTCGTCGTGCGTGATCTCGCCCGATTTGAGGTTACTTTTGATAAGCTGCGTGTCGTAGATATTTGTGCGGCATCCAAACGTTTTAAAATAAATTTTCAAATTTCGCTCCCGGATCCGCTTCCCCCGGTAAAGCCAGCGCCCTGCGCCGCTGCGTTTAAATTTTGTGAGCCTTGCTGCTCGGAGCCGAGATCTTGCGCCGCAAAATTTTCGCCCGCCGCCATGTAGTTTTTGCCGTTAAAAAGCGTGTATGCAGGATAGGCGATCTTGATGTCGGGCTCGCTTCTTAGGGCGTCTAAAATTTCAGCCGAGATGTTGCTGCGAAGCCCGAGCGTCGCGTAAGAGTTCGTCATATACCAAACCGAAATTTCAATGCCGTATGGCTCAAAAAAGCTAAAAATTCTAGGCTCGACATTTGGATTTTTGATGCTGTATTGCGAGCGAAGCTTGCCCATCTGCTTTTTGGCGATGTCGGTGTAGCCTTTGGAATACTTACGCACGATGTTTTTTATGAGATACATCGCCTTTTTATGATTGCTATCAAATGTTAAAAGTATGCTAATGCCGTCCCAGACGGTCTTAAGCCCGCTATGGGTGTAGTTTGAGATAAGATCGGTAAAAATATAATTATTCGGTATGAAAATTACCCTGCCCGCGCGTTTATTTTCTCTCCACGTAGTCATAGTAACGTCCTCGAAAATCGTCATCCTAAGCACCGAAATATCGATGATATCGCCTACGTAGGTCTCGCCGTTTTTATGCACCCTTATGCGATCGCCCACGCGAAAGCTGCCGCCAAGCACGATCGTAAGCCAGCCTAAGGAGCTCATAAACATATCTTTCATCGCGATCGCAAGACCCGCCGAGGCAAAGCCAAGAACCGTCACGAAGTGCGTCATATTCTCGATGTAAGAAAAGAGCAGTATCAGCGCAATCAGCGTGAAATTTAAAACGTTGATAGCTTTATTTACGATATAAAAATTCTCGTCGTTTTTGATATATTTTTTCGCCACTACCTTGCAGAAAAACGACAGTGCGATGACTACGAGTATCCATACGGCGATATTTCCCGCGCGCTTGATTTGAGCTTTTATATCGGCGGTCTGCACGGCGATTTGGGAATTGATCTTTTTTTCGTAAACGTCGTATGTGGTCTGTGCGATCTCATATGCGGAGCTAAACTCGCTAAGCTCATAATCTAAGCTTTTAAGCTCCGCCACGGCGCTTGCGTCCGCACCCACCTGCATCAAATGCTCATATAGCGCCCTTTTTGCTTCAAGTTTATCGATTAAAGCTTTAATATTTTCGATAGCATTTTTCTGCTCCATCTTTTGAGCTTGCAAATTTCTAATCGTAGAAAAACCGGAAATTATCGAAAAAGGATTTGTAATGCGAGCGGGCTCGGGAGTTTCGGGCATCGCGATGATATCTAAAAACGGAGATTTTTCATACTCTTTTAGCAGTATGAGCTGCTCTTTTACGGCGCGAAGTCTTTTTTGAATCTCTGCGATCTTATCGGTGCCGGCGCTCTTTTTTAGCTCCGCTTCAAGCTGGCTGGATTGCTTTTGTAAATTTTGATAGCCGATGAAATTTGAAAAGCGAGAGACCCAGATATTATTTTTGATCTCATCGTCAATAACACGGATCTGATCTTTTAGCGACGTGGATAGCTTGGAATTTTCATCTTTCTTCTCACTAGCGGCGGAGCTAGCGTTAGATTCTAAGCGCGTATGCACGGCGGAGAGCGTAGAATTTGCCTCGCAAAATGCAAGATTAAAAATCAAAAAAATAGCTGCAAGCGCTCTCATTCAAACTCTTTCAGCGTTGCGATTACTTCATCTTTTGCGATCTCTTTGGAAGCGTAGAATTTACCAATACCATCGGGCAGGATAAATTTTATCTTGCCGTTTTCGCTTTTTTTATCGAGAAAAAATAGCTCGTAAAATTCCGCTGCATCCTCTACGTGAAATTTTATCGGAAGTGCGAATTTTTGAAGCACTTTGCGGATTCGCTCCTCCTGTTCGCCGCTTAGTTTACCGAGGCGACGCGCTAGCGCATTTGCCATCACCATGCCGATCGCCACAGCCTCGCCGTGCAAAAATTTTTTATAATCAGTAATTTTTTCGATAGCGTGAGCAAAGGTGTGTCCGTAGTTTAACACTGCACGCACGCCGCTTTCGCGCTCGTCGCGAGCTACGACGTCTGCTTTGATAGCCACGCAGCGCGCGATTATATGCGAAATTTCATCGGCGCTTTTCAGATCGTGCGTCTCAAAAAATTTAAATAGCTCAGCATCAAAGCATACCGCCATCTTTACGGCCTCCGCAACGCCTGCGGCAAACTCTCGCGCAGGAAGCGTCGATAAAAATTTGCTCTCGCAATAAACCGCGCGCGGCTGGTAAAATGAGCCGATTAAATTTTTGCCGAAGCGATTATTCACGCCCGTCTTGCCGCCCACGCTTGCGTCTACTTGCGCTAGCAAGGTTGTAGGTATATTGATAAAATCGATGCCGCGCTCATAAATACTCGCGCAAAAGCCCGTTATATCGCTAATAACACCACCACCAAGAGCGATGAGCGTGCTTTTACGGTCAAGCTTGGAGCCAAAAAGCTGCTCTAAGATTTGCTCCACGCTCGCGGTATTTTTATACTCCTCGCCGTCTGGGATCGTGATGATAAATTTTTGCTCGCAATCTAGCCGCTGCAGTAAGAAATCAAGCCACAGCCCGCCTACTTTTGGATTTGTGATGATCGCCACCTTGCCTTTGAGCTTAATCTCTTGCAGTTCGTCGATAAAAACGCTATAACTTTTTTCGCCCAAGCTTAAATCGATTTTCATACGCTAGCCTTTGATTTTTGGGTAATTGTAACATAAATTTCGATTACTTTTCATACCCGTAATCGCTCGGGATAAAAATTTGATGATTTTTGCCGAGTTTAAAATACATCTGATCCAAATCCTGATTGAAAATCGACGTGAGCTTGCGCGCCAAAATTCTATCATTAAATGGCACGAATTGCAGCAGATCTCGCTCGCTACCTAGCGCTAAAATCGGATTTTGCCGCTCGCAAGGAATCACGAATAAACTTTGCTTAAAAAGCTTCGATAAGCTCACGTAGCTTTGCGCAAACTCGCCCCTTTCGCTCTCGCCGAAAAGATACAAATACACGTCTAGCCCTAGCTGCGAGCTAATGTCAAAGACGATGCTTGATTCCTCGCGCAGCCGCTCACCGGCACTTAGTACGACACTTTTACGCACATCTTTTAGCTCGCCCTCTCCAAGGCTTAGCACCGGAATTTCAAGCGCTTTAAGCGCCGCTTTTTTCGCCTCAAAAACTCCGCTTGAACAAACTACCAAGCCTGCTTTATTTTCGCTCACGTCGCGCTTTAAATTTAATTCGCCCGAGTAATCGATGAGAATTTCAAATTTATCCCGCTCACACAGCGCTTTAAGCTCGCTAAAAGCGTCGTTTAGCAGAGGATTTAAAATTCGCAGATAAATTTTATGATTTCTAATATGTAAATCCAAAAACTCAAGCGCCCTAACCGTCCTAGCTATCTCGTCGCCGCTCATTTTTTTCATATCGATTAGTGCGAAAATATTTAGCCCAAACGGCGATGGAAATTGCCCGCTTTGCTTTTTTACTTCAGCAAACACCGCTCGCAGCGCGCTAGGCTCACCAACGACCAAGATCGTATCATTCGGATATATTCGCGAGCCGGGCGTCGTTACGATGTAATTATTGTGACGGTAGATCATCGGAATTTGATATTTGTCATTGCGAAGCGTGCTTAGTTTTTTATACGCAAACGAGCTTCCTACGGGCACTTTAACCTCCATTATCTCTCCGCGTCCAAGCCCGATATTGCCCGCAAAAACGGGGCTATCGGGTAAAAAACCGATGAAGCGCGAGGAATTTAACGCGAGGGTATTTACGATTTTTACGTGAGCTTCGTTTTTATTATCGCGCAAAAGCCCCCAAAAATCGGCTGCGTACAGCTCTAAATCGGGAGCGAGCGTCTTTAAATTTTCTAGCGTCACCTTAGCGTCAAACTCATCATCCATTATCATTATGCAGCGATCAAATTCCGCTAGGCTTAGCACCACGCGCAGCCGCTCAATGCTCGTGGGATCAAAAATTTCGATGCTGAAATTTTGCTCTTTTTGCAGCGCCTCCGGGACGCTGAGCGCGTTTTTTGCGACGACGCGGTAATTGTGCACGACGTCTTTAATCTTATAAACCTGGGATAAAAAATGGCGCGCAAACTCGCCGCTTGCGATGATGAGGATCTGTTTCATTGCTCTCCGTTTCGTGGTTTTGCAAAGATTATAACCAAAAACGGCTAAATTTCAAACCGAGCGCGGATAAATTTTGCAGGCAAGCCGAGGCACGGCGACCTAAAAATTTAAAGATCGAAATTTTAAAATCAAGGTTTAAAATTCCAAATCCGAGGCTTAAATTTTAAAATGAATTAAAACAAGCCTCGTTAAATTTAGTCTTGCTGCTTAGAGGGATAAAATTTCATAAATTTAAAAGCGGTCGCGGCATCTGCTCGCACCGCTCAATTAGAAATTTTAAACCCGCTAGATTTTAAAATTTTACCTCCGCAGAGAGCATGAAGCTTCTACTCTCGCCCAGCGTCACGCCGTTTGCCGAGCCTAGCACGCTAGTTACGTTAAGACCGCCCGCACCGTCGGCACTCGCAGGATACATTCCCGCCCAGTATTTTTTATTAAATACGTTATTTACGTTGAAGCGTAGCGTGGTCTTATCGCCTAAAAGATGCTCGCTCGTATATCTAATGCCGATATCAGTAACGAAAAAGCTAGGCGTATGCTGAGTGTTTAGATCATCCAGATACATCTTGCCGGTGTAGTGGAAATTCGTACTGATCGCAAGTTTATCGGTGCCGGGGATCACGTAATCAAGCATCAAATTTGCATTTAGTTTAGGAATGCCGTTTGCGACCTTGCGGTTAGCGCCCGCGATGCTTACGTTATGCATCTTAGGATCGATGTAGGTAAAGCCGCCCAGCACGCTTAAATTTTGCGTAATTCGTCCGCCGCTCATAAACTCAAATCCGCGGTTGCGCTGCTCGCCATTTATGCCGTAGATCCCCGTAGAACTATTCAAGTAAGCAATCGGACGACGTATATCAAAATACGCCACGCTAAAATCAATCATATCGGCTACGCGAATCTTAGCGCCGATCTCGTGCTGCTTGGAGCGATACGGCGACGTAGAGGCAACCTCACCGTTATGCGGACCGCTATTATAAACATAGGTAGAGCCCTGCTGCAAGCTATCTGCATAGGTGTAGTAGATGCTAGCGTCCTCTATCGGATGGAAAATCAAGCTGCTCGCCCAACTATAGCCCGAATCGCTATAGGCTTTTACAAGTCTTTGCTCATTTTTATTGTAGGATTCCTGCCCCATCCACGCCTTAGATGCGCTTAGCATCACGTCAAATTTATCGTTTATCGTGATATCGTCTAACACCGAGACGTTATACATATCCAAAACCGCATAGTGATACAGCCCACTTCCGCGCCTAGCGCCGGTGTAATTTAGAATTTTAGGATCGTAGATATTGCCTATGGTAGGCGAGGTGTAGTTTGTGCTCGCGTTTTTATATCTATCCTGCGTCCAGTGATAGCCGTTAGTCTGCACGCTGAAATCGTGCTCGATATCGCCCGTATTAAACTGCGTGTTTGCCTTAAGATAGCCGCTTGGCAGATCGAATCTATATGCCGCCGTAGCACCGCCGCTGTGTCTGGTTTGATAATCGCCCGGCTTCGTATATTGCGGATGCGTGCTAGGCAAGATATAATTTACAACGCCATGAGTATCACGATCGGCGCGCTGAAACTGAAAGCCGCCCTCTAAATACCATTTATCGGTAGGCGTAAATTTAAATTTCGCGCTTGCGGTAGTGGTTTTTAGATGCATGCCTCCAAAGCTCTGCCCAAGACCGCGTTTTGAAGAATCCACCGCCTTTGGAAGCTCCATGCCGTCTACAATCTTACCGTCTCGCACGCCGAGAGCAAACTGCCCCGCAAAACCCTTGGTATTGTGCTCGTAATAGCTTGCTGCGGTTTCAAAAGTAAGATCCCCCGTAGGATAAAATTCCATCGTGACGCTGGCTAGGCGGCGCTGCAAATTTGAGCCCTTCGGTTGTCTGTCGCCGTTTGATCCGTAAAATACCGCGCGGTAGCCGAATTTTTCAAATTTATCGGATAGATCAAGTCCAAGACCTAGGTTACTTCGCGACATATAATCGCTCCAGATGATGTATTGATCTTTTACCGGGCGCTTGCGCGTGTAGCTGAAAATCCCGACCGGATTTTGCGCGCCGTAGAGCGAGCCTGCGACGCCGTTTTGCACCTGAAAGCTCTCAAACATCGCCATCGGAATCGCCGTCGTCGAAATCGTATAAAAGCCGTCCCAGAAACTATTGCCTACGACGCTACCTTCAAAGCCGCGCGTCTGCGGGCGTCCGACCGTAGCGCCGCCGCGCATCTGAATCTGCGCGGACGGGAAGTATTTGACCGCCTCCTCGTAGCCGGTGACGCCTTGGTGGTTCATGATCTCCTTGCTGATCGTGTTGATCTGATACGGAAGATCCAAAGCGCGCTTGCCAGCAAGCATGCCTTGCTGCACATTTTTGCTCAAAAAGCCCTCGTCGATGCCGCTCTCGCTGATATTATCGCCGACGGAATTTACCTCGATTACGCCCATATTCTGCGACTTTTCAGGCGCAGAATTACCGCCACTTTGCGCTGCAGCTAAACTGCTGCATAGCAGACACATACATGCCGCTAATGAAATTTTAAATTTCATCGTTTTCCTTCGTTCCATTATTTTCCCTTCGTTATGGATATATTTAATATTATTTTTTAGCATATTAGAAAAATTTTCCTAAATTTCGACTAAATTCGAGATATAAATTTATATATTTGTAGTCGCATTTTTGCAGTTTAAAATTTCATAGACGATATACTGAGATACAAAAGAAAAATTACGCAAATTTATATGAAATTCTAAATTTTTAATGTAAAATCGCCCGTATGAAAAAACTAATACCGGCGCTTATGCAAGTGCAAAATCGACTCAAAAACTACAAATGCTTATATGATTCGCAGCTGATGCACCATGCATCAAGCCTTAGCTTTCACACGATTCTGGCGCTACTGCCGGTGCTGATGGTCTCGCTTAGCGTCTTTATGCAGCTACCAAGCTTCAAAGGCTACTACGATAAGATTATGGGCTTTATCTTTTCAAACTTCCTGCCTGCAAATCAAGCGAGCATGGCACACTATATCGAGGAATTTATGGCTAACGGACTAAGCCTTGGCGTAACGGGCTTTTGCGCAGTGTTAGTTACGTCGGTGTTGTTTTTCGGAGATTTTGAAGCGATTATCGCGCGCATTTCACATTCGCCCGAGCGAAGCTTTTTTAAGAGCCTAAGCACCTACTGGACGCTGATGACGCTCGCTCCTGTGGGGCTTGGAGCATCGTTTTATATCAGCGGCGAGCTTCAGGAGCTGCTAAATAAAACCGAGCTTACGAGCTGGATAAATTTGCTTAAAATTCTACCCTACTTAATCGTTTGGGGAATTTTTGCTATCACTTACGCTACGGCGATCAACCGCGAGATCCGCGCAAAAGCGGTACTTGCCTCATCGCTCGTAGCATCGATTTTATGGTGGCTTTCAAGACTGGTTTTCGCGCAATATGTCTTTTATAACAAAACCTATCTTAGTATTTACGGCTCGTTTTCGGTCGCGCTATTTTTCTTTCTGTGGATCTACATAAGCTGGATTTTCTACCTATACGGCGTGAAATTCTGCGTATTTTTGGACGCTAAATTTAAAAGAGATGGCGAGCGACAAAGCGCTTGAAATTTTTTAATTTCATAACGAATTTTACGAAAGATTATAGTAAGAATTGACGATAATCGCATATAAATTGGCAGTTTTAACGATAAGTTCTCGTCAGTAAAAGGATTAAATTTGAGCTCTCGTCTTTGTTCGGTCTGTATACGAACGATCTACTTTAAATTATAGAATTTCTCAAGGAGGGCTAGATGGCGTTTATTGCGGAGCATATTTCTAAAGAGGACTTGAAGAAATATGATATTTTAAGCAATATGAACGAGCTATTGATGAAGTACAATTACACATACCCAATCCAGGATAATGATACTGATTGGATGAATTGGGTTATCGATAGGCAAAGAGGTGCTTGGCTTATTCATGTATGTTTGGCATCTATGCCGGATCCGCGAGATGGCTACACGGGCGAGGATATTTGGTTGTTTCACTATAAAGGTAGAGATATCGAGCTTGATATAAGGCGAATTTATGATGAAACTACGAGTAAATATTTCACGGAAAATCCATTTAAAATCAAATATAAATTCCAAAGCGTAAATTCTGACATTGGAGATATTTCAATAGGTGAAATTTATGAAATTTTAAATGAAGCATTGTTGGAATACGGAGATGATGGTATCGATGGCAGAAAATTTTTACCAAAAGATCATGAAATCGTAACTTTTTTACACGATTAAAATTCAAAGAACCAATGAGCTGCGTTTAAACACATCTAATATTTCACTATCAAATTTAAATTTTCTACTGCGCTATAAAACGCCCCACTCTTTTTTATATTCGTTTATTATCTCATCGGGCGTTCTTTCTCCCTTATCGACCCTGATAAGATCGATTATATCTTGCTCATTTGCAAACATACCCTCTATCGCAAGGTTGCAGATGATAGATCTATTTTGCTCGTATTGTTCTGCGCTCAGCTCGTCTTTATATTTTTCAAGTATAGCCAAACTCTTTTCTAAACTATAAACTTCCGGATATTTTTGCATGCTTTATCCCCTAGCAATATAAAATTTTATCAGCTGCGGCGTCCTATTAAAAAACAAAGCTCAAGCGGGCAGGCGCACTTTTTGCTACGAATAGCTTGCAAGTAGTTTGCACTTCGCCGCAGCTAAAGCAGATAACTATTAGATGACAGGAAATTTTACCACAAGTAGCTCACAAATAAATTTAACAAAACCCTTATCAAGCAAAAAAACGAAGGTAAAAGCCGTCAAATAAAACTGCTACTCCCTTACGATGAAAGCTCCAGTAAACTTGCCATTATGCGCGAAATCTCTCGCCTCATCCTCGCTTTTAAATCCACTTAAAAAGACGCGATAAATCGGCGCGCCATCTATGCTAAATTCTTTGATGATCGCAGGATATCCCGCTGTGCCGTGGTAATCGCGCTGATAAATTTGTGCGCCGCTTCTGTTTCTAAACGCACCGATTTGTACCATAAAATTTCCGCCGACAATGGTTGCTTTCGGCGAGCCTTTGGCGATGGTATGTCCGTAAAAGCCCACTACTTCGAGTTTTACCGGCGCCGTACCTTTGGCAAATACGCCTACTAAATTAGCAGCTGTTTTGCTAAGATCGATGATGCGACCATCCACGAATGGACCGCGATCGTTGATGCGCACGGTCGCGGTAGCGCCGGTGTCGCGATTCGTGACCTTTACCATAGTATTCATTGGATATGTTTTGTGCGCGGCAGTCATGCCATTCATATCGTAAATTTCGCCGTTTGAGGTGTATTTGCCGTGAAAATTTGGCCCATACCAGCTAGCGATGCCGATCTGGGTATCGCCGACGCTTACCTGCTCTGGATAGTAGGTTTTGCCGTTGATTTTATAAGGGCGCATGGTGGCGGGAGAGTTTTTGCCGATCTTGCCCGCACCGCCCGCAGACGATCTAGAAGGCGGTGCGGAGCGAAACGAACAACCGGCAAGAATCAGCGCAAAAAGCGCACTAAAAAGAGCGATTTTCTGGTACAACACCTGCGATCCGATCTTATTTGTTGAATTTTATATTATTTAGCGCTATTTCGTTTTTGTCTTTGAGGCTAAGCTCGTTCGCCAAACCTGCTAACACGCGTCCTGGCTTGCGCTGTTTCAGACGTGGTTCATACGCTTGAAACGCGCCTTGATTTACGACAAATTCTGCATATTTGCTTTGTGGGATATAAAAGAAGTACTTGCCGTTAAGCGGCGAAATTCCGTTTTTAATATGCGCGTTGTAATCCTGCATTTGTGACGGCGAAATTCCGATCTGTTTTGCAACTGCGCTTAGCTTTGTGCCCGGAGCTACTGCGATACGCTTTAGCCCCCACGGCTCGCTTTCAAAAAGCAGGATTTTACGCATATTTTCATTTTGAGCGATGTAAGCGTATTTAATAATGCGCTTGATAAAATTCTTAGTCTCATTAGGAAGTGCGGGACTTTTTAGCAAGCGATCCAGATCATCGCTGCCAGTAGCTGCAATCGCATTTTTAAGCTTTTGATCGCCACAATTATACGCCATTAGCGCTAAATACCACTTGCCAAAATTTTGCTTCAGATGCAAAATATACGAAAACGCAGCATCCGTAGAGGCTGCGGGATCGCGACGCTCATCCACGGCGCTATCTACTCTAAGACCGAAATTTTTCGCGGTCGCCGGCATCAGCTGCCACATACCACCTGCGCTAGCGCCCGAAGTTACGGTGTTTTTAAGATGAGATTCTACCATTGCCAAATACAATAAGAACTCCGGAGCTTCGATGTTATCGACCTCGGATTTGACTAAGTAGGCATTGTGCGACTGCGAAGTCACGATATGCTTAAACTGCTTGCGATCGCTTGCATTGATCGCACGGAATATGCCCGCAACTACGTTTTTGCTCGATTCGTTATTTTCGATGCCGAATTGATTTAAAATATAGTCGTGATTTGCGCGCATCAGACCGGGCTGGCTCGCAAACGCTTCGCCCACTAAAAGTAGGGCTAGCAGTATAAATTTTATGGCTTTCATATCTCTCCTTTGATTTTATCGCCAAAAAGCCTACAGGCGTTTTGAGTCGTTATTGCTTCAACCTCTTCTACGCTTAGGTTTAAAATTTCCGCGACTTTTTCTACCACGAGTCTCGTAAATGCAGGCTCATTGCGCTCGCCGCGATGCGGATGTGGGGTTAGATAGGGTGCATCCGTCTCGATTAAAAGGCGCTCTTGCGGAATTTGCGGTAAGATCTCAGCTAAGTTTTTTGCATTTTTGAATGTCAAAACTCCGCCGATACCGAAGTAAAATCCGTATTCGCTAAGACCTAGCAAAAGCTTGCTGGCATTGAAGCAGTGCAAAACACCGCCGCATAAATCGCTGGCACGATCTTTTAGAATTCCAAAGCTATCTTCGTTTGCTTCTCGGATATGGACTATAAGTGGTTTTTGAAGTTGTGTTGCTAGATCGATTTGTGAGATGAAGGCGTCTTTTTGGCGGGAGATTTCTAAGGCTTTGGTTTCCTTGCTCTCTTGCTGCTTAAGTCTGAAGTAATCAAGACCGCATTCGCCAACGCCCACGCATTTGGGATCGTCAGCATACCGCTTCAGCACCTCCATATCGAAAGAATCTATCTCGTATGGATGCACCCCTACGGCAAAATACACATTATTCCGCGCGTGCGAAATTTTACATGCCTTATCTAGGTCTGCTACATCGGCACCAGGAATGATGATGCTACGCACGCCTGCAATCGTGGCGCGCTCAATCACCGCGTCCAAATCGGCGTCGAAACTAGCATCGTCTAAATGGCAATGTGTATCTATAATCATAAAACTCACTTGATAAAATTTTTCGAAGCGGATTTTACGTCGTTTTGCAAAATCACACTTAAATTTAAATTAAACGCGGTATTGTAGCGAAAAATTTCAGATTTAAACTTAAGCTTAAAATTCCTTCAGCTTTGCCTTAGTTTTTTAGCGAATTCCAGGGCTTCTGCAGTAATAGTCTCGCCGCTTATCATACGAGCTAGCTCTGTTATTTTCTCATTTTCGCTTAATAATCTCACGCTAGATTTGCCGTTCGTTTTACTTACTAAAAAGTGTGACGCGGCCTTTGAGCTAAGCTGCGGCTGGTGCGAGATCGCAAAAATTTGATAAAATTTTGAAATTTTTACCAGCACGTTAGCGATACTCATCGCCTCTTTTCCGCTTAAATTTGAATCAATCTCGTCTAAGATCAAAATTCCCTCGCCGTTATTTGTAAGCTCCAAGCTCGCGGCAATAAAAGCAAGGCGTAGGCGGTTCGTTTCGCCTGAGCTTAAATTTTTAAATTCCGTCTTGCACAAGCTGACGCAAATTTCGTCTGTGCCGCACTCACTAAGCGCCGTAGGCTTAAAACTAAGCTCCACTCCGTCCATATAAAGCTGCTTTAGATAGGAATTTATCAGATCCTCGAGCCGTTTTTTAGTGCCCTTGCGAGCCTCGCTGATTTTTTCGGCAAGGGTAGCGGTGCTTTCACTAAGGCGTTTAAATTCCGCTTGCAACTTGGTTTTTTCAAAGCTTAACTGCTCGTAATGCTCAAGCTCCTTCTTGCGCGCTTCAAGCGTAGCTAGCGCCTCCTCTACGCTTCCGTAGCGCCTATTTAGCGCGCTAAGAGCTTCGATGCGATCTAAAATTTTCTCTATGTCGATATTTTCGAGCTCGTCTAAATTCAAGCTTTCTTGCTTTAGCCGCAGCTCGTTCATTGCATCCTCAAAAAATGCGCTATCCAGCCCGCTAAGACTTAGCGCTTCGATGACGCTGCGTTCTAGCTCAAAAACACCCTGCGCCTTAGCCCAAAGTTCCTCGATCTTATCTTTTTTACTAAGCTTTTTTTTGATCTGCAAAAGCTCCTCATATTCACCGATCTTAGGCGATACACGCTCGATTTTTTCAATCTCGAAGCGAGCGAATTCCTTTAACTCCTCGATCTTGCGCTCTTGATCCAAAATTTCATCCAGCTGCTTTTTTGTGCGGCTAAATTCCGCAAAAGCGCTTTGAAGCTCCGATAGGCTTAGCGCGTGTGCCGCATCTTTTTTCGCGGCGATAAAATCAAGTAATTTTAGCAAGCTATCGCTACTCATTTCGCCGGCGTTTTTCGCGCCTAAAAATTTCACGTATTCGCCGGCGATCGTGCTTAGATTTTTTTTCGAGACTGATTGAGAATTTATAAAATATCGCAAGCTACGCTCTTTTAGGACGCGAAAAATATTTGGCGTATCGTTTATCAAGCCGAAATTTCCCATATCAAATTTATGCTCTACGTCCGCTTCTATGAGCTCAGCCTCGCATTCGTTAAGACCGAACACCGCTAAAATCGCGCCTATTAATACCGATTTACCCGCGCCGCTGATACCTGTAAATACGCTAAGTCCCGGGCCAAAACTAAGCTCGCTCTCGCAAAAACCTAGATTATTTTTAATATAAATTCTTTCTAGCATCCGCCGTGCCCCCATCTGAGTTTGGCTTTTAAAACGTCGAAATAATCGTAGCTTCTGCGTTTTATTAAATTTGCCTTTGCGTGTGAAATTTTAACGCTCACGCTGTGAAATTCCGCCATATCAAAAACGTCTTGTCCGTCGATGACGACGCTAACTTCGGAGCTTCCGGCGTTTTTGAAGCTCGCGAGATATTCTTTTGGCAGGATCAAAGGCCGCTGCGTCAGGCTATGCGAGCAGATCGGCGTGACGCAAAACACGTCGCACAGCGGATAGACGATAGATCCGTTCGCGCTCATATTATACGCGGTCGAGCCTACAGCGGAGCTTACGATCACGCCGTCGCCGTAGTAGGTGTTGAAATATTTTCTATTTAAAAACGCATCGATCTTCGCCATCGAAGAGATATGGCTGCGGGTGATTACGACGTCGTTAAATGCGGTCTTGCGGACGATCTTGCCGCTGCCGTTTTCCAGTATCACTTCAAGCAAAAACGGGCGCTCGATCTCGTATTCGCCGCGCAGAAATTCCTTCAAAAATTTTGCAAATTCGCTCGGCTGCACGTCCGTTAAAAAGCCCAAAGTGCCCGCGTTGATACCCAAAATAAAGGCGTTTTTGTCGCTTAGTAGCCTCGCAAGCCCGATGAGCGTGCCGTCGCCGCCGAGGCTAATTAAAAAATTGGTCTTTTTTAAAATTTCTGCAAGCGTATGCGACTTAAGGCCGAAAAATTCCGCTCCGTCCTCTTCAAGCAAAAGCTCAATACCTTGCGCTTTTAAAATTTCGCAAATTTGCTCCACGACTGGGCGAATCTCTTCTGATTTTTTGGCTATTAGCCCCGCGAATTTAAGGTTTTTATGAATTTTGTTTTCCATAGTTTTATTTTATAAAAAATTAGCTTTGTAAAAGCAAAATTTAACTATACTTGTGTTTTACAAATAATTTTAAAGGAGTAAATTTGCGAAGTCATTATTGCGCCGATTTGAGTAAAAACGATATCGGCAAAAGTGTAACCGTGTGCGGCTGGGTAAATTCTTACCGCGACCACGGCGGCGTGATTTTTATAGATTTGCGCGACCGAAGCGGGCTGTTACAGCTAGTCTGTGATCCCAAAGATAGCCACTCGGCATACGAGGTAGCAAATACCGTGCGAAACGAATTTGTCCTAAAAGCCGTCGGCAAGATCCGAGCTCGCGGCGAGGGGCTAGAAAATCCAAATTTAAAAACCGGCGACATCGAAGTCGTAGTAGAAAGCTTAGAGATCGAAAATCCAAGCAAGCCGCTTCCTTTCGTAATCGGCGATAAAAGCGTCAATGAAGAAACGAAGCTGAAATACCGCTTTTTGGATCTGCGCGCTGAGGGAAGCTTCGATAAATTTAAGATGCGTTCCAAGGCCGCGATCGCCGCGCGAAATGCTCTTGATAGGCTGGGCTTTGTGGAGGTCGAAACGCCGATCTTAACGCGCGCGACGCCTGAGGGCGCTAGGGATTATCTGGTGCCTAGCCGCGTCTATCCGGGCAGCTTCTACGCGCTTCCGCAAAGTCCGCAGCTTTTCAAGCAGCTTTTGATGTGCTCGGGCTTTGATAAATACTTCCAGATCGCGCGTTGCTTCCGCGATGAGGACCTGCGCGCCGACCGCCAGCCGGAATTTACGCAGATCGATATCGAGATGAGCTTCAATACCCAGTACGACGTAATGCGCGTAGCCGAGGAGGTTTTAAAGGATATTTTTAAATCCTGCGGTCGCGAGATCGTCACTCCTTTTAGACATATGGAGTATAAAGACGCGATGGAGCTTTACGGCAGCGACAAACCCGATCTGCGCTACGATATGCCTTTCATCGACGTAGCCGATATTTTTGAAAAATCGAGCAACGAAATTTTTTCAAATTTAGCCAAAGACCGCAAAGCTAACCGCGTAAAAGCGCTCAAAGTCGAGGGCGGCGATCTGAAATTTAGCAAGCGCCAGATGCAAGGTTTTGAGGAATACGTGAAAAAATTCGGCGCGCAAGGGCTTGCGTTTATCCAAGTAAAAGAGGACGGGCTAAAGGGGCCGCTGGTAAAATTCTTTGAAAAAAGCGAGCTTGATGAGCTTATCAAGCGCTGCGAGCTAAAGGTCGGCGACGTCGTATTTTTCGGCGCAGGCAAAAAGAAAATCGTGCTTGATTATATGGGCAGATTTAGAATTTTCCTCGCAAACGAGCTTGGTCTCATAGATCAGAATAGGCTTGAGTTTTTGTGGGTCGTAAATTTCCCTATGTTTGAGCAAAACGACGACGGCAGCTACTCCGCGATGCACCATCCTTTTACGATGCCGAACAATCCCGACGAGCCCGATTTGGAGGATATTACCTCGATTGCCTACGACGTCGTGCTAAACGGCATCGAGCTTGGCGGCGGCAGCATCAGGATTCACAAAGCGGACATTCAAGAGAAGGTCTTTAGGCTGCTTAAGATCGAGCCTGCGGAGCAGAGGGAGAAATTTGGCTTCCTGCTCGATGCGCTAAGCTTCGGCGCGCCTCCGCACGGAGGTATCGCGATTGGCTTTGATAGGCTGATGATGCTGGTTACCGGCTCAAGCAGTATCCGCGAGGTTATCGCGTTTCCTAAAACGCAGCGCGCGCAGTGTCCGCTCACCAAAGCTCCTAGCGTCGTGACCGACGAGCAGCTTCGCGAGCTAGGTCTTAGGCTTCATAAGAAGGAGCAAAAATGAAAAGCCTTTTTCTAATCATCGGCGCTCCGGGCAGCGGCAAAACGACCGATGCGAGTATGATCGCTCAGATGAATCAAAGCATCGAGCACTATTCTACGGGCGATCTGCTGCGCGCCGAGGTAGCAAGCGGTAGCGCTCTGGGCAGGCAGATAGACGGCTTCATCTCTAAAGGCAATCTCGTGCCGCTTGATATCGTCGTAAATGCTATCGTTAGTGCGATTAAAAGCTCGCCTAAAGACTTCATCATCATCGACGGCTATCCAAGGAGCGTCGAGCAGATGAATAAGCTAGACGAGGTGCTGCGAGGAGACGATGATGTAAATCTTAGCGCAGTAATCGAAGTATGCGTTAGCGAAGAGGTCGCCAAGGAGCGTGTTTTAGGACGCGCTCGCGGAGCGGACGATAACGAGGAGGTCTTTAAAAACCGCATGGCGGTATTTTCAGAGCCGATCGAGGATATTCGTAAATTTTACGGCGACGCGGGCGTATTTTACAGCGTAAACGGCGAGCGCACGGTCGAGGAGATCGTAGCGGACATAAACGCTATAATCGCCGCGCAGATCGAAAAACTGGGCTAGCGCGCTTGGATGGCGGCTTAAATTTTAAGCGCCTTCGGCTCCTTTTTTTGTACCGCAAGCGGTGCAGATCGCGCTTAAATTTAATGCGCCTTTTTTGCGAGTGCGCCTTTAAATTTATAGCTTGCCGTTAATGGAGATAGTTAAATTTTAGGCGTAAAATTAAGTAGCCGCTGTGTAAATTTTAAATGCGAGCGTCAAATGCAAGCGGATTTTAAATTTAATGAAATTTTGGATCTGTTTGCGGACGCAGAGATTAAAATTTTAAGGATAGATATGATTAGAAAATTTTTACTTAGTATGGCTTTGTGTGCGGCTGCATTCGGCGCGGGCGGGTTCGTGCCAAGCGGCTCCGCGGCGCAAAATCAGCCGTCAAGCGTCAAAGAAGCGCTTAAATTAAGAGATGATTCTTCTGTCGTAATCGACGGCAAGATAAAATCTCAACTCAAACACGAGCATTATAGATTTGTGGATCAAAACGGCGATAGCATCGAGGTTGAGATCGACGATGACGTTTGGCGCGGCGTGAGCGTGGATGAAAATACGCTCGTGCGAATTAGCGGCGAGATCGATAAAGATTTTACCAAAACGACGATAGACGTGAAAAATATCAAAATTTTAAATTCTAAATAAAGGAAAACTATGGATCTTTCAAAGATAAAAGTGGGCTCAAACCCCGATAAAATCAACGCGGTAATCGAGATCCCTTACGGCTCGAACATCAAATACGAGATCGACAAAGCAAGCGGCGCGCTCTGCGTAGATCGCGTGCTATACGGCGCGATGTTTTACCCCGCAAACTACGGCTTCGTGCCCAATACCTTGGCAGACGACGGCGATCCTGCGGATGTTTTAGTGCTAAACGAATACCCACTTGCCGCCGGTAGCGTGATCCCGTGCCGCCTAATCGGCGTTTTGATGATGGAGGACGAAAGCGGCATGGACGAGAAGCTGCTTGCCGTGCCGGTTAGTAAGATCGATTCGCGATTTGAGGGCATTAAAGGGGTCTCCGATCTGCCTAAAGCGACGCTGGATAAGATCAAAAATTTCTTCGAAACCTACAAGCTTTTAGAGCCAAATAAATGGGTCAAAGTAAAGGATTTCGCAAGCGCCGCGGAGGCCGAGAAAATCCTAGACAAAGCGATTAAGGCTTATAAATAATACATTTTTGCGTACTCGGCGCGAAAATTTAATCAAAATTTGACCGACCCGTTCGGTCAAATTTATCGTTAAATTTTAATTCTACAAATTTTCAAAATCTTATAATATTTTAAATTCCGTGCAATTTTAACTGGAGCCCGCGCTTGGTTTTTATCACTCGTTTTTCGGCGGCTAAGTAGTCTGGATTATTTAAATAAAATTTTTTAAAACTACATTGCGCGAAATAGTGCTACGGGGATCGGAGCCTTATACGTTAGCAACGGAGAAATTCCGCGAGCTAAAGGCTTCATATAGATCGCAGTTAAAATTAAAATTCGCTATCTTGATTTTGAAAGAGATCGCGGACGTCATTGCAAAATTATAAAGCTGATGTCATCACAGAAAAAAGCCTTTGGGCTACCGCGCTACGTAAAATTTTAAAATTTACACGTTAGTTACATAAAATTTGAAAATCTAAATGATACCAAATGATTTACTATCACCATCTTTTTTAAATTTAGTAATAAATCTATAAATTTTGATTCCAAAGGCTTTTGTTTTAATAAGACGTCAAACACTTGATTAAATTTTTAAAACTGAAACTCCCATGTGAGTTTATAGTTCCTACCCGGCGAGTAAAAGCGGTTGATGCCAAGCCCTGTTTCTTGATCTATCAGATTGCTAGTTCCAAAAGGCCTTATTGATCTGGCGCTTTCCCAAGTGATATATTTGCGATCGGTTATATTATATACGCCTGCACGAAGAGTTAGATATTTGATCGGCTTTACATATGTTACGAAGTCTATCGTGGTATATCCGCCGCTTCTCCATTCCACTTCGCTATTGCTTACAGGTTTGCCGTTTACGATTTTGCCGCTTCGCGCTTGCTCATACCAATACATATTATAGGTGTCGTCTCCTTTTTTTGCAGCTACTGCAGTTACAAATAGATCCGCGCCGAATTTATCTCCAGGGCTTTGGTAGCTTACGCTATAAACCGCCGTTCTAGGCTGGATCGCATTCATCGGAGTATCTATTTTACCATTACCTATGTCCATTCTACCCTTTTGGATACTTAGCTTATATCCAATACTAAAACCCCGCAATGGCTGCCAAATTTGATCCAAAGCTAGTCTCGAATCTATCTCTATTCCTCTTACTCTTGCTTTTGGACGATTTACGTTTTGATACACAGAGGTAGGCATTGTACTTCCGCCGTTTCCGTAAGGAAGCCGGAATTCCCCCTTATATTGTAAATCTATAAAATTCCTATAATCCGTTTGGAATAAATTCAATGTAACGAAGCTTGGCGAATTATGAAGCGTAAAGGCAATCTCTTTAGTCTTTGCCGTTTCTTTTTTCAAATCCAAATTCGGATATATCGAAAAATCCGGATGCTGAAAAGTGAAGTAAATTTCGTCCGAAGTAGGCGCCCTAAATCCGTTTGCGTATTTAAGCTGAAGCCTGAAAAAATCAAGTGGATCGATGCTTGTAGCTAAAGAATATGAATTTGCCGAATATTTTCTCTTCTGAGAAGCTAAATATACGGCGTTGGCTTCTGCATTTGCGTCTTTGTGAGCTTTTATCTCTTTTTGAGATGGAGTGCCAGGAAGCGGAGTGTAAGGAACAAACATTCCGATAAATAGATCAGTTGGAATTTTTGGCGTAACGCCTGGAGTATAAGATGGATTGTGTTTAACCTTATCATATCTATAATTAAGATCAAAGGCCAAAACATCGTTTATACGAAAGTCATCTCCTACATAAAGCGCTCCGGTTTTGGTCTCAACCGGAATAAGGAAGCTAAAAAGATTATCTTCGTGGCCGCAAGCGTCATTATAGGTAGAGGCATTGGTATATGATTGGCATTTATCTGGATACCAAGTACCCAATATTGGATAATCGGTATTCGTATTTCTAACTCCTGCAAAATATTTAGCCCACCATTGTTTATTTTGAGGAGAATAACCCGCCCTATTTACCATACTTTTATCGCTTTTACTATAAAGCCCTCCATAACTTAAAGAGTGTTCTGTGCTTTTTATATGAAAGTCTTTTGTAAGATCAAGATTAAACTGCTTAGTATCGGTATTTAAATCTCTATCCTTCCAGTTGTTTTCTACGTATCCGTTTTGGCTAGGTAAAAGTATCTCATCCGAACCAACTGGTGATAATTTGCCGTAATTGCCTTTACTATAAGGCGTAGTTACTTTATTTATTGAATATGTTTTATATGTACCGCTATTCGTATCAAAAAGAGTCATACCTTTAGAGCAATCATATTCATCACAATTGACATAGGCATCATCATTAGGTTTATAACTGCTATATGCATTCATATCTAATATATGGGATTCGTTTTTTGGATTATCCGGATCTGAAAAATCAAACTGACTATCTACTAACGTAGGCATAAATCCCCACTTTAGCCATGTCTTTACTTCCCCTCCATATTTATCTACCATTTTTCCGTCTTTGTTTATATGAAGACCGGACGGATTTGAATTTCCCGCGCAGTTATCGCCCTCGCAATACTCATCCGTTCTTGCTTTTAGCTTAATATGTTGCTTGTTATAGCTAAATTTTAAACTATCCCATAAAGGCGTTTCATCAAAATTTTCATAAGAAAATGAGTAGTTTTTTCTTTCGCTTCTATCGTTGGTGTGTCGTATATCGTTAGTCAAGGCTCCCCCAGGAGTCTGCGTCTTATAAAGAGCAAATTGATTCGACCAATCTATTCCCTCTGATTTTATATTGGATTTATCGTATCCTATGCTAAATCTATCGGTATCGGTAGGCTGAAAGCCAAATTTTACCAATGTGCTTTTTTTGTAAATTCTATAAGGATCAGGTTTTTCTCTAACTTTTCTTATAACAGTAGGATCATATTTTTTATATCCCCAGTTTTTTAGTTCATGTCCTTCCCTATCGGTGTGAATAGCCAAAAGATCAAACCACTTAAACCTAACTGCAGCTGCGTGGCTTTGCCAGTTTTGTCTATCCGCACTTTGGTACCCGCGCTTAAATCCGTAATACCAATCTTTCTCGGTTAAATAATCTCTCGCATCCTTTGTCTCAAACGCTACTGAGCCACCTAGCGCGCCCGAGCCTCTCTTTACCGAATCTGCACCTTTAGTGATATGTGCCTGTCTTACGTTTTCAACCTCAACGCCGTTTCTAGTGTTATTAAAGTTTCCATATCCTTCAAATAGATCTTTAAAACCTTGCGAGCTTAACGTTTCTGCTTGGCGAAGTCCATCAATACTTATATCTACACGGTTTTCATCTACTCCACGGATCGAATAGCCACTAGCACCGAATCTTCCACTTTCGACAACTGAAACGCCGGTTTCGTGACGAACCATATCTCTACTATCGCTAACTTGCTCTTTGGCGAGTTGCTTGGCGCTCTTTTTAGTTTCGCCGACTTTTTTGGTAAGCGGGTCGCTTTCTACGTTTCCCGTAACATTGATCTGCCCTAAATTTTGGGAGCCACCTTCGCTATCTTCCTGTGCAGTTAAAGTGGCCGCGCATAAGCAAAGCGCTCCCGCTGCTGCAATGGAAAACCTAAATAAGCTCATTTTGATCCTTTTATAATACTATTTCTCATAGGCGTTATTAAAAAAAGCAGTATATTAGTGAAAAATTCTTTAAATTTAAATTAAAAAGAATTTATTTATCATTTATAGTTATAAAATTTAATTAAATTTAAAGAATTCCCGGGCTTACGCCTTTATCTCTTAAATTTACATTTTTTAAAATTACAAATTTTTACTTTAAATTTAAAAGTATTTTTATGAAATGCATGCGATGAGACAGTGAGTAAATTTTAAAATTTTAACTTGAGAAATTTCAAAATTTTATCATAAGTGAGCGGAATTTTATCTACGCGTAGTATATAGCTGACATCATGGCAGATTAGTATTTCTAGGAGGCTGCGCCTAAGAGAATTTAAAAATTTAGAATTTTAAAATTCTAAAAATTTGATAGCTCGCTGATTGCGTAGCCTTGTTTGCGCGAAAGCATGCAATCTTTCATGGATTAAGGCGCGCTCGGTGTGATGCCATGCTTATCATTGATGAGTTCCGCTTCGTTTAATTGCTTGTATTCGTCGCAGCCGATCTGCTCTGCTAAATCGCATGCTTTTGCGTAAAATTCTTTTGCTAAGGATCTATCTTGTTTAATATGCCATCCATTTTTGTATAAATCCCCGAGATAACTACACGAGTCTGTTTTTTTAGAGCTTATCTGTATCTTTTTATAAGCTCAGTTTGCGCGCGGGCTTAGTGCGAGGCTAGCCCTAGCACAAACCAAGGCCGTGCTAGCTCTCTTTTAAAAGCTTAGTTAGCGCCGTACCGCTTTCGTCATGCTTGCGGATATTTTTATAAATTTTACTAAAATAAGCTTCTAAAAATTCCTGATCGTCGATCCTCTCTTCGCCCTTTTTCGGCGCGATCTTTCGGTACTCGCCGCTGCTTTGTAGCTCGAATGCAAGCTCGTTGTCGCTTAGCTGAAGCTTTAAAATTTCTTTGAGCTTGTTTTGCAGATTTTCGTTGTAAATCGGGCTCATCAGTTCCAGTCTGCGCTCTAAATTTCGCGGCATCCAATCCGCGCTCGCGATGTATAGGCTGGGCTGGGCGTGCGCGAAGTAAAAAATTCTAGCGTGCTCCAGGTATTTGCCGACGATCGAGATCACGCGGATATTTTCGCTAACGCCCTTAAGGGCCGGGCGCAAGCAGCAGATGCCGCGCACGATGAGATCGATCTTTACGCCCGCCGCACTTGCTTTATACAGCGCCTTGATCATATCGCCGTCGACAAGAGCGTTCATCTTAGCGATGATCCTACCGGCAGAGCCCTTTTTTTCCTCGTTTTTTATCATCGCTAGGAGCCGCTCTTTGATCTGCATCGGCGACATAGAGAGGTTGTCTAGCTTGCGGTTTTTGTTGTAGCCCGAGAGGATGTGGAAGAAATTCGTCGTGTCCTTATCGAAGCGGTCGCCGCAGGTAAAAAAGCTCACGTCGGTGTAAATTTTAGCGCTCGAGCCGTTGTAGTTGCCCGTGCCTAAGTGGATATAAAATTTTAACTTGCCGTCCTCTTTTTTGATGATCTGCGTAACCTTGGCGTGGACTTTAAAGCCCGTGATACCGTAGATGACGTGCGCGCCCGCGTCTTCGAGCGCCTTTGCCCAGTGCAGGTTGTTTTCCTCATCAAACCTCGCCTTAAGCTCGACCATCACCGTTACCTGCTTGCCGTCGCTTGCGGCCTCGATCAGGCTCTGGACGATCGGGGAGTTTTTTTCCACGCGATACAGCGTCATACGGATCGAGATGACCTTCGGATCTTTTGCGGCTTCTTTAATGAGCTTTTGGACAGGATCAAAGCTCTCGTAAGGATGAATTAACAAGATATCCTCTTTCTCCATAGCGCTCATAACGGAGGTGTTTTCGTTAAAGGGGGGCAGCGTCTTTGGCAGATATTGCGGGTTAGCTAGAAAGGAAAAATCCTTATTGGAAGCGATCTCCCAAAGCCCGTCCAGCGTGAGCGGCACGGCGCATTCATATATATCTTTGTAAAAAATTTTAAGATGGGAATTTAGAAATTCTAATAGTTCGGCATCGGCGTCTTTTTCGATCTGAAGCCGCACGAAAGCCCCTTTACGGCGCAGCTTAAGCCCTGCTTCTAAGATCATCATAAAATCGTCCGCTTCCTCCTCTTCGATTACGATGTCGGCGTTTCGCGTAACGCGGAAGGCTGCTGAGCTGATGAGCTTGTAACCGGGGAAAATTTCCTCCGCGTGGCGCTTTACGATAGTGCCGATCGGCACGTAGGTGTTTTGCGCGACCTGCACGAAGCGCGGGATCACGCGCGGAATTCTAATCATTCCAAAATGTACCGACTCGGGCGCGCCCTCATCGCAGAGCTTGACCGCAAGGGAGAAGCTGAGATTATTTAGATGCGGGAAAGGATGGGTCGCATCGACTGCGATCGGGACGATGACGGGCATTATCTGCGAGAAAAAAAACTCGTCCGCCGCAGGCTTGAGCTCGGGCTGCAGCTCGTCATAGCTTTTGATAAAAAGCCCGTTTTTGCAAAGCTCCTTTTGGATGCCGAAATACTGCTGCTCAAGCTCGGTTTGCTCGTTTCTTAAATAGGAGCGGATTGCACGTAGCTGCTCAAGAGGCGTCATCTCGTCATCGCCGCTGGTTATAACGCCGGCGGTAAAAAGCTGCTTCAGACCCGCCACGCGGATCATATAAAACTCGTCTAAATTAGTGCTGTAAATCGCTAGAAATTTTAATTTTTCAATTAGCGGGATATCCTTTTTGCATTGGTCCAACACGCGTGTATTGAAGCGTAGCCAGCTTAGTTCGCGATTTATAAAATTATTTTGTGTTTGCATAAAAACTCCTTTTTAAATATTAATTCTAAGATTATAGCCCAATTAAGATTAAATTTTAAAGTCCGAATTTTGTGAGCTTACGAGTGGGCAATTTAGTATTTAAAATTCTACCCTAATTCCCTGTTTCTCCTAAATCCTTGCACATTTGCGCATTGCCGTCTTTGCAGCCCAGCTTTAAATACCGCCTCAAATATAAAATTTGCTCCTCCTCCTTCTCGCTCATACCTAGTACCCATCTGCACGCTTGTTTTATTGCGAGTTAAAAATAGCGCTTTCATTTCAGCCCTCGTAAACAATATAAATTTAAATCAGAAAACGACGTAAATTTTATCTCTTTGCTAGCGGCTGCGCTTTAATTATGCTTGCCGCTGCTGGCATCGCTGCGAATGCCGCTATAAACGAAAGCATTGAAATTTTAAGATAGAATTTTTTTATCATAGCTTTTGGAATTCTTTTATTATCGCTCTTTGCCTCTCTTCGGATTTGCCATCTTTTACTCCTTAATTGAATTTGCATTGTATTTATCAGTTATTTCTTTAAATGCTTCTAGCGCACACTTTACGGGATCGTGTTCCTCCTCATCTCGTAAGCAGTTTTCTAAAGCTACCTTTAACGCGCAAGATCTTAGTTTAAATAGTTTTTTCTGATCGGTAAATTTTTCACAAGCCGTAGTGTAATTTATAACAGCCTTTTTAATGTTGCCTCTTAAACCTATGTCTTGTGTTCCAAGAGCAAAACAAGACTCCGCGATACCCGCCTTGCAAGATTTTTCATAAGGAGTGATAGAAGCTTCACGCATACCAAGCTTAGGACCTAATATATAACCAAGATCCGAGCATCCGATCATATCTCCGCTATCACATTTTTTAGATAAAATTTCTATTAGTTTAGTACACGAGCTATATTTGCCGTTTCCTTTATCGCATTCGTTATAAAGATTTTCCTCTTCAGCCGTAGGCTTACCAGCCATTACGATAGAAGCTAAAAATATCATGGAACAAAATGCAAAATTAATTTTCCCCATATAATTTCCTTTCGACACCTTCAAAAATAATTTTACCTTTTTTTATAGGGTTACACTCTTTGTCTTTTAGGCAGGCTTTCAGTTCCTCGATATTTTTGCAAACTATATCTCTATCTTTAAGATCGCTATTACAAACTTTTTCAAGACTTTTAATTGCTGCTTGCATATTACCGTTTAGATATATATTTATTAGCGTACCCAATATAAAACAGTGATATGTACTATCAGCATCACACAGCTTAATCAGATATTTCGTAGCTTCCTCTACTCGGCGTAATGATAGTAAAAGCTCACTCTGTGTAGCACATGAGCGCATATTATCATCCTCGCACTCTTTAGATAAAATTTCAACGAGTTTATTGCACGATCCATATTTTCCGTCACCGTAATCGCAGGATTTAAAAAGCATCCTTTGCTCTTCGTTATTAAAATCCTCTAACTTTATTAAACCTGTTAAAGGAGGTTGTGCCGCAGCAGGGATCGATACAAATGCCACTATAAACGCAAGTAGCCAAATTTTAAGATAGAATTTTTTCATTATCGCTCTTTGCTCCTATTTGGATTTGCCATCTTTTACTCCTTTGTTGAATTTGCGTCGTATTTATCACTTATTTCCCAAAAGGCTTTTTTCGCACACTTTACGGGATCGTGTTCCTCCTCATCTCGTAAGCAGTTTTCTAAAGCCGTCTTTAGCGCGCAAGATTTTAGTTTAAATATTTTTTCTTTTTCTGGATGCTCTGAATATTTTTCGCAAGCTATAGCGTAGTTATGTGCCGCTCTTTTGACATTGCCTCTTATCGCAATATCATGAATTCCTAGATTAAAACAAGAGGCTGCGATACCCGCTTTACAAGATTTTTCCAAGGGCACAAAAGCCGCTTCACGCATACCGAGCTCTAAACCCATGACATAGCCCAAATCATCGCATTTTTCCATATTACCGCTATCGCATTTTTTAGATAAAATTTCTATTAGCTTAGTGCATGAGCTATATTTGCCGTTTCCTTTATTGCATTCATTATAAAGATTTTGTTCCTCTGCCGTAGATTTGGCTGATAATGGATACGACAATATCATAATCAATAAGAATAAAACGCTAATACTTCTCATTTCAGCTCCTCTACAGTTCTTTTTAAAAGAGCCTTGCCCTTTATTATTGGATTGCATTCTTTATCTTCTAGGCAGCCCTTTAATTCCTCATTCATTCTACAAAAAAGCTCACTATTCTTCAGCTTGCTATCGCATACTTTTTCAAAACTCCTAATTGCTCTTTGTATATTGCCGTTAAATTCTATATCTTCCCAACCTAGCCCCATGCAATATTCGATAAGGTCAGCATCGCACAGCTTAATAAGATATTTCATAGCTTCCTCTTCTCTAAACAAAGATTGTAAAAAATCACTCTGTATAGTACATGAGCGCATATCGCCGTTCTCACACTCTTTAGATAAAATTTCAACGAGTTTATTGCACGAACCGTATTTTCCATCGCCATAATCGCAGGATTTAAAAAGCATCCTTTGCTCTTCGTTATTAAAATCCTCCAACTTTATCAAGCTTGTCAAATGCGATTGTGCCGCAGCAGGAATCGCTGCAAATGCCACTATAAACACTAGTGCCCAAATTTTAAGATAGAATTTTTTCATTGTCGCTCTTTGCCTTTCTTTGGATTTGCCATCTTTTACTCCTTAATTGAATTTTCATTTTCATGGTATTCTTGATAAATTTTCCCGTATGCCTTTCTAGCACATTTTACAGGATCACGATCTTTACTGTCGCGCAAACAGCCGTCTAGAGCTTCTCTTAGTTCGCAAGATTTTAACTTAAGTAGTTTTTTCTCATCGGTAAATCTTTCGCAAGCTATAACATAGCTACTAAAAGCCCTTTCAATATTACCTCTTCTCATAATGTCAAATATTCCCAGATTGTAGCAGGACTCGGCTATGCCTGCCTTGCAAGATTTATCTAATGGTGCGACCGAGGCTTCACGCATACCCAGTTCAAAGCCCATAATATAACCCACATCGGCACATCCAATCATATCTCCGCTATCACATTTTTCGGATAAAATTTTTATTAGCTTAGTGCACGAGCTATATTTGCCGTTTCCTTTATCGCATTCATTATAAAGATTTTCCTCTTCAGCCGTAGGCTTGCCAGCCATTGCGACAGAAACTAAAAATATCATAGAATAAAATATAAAGCCCAGCCTTGTCATTTCAACTCCCCGTATAGTTTATTATAAATTTCTTTCATTTTTCCTCTTGGATTGCACTCTTTGTCTTCCACACAAATTTTAAGTTCATCGTAAAATCCGCAATACTCATGTGCAGATTCCGAATCCATACTACATATTTTTTTAAAGCTCTTTAAAACCCTATCCGTATTTCCGGTGAAATACAGATCTTCCCAATTAAGGCATAAACAACTCGTCATTAAATTTGCATCGCAACTTTTAACAAGATAATTTATAGCTTCTTCGTCTCTATTTAATGTCAATAAAAGAAGCGCATTTAATTCGCAACTTAAATAACGCCTATCGTCGTCGCACTATTTAGATAAAATTTCAACGAGTTTATTGCATGAGCTATATTTACCTTCGCCGTAATCACAGGATTTCAAAAGCGTCCTTTGCTCTTCATTTTTAAAATTCTCTAATTCTATTAAGCTTACCAAAGGCGGTTGTGCCGCAGCAGGAATCGCCGCAAATGCCGTTATAAATGCAATTACCCAAATTTTAAGATAGAATTTTTTCATTAGCACTCCTTGTTTTAAGCGGCGATTATATTTAAAAATTTTTAGCTGCTTCTTAAAAATTTAAGAGGCGCGGTAGCGCAATAAGTGCGCCGTAATCCCACCCGCCTGCACTTAGATGAAATTTTAAAATTTCGCCACCCACCACGGCACGAAAGCTCCATAATCCGCCGTAAAATTTCGCTCGCAACGGGTCTAAGTCGCGTGGGCATAATCCGTCGCCTACCTCCCGTCTAAATTTAAAATTTCACTCGAAATTTCATCTATCGTCGCGTTGAAATCCTCCGCCAGCGCGCGCTTTAGCTCCTCTTTCGCCGCCATCATATCGCGCACGATCGCAGCTTCAAACTCCTCTCGATTGAGCGCCTCGTCGCCCTTGGCAAACGCAAAATCCAGCCCAAACCACGTAGCTACGGCAAACGCAGGCACGCACACTACCGCGCCCGGGCCGCACACGAGCCCCGCACTACCGCTAGTCGCGCTGGCGCCCGCCTTGGTAAGGGTTTTCGCGCCCGTCTTGGCCGCAGTTTTAGCGAGGCTCTTGCTTATCAGCTTTGCGCCCAGCACGCCGCCCAGCGCCCCCAGCCCCGTCCCGCTCGCGCGATACGCCTTGCTTTTTAGGCTGAAGCTCTGCGTGACGTTAAGATCGATTTTCGCGCCGTATTTTTTGAGCGTAAAATTTAGCGAGTTCTCATAATTTTTGACGTTTGCCGCAGCGATTTTAGCGATATTTTCGCCAAAATCTTTCGGGAAGCTTTCGCTTACAAAGAGCGCAAATTTCTCATTCAGATACGCCCCCGCATCATCATCCCACACGCCGTGCCACAGCACCAGATAATCGCTCAGAAACGAGTAATTGAAATCCGCCATTTTCCGCGCGCTAAGCCTCGCGCCCTCGTCGTAAACGGCGTCGATGTAGCTATTCAGCGCGGACGCAGCGTTTGCTTCCGCGGCAAAGCGCGTGGCGTTTAGCTCGCCTCTTAACGCATCCGCCTCGCGCGCGCTTAAAATCAGCCGCTCGCCGCTTTGCAGCACGATCTGCACGCTCGTCTCGACCACGCTTTTAGGATGCACACTCTCCGAGCCGCCGCGTGCCGCGCGCGTCTGCGCGGCGCAGATCAAACACAGCGTGACATAAGCAAGCGCAAAGATCGTGCCGCTAAAGCGCCCTATTTTGGGCGCGGACGTGGCTCGCGGCATAAAAAGCACGAAGGCGCAAAGATGCAAGATCGCGCAGTAAAAGAGGAAATCTCCCGCGCAGATCAGAAACAAAAGAGCGATTTTTAGCGCGCTAGGGCTCTGCGACAGTGCCAGCTCAAACAGCGCGTTTTTGTAAAATTTCAAAGCATAAATTTCATTTAGCAGGGCGGATCTGAAGTGCGCTTGCGGCGCGGTAGATTTTAAAATTTCAAAAATTTCGGCTACCGATGCGGGGCTGGTCGCAGATTTTCCAGCGAAACTGTCGGCAACCATACTCGTTGCGGCGGGATTTTGTGCTAAATTTTGTGCTGCGACGGGGCTAGTCGTAGAATTTTTAGCGTTGATTTGCGGCGCAGCGGCGGTATTTGCCTTTGAATTTTCAGCCGAGGCATGCACCGCTCTGACGGAGCCCGCTTTAAAATTTACGGCCGAAGCGGTAGGTTTTTTAGCGGCGTCCGGCACGTACTTGACGGCATTATCCGTCTCGGAATTTCCGATAACTATGGCGACGTTATTCGCCGCGGAATTTTTAGCGGATTTAGAGGCATTATCTGTTGCTAAATTTCCGACGGGTGCGGAAGCGTCATTCCTTGCGGAGTCTTCAGCGAATGCGGCGTTACGGACGGGCGGAGTAAAATTTATCGCGGAATTTAAAGAGTGCGCGGCTGGATCCGCAGCGTCTGCAAGCCGCAAATAGGCTAAATTTATAGCAAAATTTACCGCTACGGCAAGTACGGCGAGCAGCAAAATGCTAAGCTTCAGCGATAAAATTCTAGGGTTTTTAATCTCTTTTAGGCTGAGCTTAAGCACCGCTAGACGCATCAGAGTAAGCCCTGCTGGCAGTGCAGCTAGCGTCACGAAAAGCTCCGCGCCGCGCAGATCCGCTAGACCTAGCGCCAAAGTAGCACTTAAGAGGATCGCGCTCGCGCAAGCAAAAACCCCACTTATCAGCCTGCCTCTAAAAATTTTAATCAAAGTCCCGCCGCTGCGAAATAGCGCCGCATTGGCGCGCTGCTTCGCCTCGTAAAAAAAGCTAAATAGTACCCGAAATAGCGCGTAAACCCAAAACGCCGCCAGCGCGCAAAAGCCCGCATCGTCCAAATCCTGCGCGTAAAGCGCGAAGCAAAAAACGCTAACGATCAGCGCTAGCTTAAGCGCTATTTCACAGATCCAGCGGCGCGTCGTCGTCATCGAGCCTGTTTGCCTCATTGATCTTTGGAATGCCCATCTCTTCGATATTTAGAGGCGGCGCGGGTTTAAATTTCGCCTCGTCCTCTTGCGGCTCAAAAGGCGGCTCATCGCCCTCGCCTCTTTCAAAATACGTAATATCCTCTTGCTGCGTACTCTCCGCTCCTCGCGACGCACCCGCTACCTTCTCTGCGCCTTGCGATGTGCCTTCTGCACCTTGCCGCGCGCCTTTTGCACCCCGCCGCGCGTCTTTTGAGCCTTCCGCACTCTTTACGTTTTGCTCGGCCGAATTTCCGCGCACGCCCTCTGTTTCGGGCGCGACGCCGCCAGCTCTTGCATCATCTAAATTTTTCCCCTCAAATTCTTGCTTTTGCGGTGCGTCCTGTGCCGCGCGCTGCACCTCTGCCAAGCCCTGTTCTGCGCTAAATTTAGACTCGCCGTCTATATCCTCGCTGTCCTGCTCACCGCCTTGACCGAAGCTAGGCATCTCATCAAAATCGATATTTACGCTGGGATTTCGAGCACTAGCGGAGCTTGTATTTAAATTTACACCGCTATTTTGCGCTTCGTTAAAATTTTGAACTTCATTAAAATTCTGCGTTAAATTCTGCTGCAAATTCTGCGCCGTATCGAGACGCGCCGCAGCGGCGTCCTCGAAGCCCTGATCTTGCAGCTGCGAGACGTAATCGAGATTGTCGTTTTCGTTAAAGATCGCGCTCTCGCTGGGCTCGCCGCCGAAGCTCGTATCGACGAAGCGGGTAAATCTGCCCTGAAAGCCCACCTCGATCGTCCTGCCCGCCTCGCCCGAGCGGTTTTTGCCGACGATGATTTCGGCTTTCTCCTGATAGTCGTTGCGCCTAAATACGGGCTCGCCCGCGTCCTTGCCCTCGGCCTCCAGCCGCGAAATGCGCTCGCGCTCCATCTGCTCTTTATAAACCTCGTCGCGATAGACGAAAAGTATGATGTCGGCGTCCTGCTCGATCGCGCCGCTTTCGCGCAGATCGCTTAGCATCGGGCGTTTGTTCGAGCGCGCCTCAAGTGAGCGGTTTAGCTGCGACAGCGCGATGATCGGGATATTTAGCTCACGCGCTAAGAGCTTGAGCCCGCGTGAAATTTCGGCGATTTGCAGGTGGCGCTCAGAGTAGTTGCTCGTGCTCGTCATAAGTCCGATGTAATCGATCACGCAAAGCTCAATATTGGTATCCGCGGCTTTGAGCTTACGCAGCTGGGTGCGGACTTGGTGTATGTTCACGTAGCCGCTGTCATAGACGAAAAGCGGCATATTCAGCACCGCATCGCAAGCGTCGTTGAAGCGCGTCCAGTCGTCGTCGCTTAGTTTGGCGCTCATTATGTCGCTTAGCGGGATCGAGCTAAGCGCGCTTAGTATGCGATACATCAGCTGCACGGAGGGCATCTCGAGCGAAAAAAATACGACGCCTTTGCCGCTTTGCAACGTTTTCATCATCAAATTTAGCGCAAATGCGGTCTTTCCCATACCGGGGCGGGCGGCGATGATGATGAGCTCGCCGGGCTTCAGCCCCTTCGTGCAGTCGTTTAGGAAGCGAAAGCCCGTATCTAGCCCCACGAGCTCCGAGCCTGCGAGCGCCTTTTGGCGTTTCAGCTCCTCTACCACGTCAGCGATGATCTCGTGCGATTTTTTGATGCCGCCGTGACGCTCCTCGTCGATGAGCTCGTAAATTTTAGAGCTGATTTTATCGGCGGTGTCTTTGCTGCGCACGGCCTCGTTTACCATCGAAGGGATCTCGTACGCGACCTTGATTAGCGAGCGCTTGATCGATTTTTCGCGCAGTTCGAGCGCGTATTTTGGAGCATCGACTACGCCGCTGGTGGCTACGACCTCGGTAAACGCGCCATCATCGTAGCGCTCGGCTAGCCATTTTTTAACGAAACTCGGCGCGATCGGCTCGTTGTGCGAGGAGCACTTGACGATCGCCTCGTAGATGTCGGCGTGCGGCTTGTAGAAAAAATCGCCGACCGAGATTATCTCGCTCAGCTCGCCGTAAGCGTCCTCGTTTTGCAAAAGCGAGCTTAAAATCGCACGCTCCATATCCAGATCGTATAAATTTGCAGGCACATTTTGCTTCGTTGTCATCGCTTCCCCTCGTTTCGCATTTAAATTCTATAAAATTTCAGGCTCGCTTCCGCAAATCTCTGCGGCGCGATAATTTTAAATTTTATAGAATTGAAATCTCGCCTCTTGGCAAAATTCTATCGGGCAAAATTTTATAATTTGGGCCGCTTTAAATTTTTATCTAAAATTTCATCCTCAGAATTTTCGCCTTTAAAATCCCATCAGTTTTAAATTTCGCCCTTTGAAATTTTGACTCTTAGAATTTCGCTCGCCTTAAATTTTAGGTGCAGGACGAAATCCAGCCGGATGAAATTTCGCGGCGTATCAGAATTTCATCCGTCAAGATTCCGCTTTGCGGCACGGAATTCTACCGCTTAAAATTTCGCGCGGTAAATTCTGTGCTATGAAATTTCACTTCAAATCGCGAATTTGAAATTTTAAAATGAAATTTCAAGGTAAAATTTTGGAGCCGAAATTTTAGCCCAAATTTCAAAGCCAAAATTTTAAACTCAAAAATTTCACACGAAATTTCAGTACTAAAATTTCAAGCCCAAAATTTCAAGCCTTATTCCAAAGGCTCAAATTTAAAAGCACCGCTTTAAAGACGAAATTTTAAAATTTCACGCCAAGACGCGCTGTACCTATGAGCCTAGCAAACCGCGATGAGCCCAAGCGCGCCTTAAAACGCCGAGCAAACTACAACTAGCCCAAGCGCGCCGAAATACCAAACCGCGAAACCGAGCCATCCAAGCCACGAATAATAGCGAGATTTAAGCCGCTAGGCGCCGCAGCTCTCACGCCCCTTCGCGAGCCCGCACCTCGTCCTCAACCTCTTGCAAAAACCGCTCCACGAGCTTGCTCTCCTCGAGTTTGGCGACCACTTCGCCGTGGCGCATCACGATGCCGCGCCCGTTGCCGAACGCGATCGCCACGTCCGCGCCCTTCGCTTCGCCGATCGCATTTACGACGCAGCCCATGACGCTGATATTTAGCGGCGTTTTGATGTGCGCGGTTTTTTCTTCGACGATTTTGATCGCGCTTAGCAGGTCGCTTTGCAAACGCCCGCAGGTAGGGCACGAGATGATATTGACGCCGCTTTTTTGCACGCCCGCGTCCTGCAGGATCGCGCGCGCGACGCGGATCTCCTCCTCAAGCTCGCCCGTGATGCTCACGCGCATCGTATCGCCGATCCCCTCCATCAGAAGCGTACCCAGCGCGATTGCGCTCTTGATGCTCGCGTGAAATTTCGTCCCTGCCTCGGTCACGCCCAGATGAAAAGGATACTCGCATAGCGGGCGCAGCGCGCGATACGCAGCCACCGTACTCGGCGCATCCGAAGTCTTAAGCGAGATCGCGATGTCGCTAAAGTCCTCATCCTGCAGCAGCGCGGCGTTATACAGCGCGCTTTGCACCATCGCCTCCACGCTGCGGCCGTATTTTTGCTCAAACTGCTCCTCGAGTGAGCCCAAATTTACGCCGATGCGGATAGGCAGGCTGCGAGCTTTGCACGCGCGCACGACCTCTTTGATACGCTCCTTGCCGCCGATATTGCCTGGATTTATGCGGACTCCGTCGACAAACTCCGCGACCTGCAGCGCCAAGCGAAAATTAAAATGGATGTCCGCTACGATAGGAAGCGGCGAGCTTTTTTTGATGCGTGCAAGCGCGTCAGCATCCTGCTTATCGAGCACGGCGCAGCGCACGATGTCGCAGCCCGCGAAATACAGGCGGCTAATCTGCTCTAGCGTGCCCTCCACGTCCTTAGTCTTAGAAAAGCTCATCGACTGCACGGAGATGGGCGCACCGCCGCCGATTTTGACGGAGCCGACGGAGATTTGGCGGGTCGGATAGCGATTTTTCAAATTTAAGCCTTTAGAATTTTTTGCGCTATTTTATTCAAAATGGGGTTAAAATTTAATAATTCGCACTTGCCACCCGCCGTAGAATTTCACCCGCTAAATTTTACTTTCGCACTTGCAAAAAATTTTATTTCGCCGTGAAATTTGAACAAATAGAGTTCTATAAAATTTCGCCATCTAATAAAATTCTAAAAATTCCAGCAGCAAGCGAAACTTTACAAAATTTGATGGCAAGCGAAATTTAATAAACCACGCAGCTAAGCAAAATTCCGCGAATTTAGCAGGCGAGACGGGCGAAGCCCTGCGACATAAAATTATAAAATTAAGCTCTTGAAATTTCGGCGAAATTGTAACCGCAGTATCGTCGTAGCGCTCACTCGCGCAAAAAGAGTGCAGTCTGGTTTATCCTAGCAGCACGGCATGCAGCCGTAAAATTTCAAAGCCCGTAGATGAAATATGAAAATTTTATCTTTAATTGCAGCAGTAGAGAGCATTGTTTCGCACGGCAGCAAAGCCAAAAAAAACATCAGCGTTCGTGTTTTGCAATGCAAGCGCCAGTATCGCGATCTTATAGAGGCAGTAAAATTTAAACCGCCTACGCATGTAAATTGCGCTGGCGCGCCGCCTAGGCTAGCGCACCAACTCCATATTCACCTTGACCCTGCTCATCTTGTCCTGCAGCATATCCATCACCGACTCATTGCGCGACGAAGCGTCATCCGTCGGGGCTTCGTGCTGCTGCCACTTGCTTTTCGGCGCGGCGGGGCCCCACTGCGACGAAAATATCAGCCCGCGCTTTTTCTCGGTCTCAGGCGCAGGCTCGTAAGGCTGTGGAGCGGGCTTCGCCCAACGCTCATCATAACGCATCGCGGCACCTTGCCCTAGCGCATTACCCCGCTTTGGCGACGACATCTTACCAAGCGCGCTACCGCTAGGGTGCCCTATCGCACGGCTAGAGCGAGCAGATGTGGGAAGATAGGGCGCGCGGGCATTTTGACGAGCCATATATTTCGTAGCGCTCGAATGAGATGCAGCTGCATGCCCCATAGCGCTAGAACGAGTTGCACTATAGACGCGGAGAGCTTGCGGCTGTGCAATTCGAGCCGTCGTTAATTTGCGAGCTTGTGCGTCTACGATTTTGCCGGTCTGCTCATCCGCGCCTCCGTAAGTTTGCGCGCTTGCATTTCTCCGCATATCTGCGCCTCTGTAAGTTTGCGCAGTATCACGGGCGCTTGGCGCCTCATCCTCATAGATACGGGTTTTTGGCAAACGCATCAGTGTCGCGACTAGACTCTTGCTAGCTCCATTCTGACTGCTTGATTGATTAGCCGGGCGCCTAGGTGCTTTATTTCTCGCAGAATGTGATGCGGAATTTTGCCCGGGATTTTTAGTAAAATTTTTCGTACTTTTTCGCGTGGAATTTTTAGCTGAATTCCCAGATGCACGCATATTTTTTGTGAACTTGGAATTTGAAAGGCTTTTAGCATTTGCAGGTTTTTTAGCATGCGGCTCGGCAGAGAATTTTGCCGAGGTATTTTTACTCGGATGATCTTTGGCTCGCAGATTTTGAGATAAAATTTTATATTTATGGTTTTGCTGCGCGGCGGTAGATTTGTGGCTTTGCTGCGCGGCAAAAGCGCCAGAAAAGCTCGTCAAAATGAACGCGATTAAAAAGATACGAGCTAAATTTTTCATCGTTTTCCTTTCCATGGATTTTAGGCGAAATTTAGCAAAGCTTAGATTAAGCCGCGTTAAATTTAATAAGTGAGGCTATGAAATTTCAGCTCTAATTCCAAGCCGTATCGCCAAACAAAAGGCTAAGCTTTAAAAATTCCGCAGCTAGGATTCTGTTTGGCAATAGAATTTTATCACACTAAAAATATGACGCCACGAAAAAATTTTATCTTGTAAGCGTTTAGATGGGATAGCTGAAAATTTTAAAGTTTTAGAATTCTGCGCTTAGATTTTGGGCAATAGGTCAGAATTTAAGGTAAAAGCAAGCTCAGATAAAGCTTTTAAATTTAAAGGATAATGCGGCAAAACCGTAAATTTGAGGTGAGATACGAAATTTATAAGATCATGCAGTGACTAAAAATCACACCGCTTAATCGCTAATTCATAATAAATCGCCGCGCCTTAGACATATCCAAAACGCGGCACATCTCATTCTACGGCGCATAGCTAAAGCATCGTCGCACATAAGCGCTGCAAAATCTTGCAGCGCCGTTGTAATGGCATAGGAGCGCCGAATGACGCTCCTATGGGGCTACATCATTCCGCCCATGCCACCCATTCCGCCCATATCAGGCATTGGAGGCATTGCAGGTTTCTCCTCTTTAATCTCGCTGACGGTCGCTTCGGTCGTTAGAAGCAGGCTTGCGACGGAGACCGCATTTTGAAGCGCGATACGCTCGACCTTCACAGGATCGATGATACCTGCGTCAAACATATTGACATACTCACCGTTTGCGGCGTTGAAGCCGAATTTTTTATCTGAGCCTTGCTCGACCTTATTAGCTACGACGCCCGCGTCAAATCCCGCATTTTCGGCGATCTGGCGAAGCGGAGCGAAAAGCGCGCGCTTAACGATGTCCGCGCCAATAAGCTCGTCGCCGCTTAGAGCTAGTTTTACGCTAAGTCCAGCTCTGATTAGCGCAGCGCCGCCGCCGATTACGATACCCTCGTCTACGGCTGCTTTGGTTGCGTTTAGAGCGTCGTCCACTCGGTCTTTTTTCTCTTTCATCTCGGTTTCGGTCGCAGCGCCCACCTTGATGACCGCAACGCCGCCGCTAAGCTTAGCCATGCGCTCTTGAAGCTTCTCTTTGTCGTAATCGCTCGTAGTCTCTGCGATCTGAGCTTTGATCTGCGAAACGCGCGCATCGATATCTTTTTTCTTACCCGCGCCGCCTACGATAGTGGTGTTATCTTTGTCGATCACGATGCGCTCGGCTTGTCCAAGATCGGCCATAGAAGCACTTTCTAGCGTTCTGCCAAGCTCCTCGCTGATGACGGTACCGCCTGTTAAAATCGCGATATCTTCAAGCATCGCCTTTCTGCGATCGCCAAATCCTGGGGCTTTGACCGCGGAGATATTTAACACGCCGCGAAGCTTATTTACGACTAAAGTTGCAAGCGCCTCGCCCTCGATATCCTCGGCGATGATTAGAAGCGGTTTGCCGCTTTTTTGAACCTGCTCCAAAACCGGAAGTAGATCTTTTAAATTTGTAATTTTTTTGTCAAATAGAAGCACTAGTGGAGAAGCTAGCTCGACTAGCATTTTCTCGGCATTTGTAATGAAATATGGGCTTAGATAGCCGCGATCAAACTGCATTCCCTCGACTACGTTTAACTCATCGTTGATCGATTTCGCCTCTTCGACAGTGATAACACCGTCTTTACCGACTCTTTCCATAGCGTCTGCGATCAGATCGCCCACCGCGCTGTCGTTATTAGCAGAGATCGTAGCAACCTGAGCGATCTCTTTTTTGCCGCTTACTTTTTTAGAGGATTTTTTTAGCTCCTCAATAACCGCAGCGCTAAATTTATCCATACCACGCTTAACTTCGATCGGATTTGCGCCCGCAGTTACGTTGCGTAGGCCCTCTTTAAAGATCGCGTGAGCTAGCACGGTCGCAGTCGTAGTGCCGTCGCCTGCTTGATCGTTGGTTTTACTCGCTACTTCGCGCACCAAAGAAGCACCCATATTCTCGAGCGTATCTTTTAGCTCGATCTCTTTAGCCACGCTAACGCCGTCTTTTGTGATCGCCGGAGCGCCGAAGCTTTTTTGGATTAAGACATTGCGACCACGAGGTCCCATCGTAACTTTTACAGCGTCGTTTAGCTTCCTAACGCCCGCGTAAAGCTTGTTTCTTGCGTCGTCTGAAAAAATAATCTCTTTTGCCATTTTCAATCCTTTTTATTTAATTATGCCCAAAACATCTTCTAAATTTAAGATAAGGTATTTCTTATCATCTAAGCTGATCTCGCTGCCTGCGTATTTTGCAAACGCTACGGTATCGCCATTTTTGACGCCTTCACATTCGCTGCCGACGGCTACGATTTTGCCGGTCGAAGGCTTCTCTTTTGAAGCATTGTCGGGGATGATGATGCCCGAAGCGGTCTTTTTGGTCTCCTCCTCGCGCTCAATTAGAACGCGCTTGCCAAGTGGTTGAAATTTCATTTCAGTCCTTTCTTTGATTTGTGATTTCTAAAATTGGCACTCAATGTGCTTGAGTGCTAAGATTATATGCAAAATTTAAAATCTTGTCAATAGTTTATGAAAAATTTTTATAAAACTTTAGTGATTTAAACTCAAGTATTGAGATTTCAAACGTTAAATTTTAAGGGCTATAATACCCTCAAATTTTAAATTTTAAGGGGACGAAATGAAAATTTTCGGCATAATCGCAGGAATTTTAATCCTGCTTATCGTAGGCGCGGGCTGCCTATTTTTCAGCGATTTTGGCAACAATCTTACCAAGCCTTACATAGAAAATTTGATCAAAGAAAAAAGCGGCCTTGACGTGAAGCTTGAGAAATTCGATCTAAATTTCGGCGATCTGGACATCAGCGCCAACGTAAATGACGCTGCAAACGTAAACGTAAAGGGCAAATACTCGCTTTTTGCGCGCTCTTTCGATCTTAGCTACGACGCAAACGCGCACGATCTAGCCAAGCTCGGCATAAAGATTGACGAAGGGCTGAGCCTTAAGGGGCAAATTTTGGGCGATCTTGGCAAATTCGGCATCAACGGTAGCGGGCGGATTTTTGATAGCAACGTAAAATTTTTAGCAAATTTAAAAGACCTTAAGCCGCTTGATCTGCAAATCGACGCTAAAGCTCTAAACGTCGAAAAAGCCCTTGCCGTGGCTTCGCTGCCGATCTACGCAAAAGGAAATATCGACGTGCTCTCGGATATCAAGGCTAGCAGCGGCGGCGCAGAGGGCAACGCGAGCATCAAAAGTTCAAATTTGATCCTAAACGAATCTGTGTTTAAAGATATGAATATCTCCATCCCAAAGGGCGTGCAGATCATGCTAAACTCGGACATCACGGCGCAAAATGACGTCCTGCGAGCAGCAAGCAAGATCGATTCGACGCTGGGCAAGATCAGCGCCGAAAAATCGGAATTTGATCTGAAAAGCAAAACTTTAAATTCCGATTTTAATCTAAATTTACCGGATCTAGCGAAGCTCGAGAGCCTGCTTGGGCGCAAAATTTCTGGCGACGTTAAAGCAAACGGAAATTTAAAGACCGATTTTTCTACGCTTGAGCTTTTAAACTCGCAAATTTCAGCATTTAAAGACGCGCTTAAAGCAGATGCTGGAGCCAAATACGATCTTAAAAACAAAAACGGCGAGCTGTCCGCGAAGCTAAACACAAACGATCTAGCCGCGCTGCAAAACGTCCTGGGAGTGAAGCTGCAAGGCAAGGCAAACGGCGAGCTTAGCGCGGCTCTAGCGCAAAATGAGCTTAAAAATCTAAACTTAAATTTAAACGCTATGGGCGGCAACCTGAATGCGAGCGGAAATTTAAGCGATCTAAAGCTTAAGGCGAGCAATCTAAATCTGGCCGTGCTTTCGGCTCTTTTTTACGGCAGCGCGATCGGAGAGGGCACGATAAACGGCGATGCGAAGTTAAGCTTAAAGGACGGCATTAACGGCACGGCGCAAATTTCGCTCGCTAACGGCGTGATTTTTAAGAAATTTTTAGACGGCGCGACGGGCAAGAACTTCCCGAGCGACCTGAAAGCGGACGCACAGACGCAGACAAATATCAAAAACTCAGTCGCGACCTTTAGCGCTAGCGCAAACTCCGACCTGGCGCAGCTTCAAAGCTTAAACGGCACCTACGAGCTTAAAAACAAAGCGCTTAAAGCAAACTACGCGCTGCTGATCCCGAGCTTGCAGCGACTAGAATTTTTCTTAAATCGCAGACTAAACGGCAAAATTGCTGCGACGGGCGAGCTTTCGCATGACGGCAAGAGCCTGTTTGCGACCATAAATTCCAAGGTCGCGGGCGGCGAGCTAAACGGACAGATCGCGGGCGATGAAGTGAACTTTAAAATCCAAAATTTTATCGTCAAAGAGCTTACGACGCTTCTAAATATCGATCATGTCTACGACGGCATGGGCAACGCAAATCTTACGTATAACACTAGCTCGCACAACGGAAAATTCGATGCAATCATCAATAACGGCCGCCTTCCTAGCGGCGGATTGATCGATAAAATCGGTAAAATTTTAGGCCGCGATCTAGGCGGCGAGGTCTATAACGACGCCAAAGTAGACGGCACGATCAAGCAAAATTTGATAAATTTCAACGCCGATATGAGCGCGCAAAAAAGCAAACTAAACGTCACGGGCGGCACGCTGGATAGCAAAACGGGCGCAATTTCGGTGCCCGTTAAGGCCAACGTCGAGAAAACCGACTTTGAGATAAATATCACCGGCACGATTAAAGAGCCGAAATACAATATCCAATCGGACTATCTAAAGGGCAAACTCGACAAGCAGATCGGCAAGGGCATCGACAAGCTTTTCGGCGTGAAAAAGGACGATAACAGCAGCAAAAACGACGCGAAAAAGGAGAAATCAGACGCGATTAAAGGGCTGATAAATGGGCTATTTTAGCCCATTCGCCCCATTTGGAGCTTAAAATTTATGGATACTGCTAAACGAGCGCGAGATTTAAAATTTTGAAATCTCGCGCAGTTTAAATTTTAAAATTTTATGCAGTTTAAAATTTAGAATTTTGCGCTTGCCGGCGCAGCCGAAGCCTAAAAATTTTAAAGCAGGACGCGTACTACTTATCAAAATTTTAAACCCTACTAAGATCTGTATTTTAATAGCGCTTCAAATTTAACACTGCAAATTTATCCTGCTCGCGCCGCTACCCGCAATGAAAATGCACGCCGCAAGCCTAGCGCCTTTTAAAATGCTTCGTATCGATACTGCGCGCCGTGTTTTCAGGCCATCAGATGCTACTTAAAATTTCGCGGCGCAATGTTTATTGCGGTTGGCGCCATGCTTGATAAAATTTACCCGCCATAATCGCAAGAAAAATGAGCGTCAAAGCTCCAAATACCGTAGCCGTAAATTTATCATCCGTCGTAGCGTATTTGTCATATCTGAATTTCATCAGATACTCGCGCTGCGGCGGATCGATGCTCGCATTATAATCCAAAAATAAAACTTGATATACCGTGCCGCGACCCTGAAACGGAAACGGACGGCTTTGATACCAAGCTTTAACTCGCTTGCCTTCCAGCCATTCGTATGCGATTAGCGAGATAGAAGGCTTAATATTCACGCCTTGCCACTCGTCCGCTCCTGAGCGCTTAAAATTAGCTTCCGTAATTGCCGCATTGAGCAAAATTTTATTTTTATAAAAGTAGGTTAAGTTATCCGTATCGCCATTTAAAAAGACTTTGATAAATTTGCGCTCGTCCGTAAAAATCTGCATATATTCGCGCCCATCATCGCTTCCGACATCCATGATTATTCCATTTGCGATTTTCAGATCATCTAAGCTTTTAGGATTCAAGCTAAAAAGAAATCCGTACCACATCGCCGCCAAATAAAATGCGATCATAAATAGATCGAACTTGCGATCTAAGTTATACCAAATTTCGCCGAGCTTCATCGATCATTACATTGTAAGTTTCGCTGCAAGATACGAAATTTTACAGTTTTTATTATCGCGAGCTATGCTGCATCGCAAGTGCCTCCATCGCCCCGACGGGCAGAAATAGCACTACGCCCACGATTACCACCGGTATAGCCACGATGATGCCTAGCGTATCCAATAGGGCGTTGCCCTCGCAGCGTTCAGGCCTAACCTCGATGTTTGCCGGAATCGGAGAGCGCAGCCTATCGCTTGGCTTCATTATTTCGTTAAGATTTTTGATCTGTACGACGCGCGCATCGAAGTAGAAAATCGCTTCTATCTCGCCTTTTTTCTCATCGATTTCGATGCGGTTCGCTAGAGCTTTGATTTTGGCGACATCTGCACCGGCTGCAGAATTCAAAAATGCGCTGAAGCTACCGCGCACCTCGCCGTTTTTAGCATCCGTCACTTCGATCTGCACAAACTCGCGCTTAAGCCCCTTGGCGTATCCGCCGTCGTAAAATTCAGAAATTCTCTTAAGCGACGAGCCGTCCGTCAGCACATAGCTGAGCTTCTCGCCTACGATGTATTCTTTACCGTCGTTTATGAAAAATGCCGTAATCTTTTCGGGCGTTTCGTTCGCCCCAGGTACTACGTTTTGTTTGCACTGGCATCCCACAAGCAGGACGGCTAGTAAAACAGCGATAAATTTTTTCATGATGATCCTTTAAAATTTTAAATTAGCGTATGAATTCCGCAGCCAAAGCTCTATTTCAAAAAATTTCAGCGGCGAAATTTTACGCCGATACAATTTAGCCGCAGCCGGACTTAAATTTAACTCCAAACGCAGGCTACTTCAGTGCCGCTTTGACTGCATCGCTCAGCCGCTTGCCGTCCACGCTTGAGCCGAGCGCTTCCTTGGCGGCTTTCATCACGCGCCCCATATCCTTTGCGCCGCTCGCGCCGAGCTGCGCGATTAGCGAGCTAACCTCGGCGGCAAGCTCGGTATCGCTTAGCTGCGCTGGCAGATAGGACGCGATGATCTCGATCTCGCCCTGCTCTTTTTGCACCAGATCGTCGCGACCGCCCGCGCGGTACTGCTCCACAGAGTCATTTCGGCGCTTGATCTCGCTTTGAAGTATGCTAAAGACGCGCTCATCGCTAAGGCTGATGCGCTCGTCCACCTCGACCTGCTTAAGCGCGGCGTTAAGCATCCGCAGGCTGTCTCTGCGGAAGTGATCGCCGCTTTTCATTGCCGTTTTAATGTCTTCTAAAATTTGCTCTCGCACACCCATTTTCCACTCCTTGAGATTGAAATTTCGGCGGCAATTGTAGCAAATTTAAAATTTGGCTCGGGTAAATTTAAGAGGATAAAATTTTAAAATTTTAAAGATTGATCTCGATTTGCGGCTAAGCTTAAAGCTCGCGCGGGTATCGTCCGCGGTAAAGACTCGCGCGTAGCTCCCATTTGCAGAAAAAAGCTCGCGCGAAGCGCGCTAAATTTAAAAAGCCTCGCAAGAATATAAAATCCCTGCGAGGCAAAGCAAGCGATAAAAGCTCGCGAAAGCTCTATTTAGAGCGCGAGAATATCATTCGCACGATTTGCAGCAAGAAGCACACGCTTCCTATCAAAAAGATCGTATCGCCGATGATACGCGCCCAGCGGAGCCCGTATAGGTTATCCTTTTGCAAAAATTCCGCGCTTCTTGCATACCACATACCCACGTCGATCGCCGCGAACGCCTGCAAAATTCCGACAGGCAGTAGTGAAATCAGCACCATCAGAAGCAGACCCGCATTAAGTGCCCAAAAGCCGATCTTCATCAGCGTATCATCAAAGTTTTTGTCTTTGTAAATATACAGCGCCACGAGCCACACGAAGCCGAGCGCCAAAAAGCCGTATACGCCAAATAGCGCCGTATGTGCGTGCACCGCGGTGGTGTTTAAGCCCTGGATGTAAAATAGCGCAAGCGGCGGGTTGATCAAAAAGCCGAAAACGCCCGCGCCCAGCATATTCCAAAACGCCACGGCGATGAAGCAGTAAAGCGGCCATTTTAAACGCTTAGCCCAATCCTGCGCGAATTGAAGCTTGTAGTAATGAAACGCTTCCGAACCCAAAAGCACCAAAGGCACGACCTCAAGCGCCGAGAAGCTCGCACCCACAGCCATTATCGGCGTAGTGGTGCCCGCGAAATAGAGGTGGTGGAAGGTACCAGGAATTCCGCCGATTAGGAAAATCGACGCGCTAGCAATCGAGGTGTAGGTGGCGAATTTCTTGCTTACTAAGCCCAAGGATGCGAACACGAACGCCAAAGACGCCGTCGCGAAAACCTCGAAAAATCCTTCGACCCAAAGGTGCACGACCCACCAGCGCCAGTACTCCATCACAGGGATCGGCGAGCGCTGTCCGTAAAATAGTCCCGCACCGTAAAAAAGCCCCACGGCGATGACCGAAGCGGTAAAAATCGCCAATAAATTCTTATCGCCCTCGGCTTTAAAGCCTGCGATAAAGCCGCGTAGTACGAGCACCATCCAGATCACAAGGCCTACGAACAGTATCAGCTGCCAAATTCTACCGAGATCTAAATACTCGTATCCTTGATGTCCGATCCAGAAACTGCTGCTTGGATCCATCTTACCCGCAATCGCCATGTATTCGCCCGCGAAGCTGCCGACGACCAAGAAAAGAAGCGCGTAGAAAAGCACGTCCACACCGAGCTTTTGAAATTTAGGATCCTTGCCGCCGTTGATGATCGGCGCTAGAAACAATCCCGCCGCCAAAAAGCCCGTAGCGATCCAGAAAATGGATGCCTGCACGTGCCAGGTGCGCGCTAGCGAATAAGGGATATACTGCGAAATATCAAGCCCGAAAAAGGACTGACCCTCGATCGTATAGTGCGCAACAAAGCCGCCGATGAAGGCTTGAAATGCAAACAACGCAATCGCTACGAAAAGGTACTTGCCGAGCGCCTTTTGCGACGGCGTAAGCGCTAAAGCGGCGATCGGATCGGCGTTTAGCTTTGCAGGAGCCTCGAAATCCTCGTCCTTTTTGCCGTAGAAATTTCCAAACCATACTAAAAGACCGATGCCGGTAAGCAAAATAACGAGGCTTGCGATCGTCCAAACGACGTTTTCCGTAGTAGGGACATTGTCTATTAGCGGCTCGTGCGGCCAGTTATTGGTATAGGTCGCCTCTCCGCTTGGACGATCCGTAGAAACCGCCCACGCAGTCCAAAAGATGAAATCCACGAGCTCGGCGCGATACTGCTCGTTTGCAAGCGTGTTTTCCTTCATCGCGTAATCCTCGCGAAGCTTTTTAAAGCGCGGATCGTTTCCGAAAACGCCCATGTACTCGTCTTTTACGACCGCCATAGCTTTCAAGCGATCATCGCTTAGCTTGACGGTGCCGTCTTTTACGGTGTTGGTGCGGTACTCAGCCTTGGTAAGCGCCTTGATCTGCGCCTTTTGCTCGTCATTTAAGGCGTCAAATTTCACGCCGAAACGCTCCTGCGCCTTGATATCCATAAACGCGACTAGCTCCTTATGCAGCCAATCCGCGCTCCAATCAGGCGCCTGATACGCTCCGTGACCCCAGATAGAGCCCACCTGCATACCGCCGATGCTCTGCCAGGCCTCCTGCCCGCGGTAAATGCGCTCGGTGCTGATTAGCTCAGCTCCGCTAGCATCGGTAAATTTTACCACCGGCGGAGACTGCCTATACACCTCGCCGCCGTAAAAACCCAAGAAACTAAAGCCCACGATGAGCACCACTACGAGCGCCATCCAGAGCTTCTTATATTCTGCCATTTTCACTCCTTTAACTGAAATTAGGAGAGAATTTTACCTATTTAAATTTCTATAAGCATTGAGGTCCGTCAATAAAAAGATAAAATTTATCTGCTTAAGCTGGAATTTATTAAAGTATACTTGGAAGGAGTACGAAACGATTGAGAAAATATACGCATAAATGGCGTAAAGATACGGTAATTAAATAGCGCCGAATTAGTTGGTTTTAAATTTAAATAATCAAGCAGCATGGCAGCACGATGTGCGTGCAACTTAGAGGCAGAAAAAGATATGTAGCAGATAAATGGAGGGCGAGGAATTTTCCTCGCCTAATTTATTTAATTACTCCAGCCGCTTGCGTAAATCTGTGCGATCTGCTCATTGGAGCGAAATTTATCCTCACCGAAATTTACAAATCCTTTATCGCTCGCATAAGAATTTAGATCCTCGATGATCTTTGAAATTTTATCGCTAGTGATGTAATCTCCATCGCCAAGCTCTATTCTCTCTACCGCAGATTTAGAGCTGAACTGGTTTTCTATGGTTAGGCTTTTGCCTGCGTAACGCAATACTAAATCCTTGCCGAAAACCCCGCCTCTGCTAAATGAAATTTCATCCTTGCGAGCACCTTGTAGTTTTAGTACATCTCTGCCGCCGTCTTTTAAGCTTAAATACTCTTTATCTCTAATCACGACGCCGTCTAAACTCGCAGATACGATGTATGTATCATCGCCGTCCGAACCGATAAGCGTAGCGCGATTTGCAGTGGCTATCAGCGTATCGTTTCCCCTCTCACCGTTTGCTATATCGCCCTCCGCCGCAAAGATTACATCGTCACCCTTACCTGCATTGATATGGTTAAATTTACCAAGGCTAATGATGGTATCGTTTTGCTTCGAGCCGTTTAGGATGTTTTTATCACCGGATGAGACGATGGTGCCTGCCGTTTTCAAAGTAGCCGTCTTTTTGAACTGATACCATTTCTTGCTTGGAAGCGTCAGGTTAGAATTTGAGATATTTATCTCAGTGCCGCCGTCAAGAAGAATTTTTCTAAGTTTCATATCTTTTGAGACGAAATAATCCTTAAGCGTCGTGTTCGATCTACCGCCATTAATGATCAGATCATTACCCGATCTTGCAAATTTAAGATCCGCCGCCCTGCTTGTAGTCAAATTTAGCATATCACTTGCCTTACCGTCGATCACGATATTTTCGCTTCCGTCATTTACGTAGCCGAGGTTTTTAAATTTAAGCGTTTTGGTAACCGAGATGCCACCGTCGCTAACTTCGATTTTAAATTCCTCTTCGCCTGCGGATTTTGAATTATAAAGATAGCTGCCGTCGGAATTTAGCTTTAAATTTTTACCGCCGCTAATAAGCTTAAATCGAAGCACATCGCCGTCCACGTCGCTAGCTGCTATCTTACCGGCATAGCTGAAAGTATTTTTAAGAGTGACGGTTTCATTAGGATCTTCTACGATCGGCGCATCATTTACCGGATTGATTTTTAGAGCAATCTCCTTTTCGCAGCTTAGTCCAAATTCGTTCGTAACTCTGATTTTAAGATTTTGCTCGCCGTTAAAATTTAGCGCAGGTTTTACGTGTAGCATTCCATTATCGTCCAGCTCGGTGCTCAAATTCTCATTTGTAGTTAAAATTTCAAATTTTAACGCGCCGCCTATTTTATTTTCCACTTCAAGCGCCCCAGTCAGACTCGTATCCTCATCGAAGACAAATTTTTCGCTTTTTATGTCGGGAGCTGAAACTTTTACGTTAAATTTAATCTCGCTTTCATCAAAGCTACCCCGACCGTCGCTCACTCTAATTTTGACGCTATCCTCGCCGATAAATTTATCGTTCGGGATGTATTCGTAGCTTCCGTATTCATTTATGCGGAATTTGCCATTTTCTGCGTCTTTTAAAATTTCATAGCTAAGCTTATCGCCGTCAGGATCAATGGCTTCTAAAGCGGATACAAACTGTCTTACATCGTTTAACTCGGCATTTACGAGCTTATCTTTGAATTTTACAGGATTATTTTGCGGAAGCTCCGCTTCAGATATCTCTTTAATAAACTCATCAAAACCATAAACCTTACCGTCAAAATAAAATTTTTCTATCTTGCCTTCGGTGTAACCTTTTTTTATAGTTATACCGCCTATAATTTCGGTTTTATTATATGGATTGTAGACCGAAATTTTCATATCGTCGCCCTCGCGCCTAAACTTTAGATCCTCAGGGCTTAAAAAGGCAAATCTTAACGCATCCGCTCCGCCGTCATCGTAGATGATGTCCTCACCATCGCCTAAATAGTATTCGTAGATATTCCTATCCTTCGATCCGATTAGCAGATCGTTACCGGCTCCGCCGTTAAGAATGTCTATACCGCTGCCGCTCATTAAGATGTCATTTCCTGCGCCACCGTAAATCTCGTCGTTAAAATCCGAACCCACTACGAGGTCGTTGCCCTCTTTTGACGAGATGATAACGCCCGAACGCTCTTTGCTATAATCAAAGGTCTCGCTAGTTTTATCGCCAAATACATGCTTGCCGATAACGCCCGTGATCTCGTTTCCTGAAAGACTAAATTTTATACCGGTTTTAGCCAGAAGTGACGAAATTTTATCATTGCTTAAATAACTCTTATTGAGCTTAAAAAGCGCGTAATTATAGTCTCTTTTTAACACCGATGCTAGCAGATTGATCGACAGAGCCGTTTCACTTGCATTCGCTTCACCGCTAATTATGCGAGCTAACTTTAAATTTAGAGCGTTAAACATAAGTGCGCAGCTTTTCGCATCCTCGCCAAAAAGTTTATTTGCTAAAATTTTACTGATAGAATCAAATTTTATATTCTCGTATTCTTTAAGCACCGCAGTAATTATATACGGATTCGCCCTTTGTTCTGCGCTAAGCCTTGCGCCGCGGAAAGCCTCCACAACGGAGATTTTCTTTTCGGTTTCGTCGTCTAGATCGCTAAGGGCGATGCTTTGCTTTTTGCTCGTCTCAAACCACACATCGCGTACTATGCCGCTGCTGCCGTCGCTTCTTCTAAATTCCCCGCTTGCGGTTATTTTATTGCCGTTTTCGCTTTGGGTATCCTCTGTAGTTTTTAAAGATATAGATGAAATTCCGAGCTCTTTTAGGCTTTTTACTTCGTCTTTTCCGCATTTGCCGTCGCCATTGTCTTGCCAAAGAAGTAGCTCACCGAATCTCTCGTCTCTTTCGTCGATCACGCCGTTATTATCGCTATCGAAATCCTTTAGAGCCTGCACGCCGTCCTTTGCATAGGTGCCATTTTTAAGCTTGGAATTTGATCCGAAAAGCTCGAAAGAGTTATTGATAATCCCGTCTTTATTGATATCTACGGCTAAAATTCCATCGCCTTTTTCTATCCATGCGGTTTTATTTCTTCTGCCGTCATTTATATAATCAAAATATGCCTGCGAATTATCTAGCGGCGTAGATGTGATACCGTTGCCGTTAAGATCGAGCACGACTGGAGGCAGCGATAAATCCTGCGAGCCGAAATTATCGTTTAAAGCCCATTTGTCTAAAATTTTATCCATATCCGAGCTTAGTTCATCAAACGCTTTGTCTACCGCACCCGCTCTATACTCTTGCACGCTTTGCTTTAAACCATTATCGCCCGCCATGGCGTCGTTTAACGATCTAACTTTACCGCTTCCTGCGAGGCTTGAAAGATCTCCCTCTTGCTCTGCGTCTTTTCTTTCGTAGATCGTATCCAAAGTATCCGATTTAAACCATCTGTTTTCAAAGCTAAGCTCACCGTCGTTAGCACCTATTTTAGCTCCTCCCGAGCCTGTATAGCCACTGCGTATATCAATGCGCTCGATGCCTGCATTAGATAGTGACTTTATGCCATTTTTAGGGGTCGGGTTAGGAACGACCGGGCCGGAGTGATCTTCGTTGCCATGATCTGGTAAAATTTCGTCTTCTCCTATTTGTCTGAAGTATAGTCTTTTAAATCCCTTTGTCACTCCATCTTGAGAAAAGGTGGCGTCGCCAATGACAAGATTATCGTTTTCTTGCCTTCTATTCTCTCTAGTGTCGCCTGCATATATACTATCTATACCTAGTTCTTTTAGCGTTTTTATCTCGCTCCTTTGACTTATTCCGTCGCCGTTATCCTGCCAAACTAGAATTTCATTAAATTTATCGTCCTTTTCATCCAAAATTCCGTTATTATCACTATCGAATTTCTTTAACACCGCAAGACCTCTATTTATATAATCATTATTTCCCCATCCTTCAAATTTTTCGCCTATTAGTTCAGTGGTAGGATCAATGTATCCATCTCTATTTAGATCCATAGCAAGTAGCCCGTCACCTCGCTCTATCCAACCGCTCCTTTTAATCTCGCCATTTATATTAAATTTAGGCGAGGAATCGTCGCTTGGCGAAATAGAAGTGATACCATTATTATTTAGATCAAGCACAAAGGCATTTAAGGAGTTATGAATTACCTTATTTTCTTGGGCGCGATTATATATTTCTTTGTCATCCCAATCGGTACCATCTTGGAATATAAGTTGTAATCTTGAACCTCCCTTGATATATATCTTATCACTTAGCTCATCAAAACTCTTACCTTCCTCTTTTAGCGCTATCTCATACGATATCCAATCAAATAAATCATGATTCTTTCTAATAATAATGTCATCAGTAGTAATGCCTTCTTTAAATTCTATATTTGTATAAGCATAACCACGCCAAGATCTCCATACCTTATGACCGATTATGATATCTTTTCCATCCCCTCTACCAAATTTGAAGACATTAAAGCTACTACTTCTAGAGTCACTTTTAAAATAATCGTCTCCCTTGCCTGCGTCTATAATATTATATCCGCTACCTACTGATATCATATCATCTCCATCTCCGGCACCAATTTCATAATCGCCGTCTCCACAAACTATAATATCATTACCATCTCCGGCGTTAATTTTGCGACTATCGTCTCCACAAACTATAAGATCACTTTTATCGGTACCGTTATATAAAAAATCGAGATTTAATCTATTGCCGTCAGATAAAACAATATTTTCTACAATACCCGTAGTTTGAGTTGGCTCAGAAATAGCTCGCTTACGTCTAGAATTGGTACCCGCGGATAGATAAGCCGCATTATTAGCGATATTATTGTTTTCGGAAGCAATTGCCTCTGATGTCGCTACCGGTGCATCGCCAGCAACGGCATAATCGACTCCAAAGTTTATAGTAATTACGTCCGTTATTTTACTTAAATCCTCATCCTTGGTAGCGATACCGTTTTTGACGTAAATTTTAATAGATTCATTCGTCTTTTCGATGATTAAATTCTCTTTACTGATCCCATTACCGAGTTTTAAGGTATCTATGCCATTCCAATCATATATGTTGACCTTACCGCTTCCTCTTTCATAGGTATAAAGAGTGTTGCCTAGGGTATCGTATTCACTCTCTTTTAGATTCACCTCGCTCGAATATCTTATTCCATTCAAATCCCAAGGCGCAGCATCGGAAACCAAATGAATCGACCTAGGATCGCTATATTCAGGCTTCTGCTTATCTAAATTTAGCTCCTTTATATCCTTATAAAAGATAACCTCTTTTACTCTTTTTAGCCCTTGGTCTGTTTGCAGAGTAAGGTCTTTTGTTTTATCTCCCAAGAATGCTCTTGCTCTGTCGTCTCCGTAAACATATAAATTTATAGAGTTATCGTCATTATTTTTAACGTAGATGTAATCATAAATTTTGTCGCTTTTATCGATCTTCATATCATGATTTCTATCATATCCGCTAAGAAGAGTATCCAGATAATTTAGAGATATCGATTTGATCGGCGAGTTGGCGTCGTTTATAGAGATCAGCTCGCCCTCATCCGTTTTGGCATTGCGATTTTTATCTATCCAGATGCTTAGGCCGGAGTTGTCCTTGCTATCTATCACCCCATCTTTATTGGTGTCAAAATCTCTAAGCAGAGATAAAGTATCCAGGGTGGTTTCACCCTTGGAATTTAGATATCTGTTGCCTATAATCTCGCTGCCGTTATCAACTATGCCGTTACGATTTGTATCGTTTACCAGCACTCCCTCGTCTTGTCCGAACCAATCAAGCATCCTCTCTTTAAATCCGTCGGAATTCATATCGAAATAGAGTTTATTGCCGGATTTATCAGTATCGGTAGTACCCGATAAATTTAACGCAGCTCCGCTCTGCTTGGAATTTGCATTATTCGCATTTGAAGCAAAGCCCGCCTTGTTTTTGTCTTTATCACCGGAGCCTGAATTCTGCTCGGAGCGGTTAGGTACACACATACCGTCGGAGCAAGAGCCTGAATTATCATTTTCGTTCGCGGCTTGGGAATTTAATGGGTTAGAATTTGCGGGGGCGGTATTGTTTGCCGCCTGCGGTATTTTTGCTATCAGCATAGAGTTAAACTCCGGCTCGTCAGGGCACTCTACATAAGGGATGTCCGGGCTCGGCTGTTTGGAAGGAATCGAGATGCTAGGAACCGAGCCTATGCTCCAAGACGCACCTCCGCCGGCTCCACCTCCGCCGCCTCCACCAAATCCTCCACCTTCGCCGTATGAGGTAGAGCTAGGTAGATTAAAGCTTAGATCGAAATTCTTGTGAGTTGGTTGAGGGCATTTATCTTCTGGAAAGTCAATGATGGTACCTAAACCAGCAGCGAATTTAGTCACGTTTTCTACATCATATCCACTATAATATAAACTTTCTGCAACTAACAAAAATACTTCCTTGCCTTCTGTTTTACCGTCCCTTACAATTTTTACCTTTTGAGTGATGGAGGTAACCCCTGCGGATATTTTCGCAAAAATATAATTTTTCTTTTCTTCGCCTATTCTGCCATAGTCTTTCTCTTCTAATGCGCTTCCCTCTACAGTAAATAATCTTAAATTCAAATCCTTTTCCAATGCCTTGTCTATACTTACAGTAAATATAGCTTCTCCATCATTTTCTATAATACGCAAATTTGAAACGGTAAGATTTACCTTGTTAGGATCTTGTAAATAAGTTTGGACTTCATCGGAATGCAAATATTTAGCGTATTCAAGAAATTGAGCTTCTCTTACTTTCTGTTTATAGTCTTCATATGTTTCCATTCTGTCCAATTTCCAAGCTATAAGCGTTAAGATCATCCCTCCTATCGCGCAACCTACTCCCAAAGGAGTTGGAAGCACCCCTATTGCCAGTAATGCATCTGCGGCAGTAGCTGCCATAGATGAGGGGCGAACTGAACCATACTTTTTTATATCATCCTGCATTGTTTTGACATCCAGATCAAAACTAGCTGGGAGCGTAGCTAAACCGGCTCCCTTTACCTTTAATCCAGTAAAAAACGAAGTAATATCAATAACGGCCTTCTCTGCATTTGATTTGCTCCCATTATTTTCATCAAAATATTTTTCAGCATTTTTTACTGCGTCATAAAGAGTGCTTCCACTACCAACATATGAACCTACAGCGGGAGTATTCAAAATATCCTTTATTATATCTAATCCCACTGATGGATTAATGCTTGCCATAATTTTCTCCTTTAAATTTTGATATGGTATCTAGAATTATAAAAATTAAAACCATATGAGACATTGCTAGCATAAACCATTTCTTCGGTGTAATATAATATCCTCTATCCGCAAATCTCATAAAATATCTATTCCCTTTTATGCTTTCTCGTTCGCCTAAATTATCGTCTAAAATAAGAATTTGATAAGCCGTTTTCGTTTTAAACGGAAAGGGGAATTCAGAATACCAAATCCTAACTTTGCGATCTTGCAAAAGATCAAAACGTAGTATATTTCTTTGTTTGTCATATATATAAAATTCATCTATCCCTTTATAATTTAGTCCCAAGGAAACCTTCTCTACGGCTTTTCTTTCGCTATCATAAAATTGCAATAACCACCAGCTTCCTCCCCTTAACGCGGAATCGCTAGTAAAACCTGTTACTATGCCATCTGTGATTTTGAGATCACTTAAATTTTTTGGATTAGACAAAGCGACTATATAATACCATGCGTAAGCGACAAACATTAGGCAAAAGTAAATTTTTATCTTATTCCAAATGCTTAGCCATTCGTAAAAATTTTTAATTGTCCTCACATTAGTCTCTTTGTTTAAATATTTTTTATTTTACCGCTATATGACTTAAAAAGCATACAAAAATAAATTTTATTTAAGCCATTTAATTCAACTTCCGCTAATTTATATTCTATACTCCAAAACACTATAAAAAATTAATTCAAATTTAAAATGATCCGTCGCTGCTACTTTCGCGAGGTTTAGGAAGCGGCGAAATTTTAGTGTAATACTCGTCTTTGCCGTTATACTGGCGGCTAAAAACGCCGTCCGGGACGGTGAAGTTGCGCCTGGTTTGCGGATATTCTTTTAAATAGGCATCTAAAAATTTTGCAAACACCGGTGCTGCGGTACGTCCGCCGCCCTCGACCTTTCTCATAGGTTTATAATCGTCGTTGCCATACCAGATGATGATCTGCAAATCCGGCGTAAAGCCGCAAAACCATGCATCTATGCTATCATTTGAGGTGCCTGTTTTGCCCGCTATGTCGATGCCCTGCACGCGCGCGCGAGTACCGGTGCCACGCTGCACGATATTTTTTAATAGCGTAGTCATCAGATATGCCTGTTCAGGGCGCAGCACGCGGCGGCGCTCAGGCTCTATAAAGCGAGTTTTGCCATCCTTATCGGTAATCGAAACGATAAATTTTGATTTTGCAGTAATCCCAAGCCCCGGGAACATCGAATACATCGTGGAGTATTCAAGCGGCGAAATTCCGTAGCTGCCGATAGCCACCGACAGGGCGGGCGGGACGTTTTTAAAGCCGAACTCGCCCAGCTTTTTTACCGCGCGATCAACGCCGATAGATTGCATCAGATTGATTGAGGCAAGGTTACGTGAGCGAGTTAAAGCTTCTTTGATCGTGATATAGCCGCTGTAAGTTTTGTCGTAATTTTTCGGCTTCCACGTTTTATCGCTGCCATCGTCGAATTCTCTAGCTATATCGGGTACTTCGGTCATCGTCGAGTAGCCCATATCAAGGGCGATTTGATAGACGAAAGGCTTGAAGCTGGAGCCGGTTTGGCGCTGGGATTGGCTGGCGCGATTGAAATTTGATTTCGCGTAATCCACGCCGCCTACTAAGGCTAAAATTTCGCCATTTTGCGGATGCGTGACGACCATAGCGCCGTTTACGTTGCTTGCATTAGCGTCTTTGTTGCGCTTTAAAATTTCATTGTAGCCGAAAACTAATGCCTCTTGCGCCATCGCTTGCGCCTTTAGATCAAGGCTCGTATCTATGCGGTATCCGCCCGTGCGGACGTCCGGTAGAATTTTTTCGGCTTCTTTTATGATCTCATCTACGGCATACGGCGCTACGTTTTGCGTGAGCGTTTCGTTGTAGATCGTAGGCTGCTCGTTCATCGCAAGCTCATATTCGGTCTTATTTATCCAGCCGAGCTCATGCATCCTATAAATCACGTTATTGGCACGCGAAAGCGACAAATCCAGGTGTTTAGTAGGATCGAAGCTGCTAGGAGCTTTCGGCAAGCCCACTAAAATCGCGATCTCTTTAAGGCTCAGATCTTGCAAATCCTTTTTGAAATATCCCAAAGCCGCCGTGCGGATGCCGTAATATCCGTGCCCGAAGTACACTTCGTTGAAGTAACGCTCTAGAATTTGTTCCTTGCTTAGAGCGTTTTCTATCTTAAGCGATAGAATCGCTTCTTTGATCTTGCGATCAAGCTTCTTTTCACTCGAAAGAACTAAATTTCGCGTGATCTGCTGCGTGATAGTGGAAGCCCCTTCGACGAATTTCATCGCTTTGACGTCCTTAATAATCGCCCTAAAAATCGCCTCGACATTCACACCGCCGTGTTCGAAAAACGCTGTATCCTCGATAGCTACGAGCGCCTCGATCACGCGACCTGGGATCTCGTCAAATTTTACGTAAATTCTATTTTGTTCATTAAAAACATTGGCTATCAAATTGCCGTTGCGGTCATAAATTTTAGTCGTAAGCTCGGGATGATAATCGATGATCGAGTCCGATTCCAAGCGGATTTGCGAGTAAAAATACAAAAAAATTCCGCCTGCAGCAAACGCGCAAACCGTAATAAAACTAAATAAAACTCTTACCATACAAACCTCTTTAAAATTTCCAGATCAAGCCCCATCGCCGTGAATTTTGACCCACGCGAGCTTTTGATATATTTTTCATTAAAGCCTTCGATACTCATCGCACCCGCCTTACCGCGCCAATCGCCGCTAGCGATATAACATTTTAAATCCGCTTCATTAAATTCCGCAAATTCAAAGCTTGCGACGCTAAGCGCCGAAAGCTCTAGCGCCTTACTACAAAAAATCATCGCAGTATAAACGGCGCAGCTAGCACTGCTTTGAGCTCGCAGCATCCTTAACGCGTCCGCTTCATCCTGCGCCTTGCCTAAAATTTCACCACCAGCAAGCACGGAGCTATCGGCAAACAGCACTCTATCATAATTTTTATAAATTTTAAAAAACTGCGTTTTCTTGGCCAAGACAACGCGGTAAGCATAGGTGCGTGCATCATCCTTGCTAATGCCGCTTTCATCGAAATTAAAAGGAATTTGCGTAAATTCTACGCCGTTATCCTTTAGAATTTGCGCTCTAGTAGGCGAGCTGGAAGCTAAATAGATCATCAAAACTCACCCACCGTCACGCCCAAATAAACGCAAATCAGCGTGACTACGATATTTAGCGGGATGAAATATTTAACGACGATGATTAAATGCTCATTCGCCTCAAGCTCATCTCCCGCATCCAAAGCTCGCTTCAAAGATGAAATTTTATAATGCATGTAGATAAAATTTAGTAGTATAAAGCCGGCGCCAGCCCACAGCGTGGCAATCGCGCCTTTTACCATAGGATCTGAAAATTTAAAACCTCCGCCGTCCGCAAGAAAAAATCCACTTACGCAAACAATCACCAAAAATAGCGCAAAGAACTGCTCATAGCGCTTCATATATCGCAAAATTTCTGCAAATTTTACATCCTTCGCATCTGCTTGGTTTTTACTGCTTAAATTCATAAAAATCCGCGCGATCAAAAATACGCAGATCTGCGCGCAGACCAAAAAAATCACGCTTAAAATGTGAATCAGCGGCAAAATTTGCGAGGCTTTGATGAAGCCGGTATCGATTTCGTTCAAATTTTACCTTTTGCGTAAGAGATCGCCTCTTTGATCGCCTCTTCGATTTTTAGTACGTCCTTGCCGCCTGCGGTCGCAAAATCATCGCGTCCGCCGCCGCCGCCGCCTAAAATTTGCGCTGCGAGCTTAACCCACTCGCCAGCTTTGATCGGCGCATTTTTAACGCCTGCCGCGATTGAAATTTTACCGTCCGAGCCTACTTGCATCAGCATTATCGCCGCCTTTTCGTGGCTATTTTTAAACTCATCTATCATAGTTTTTATATCACCGCTTTCGACCGAGGCTACGCAAAGTTTGGTATCACCGACATTTAAAAAAGCCAGTGCATGAGAACTGCTTGCATGCTTGATCTGATCTTTTAGCGATCTGATCTCATCTTTTAATTTCTCAATCGCACGGAGAGGCTCAATCCCTTTTAGCTCCGCAGAAATTTCAGCAAGCTTAGCGCGATTTTGAAGCGCTAAATTTAAAGCGGCGCGCGAACAAACTGCCTCGATACGCCTAACACCCGCACTTACGCCGCTTTCTTTGACTATAAAAAACGACCCTATTTCGCTTAAATTACGCACGTGAATTCCGCCGCAAAGCTCCTTACTAATCTCTCCGAAGCTCACAACGCGCACTTTTGAGCCGTATTTTTCGCCAAAAAGCGCAATCGCGCCGCTGTTTTTAGCATCATCTATATCCATAATCTCAGTTTTTGCCGCACAGCCCTTGCAAACGGCATTATTTACAAATTCCTCGATTTTAGCTAGCTCCTCGTCGCTAAGTGCCTTAGGATGCGAGAAGTCAAATCTTAAGCGGTCAGCTTCAACTAAGCTTCCTGCTTGAGCGATATGAGCCCCTAGTACCGCACGAAGCGCCGCGTGCAAAAGATGCGTCGCGCTGTGATGACGTGCAATCTGCTCACGCTCCTCAGAAACCTTGAGCCCGACGATATCGCCAATTTTTAGGTTACGATTAAGGCGCAAGTGGGATAAATTTAGCCCGTAAAATTTCTGCGTATCAAACACATCGGCTATGGACTCCACTTCGCCGCTATCGCCCGTCTGACCGCCGCTTTGTGCATAAAACGGAGTGATATCAAACATTGCCCAGCCGACATCGCCGGCTTTGAGCTCATCCACTTCCGCAAAATCCTCGTTAAGTAGCGCTAAAACCTTACTCGTGCGGCTAAGCTCTTCATAACCGCTAAATTTATTCTCGCCGAATTTCTCTAGCAGCGCCTTGAAATCGCCACGAACGTTTTTATCGCCACTGCCCTTCCATGCGGCTTTAGCTATCTGCCTTTGCTCGCTCATAAGCGCGTCAAATTTAGCTTCATCCACGCGCAAATTTTTCTCGCGTAGCATATCAGCGGTCAGATCGAGCGGAAAGCCGTAGGTATCATATAACTTAAACGCGACCTCGCCGCTAAAAATTTCTTTAGTGCGCGCAAGCTCCTCGTTAAAAAGCTCGATGCCGTTTGCCAAAGTGGCGAAAAACCGCTCCTCTTCGAGTTTGATCTGCTCCTTTACGGCTTGCTTTTTCTCATTCAGATAGGCATAGTGCCCGCCCATCAGCTCGCATACTTTATCCACAAGGCGATACATAAATGGCTCTTTTATACCGAGCAGATAGCCGTGGCGCACGGCGCGGCGCAGAATTCTACGCAAAACGTATCCCCTGCCCTCGCGGTTAAAATTTGTTCCCTGCGCTAGCAAAAACGTAACCGAGCGGATATGATCGGCGATGACGCGGTAGCTCGCGCCGCCTTCATAAACGTAAGGTTTGCCGCAAAGTTTTACAACCTCATCAATTAGCGGCATGAAAAGCGAGCTGTCATAGTTGCTAAACTTGCCCTCCTTAATCGCCGTGACGCGCTCAAGCCCCATGCCAGTGTCGATGCTAGGCTTTGGAAGCGGGCTAAGCTTGCCGTCTTTGCTGCGCTCGTACTGCATGAAAACTAAATTCCAAATCTCTAAAAAGCGGTCGCCGTCGCCGCCCATATAATCCTCGGGCGAGTGAAAATGCTCCTCGCCCTGATCATAAAAAATTTCGCTGCACGGCCCGCACGGCCCGGTATCGCCCATCGCCCAAAAGTTATCGTGATCGCCGAAGCGATATATGCGCTCCTGCGCTATGTGGCGCGCCCAGAACCCAAACGCCTCATCGTCCTTTTCATGCACGGTGACGTAGAGTTTGTCTTTTGGAAGCTTTAAAATTTCAGTGATAAACTCCCACGCATAGGCGATTGCCTGCTCTTTAAAATACTCGCCGAAGCTGAAATTGCCAAGCATCTCAAAAAACGTATGATGGCGCGCGGTGTAACCGACGTTGTCTAAGTCATTGTGTTTGCCTCCGGCGCGGATGCAGGTCTGACAGCTCGTGCGGATAGGCGGCGTCGGACGCGGAACGGCTCCTGTAAATATGCTTTTAAAGGGCACCATGCCCGCATTCGTAAAAAGCAAACTATCATCATCTGGCACCAGCGGCGCACTAGGGATGATCTGATGCCCTTTGCTTGCAAAGAAATTTAAATATTCGCTTCTAATATCCATGATTTGTCCTGATTTCAAGTTAAATTTTAAAGGCGCATTTTAGCTAAATTAGATTTTAAAAATTATAAATTTTAACCATTCTTAGTTATAATGGCGCGAAAGATTAAATTTAGGGCATGGCGATGAAAAAAAAGATAGCGATCATAGGCATGGGCGAGCTTGGTCAAAAGCACTTCAGCGAGCTAAGAAGGAGCGATTATTTCGAGCTTGTAGCGCTTTATCATAAAGGCAGCAGTGAAAATTTCGGCCCGCGCTATCCGATCTTTGATAATCTAACCGATCTTTTTAACGTCGCTAAGCCCGATGCCGTAGTCATCACGGCTCCCCCGCCATCGCATAAAGAGCTGATTTTAAAATGCCTGCCGTTTACCAAAAATATCTTTGTAGAATCTCCGCTCGCACAAAGCCTAGCCGAAGCCAGAGAGATAAATTACGCAGTCACTACTAACGGCACGCGCCTAGCCGTAGGCTACTCCGACCGCTACAATCCAGTAATCGTATCCTTGCTACGCGAGCTTGCCAAGGGGGATAAAATTTTTTCGATGAGCTTTGTAAGCGGTTTTGCAAACGATGATAGAGCAGATATTGTCGCCAATGCCCTTTTTAGAGATATCGATCTTGTGCGGCTGCTTTCTCAAAGCGAGATCGCCTGCATAGAACTTAGCAAAAATATCTCTAAAGAGCGCACTCTAGCCGCATGCGCGACGCTTCACACAAAAAGCGGCTGCTATTGCACGCTAATGCAGTCCAATCTCTATCCGATCAGGCGCCACGGTATAGAGATTTGCACCGACAGCGGCGTATATTTCGGCGATCTAATCTCAATAACTCTTTTTAAAATTACGCCTGACGGGCGCGTAAATCTGCGCGTCGATCGCGACGATTTTTCGCTACGCCGCGAACACGAAGCATTTTGCGAGATGTGCGACAGCAGCACTAACGCAGGTCTTGCAAGCGTAGAGGATGCGATAAAAATCAGAGAAATCATCTCATGAAAAAAGCCCTAATTTTGCTCAACATGGGCGGTCCGAACAATCTGAGCGAGGTTGAAGTTTTTTTAAAAAATATGTTTAACGACCCCTTTATTTTGGGCGTTAAGAGTGATTTTTGGCGCAGCGTTTTAGCCGCGCTCATCGTAAGAAGTAGAGCGGCGGCGGCGCGCAGCAACTACGAAAAATTGGGCGGGCGCTCGCCGATATGCTCCATCACCGAAGCGCTTTGCGAGCGGGTAAATTTACTCGCGCGAGCAAAATTCGGAGCGGGTTTAAAATTTGAAGGCGCGGCTGATGCAGGTGCCGCGAATGAGCCGCCGCAAGAGGCACAGACACAGGGCAAGCCAGCACAAGACACTATATTGCAAAACCAGCCGCCGCAAGACGTCCCGACGCATGGCGAGCCGCTGCAAAATGAAGCGCTGCAGGATGAAAAACCGATAGACGAGCTAATTTGCGATTATGCGATGAATTACACGCCGCCATTTGCGGAGGATGTGTTTAAAAAATATGCGGATTTTGACGAGATAATTTTGATGCCTTTGTATCCGCACTTCTCGAAAACTACGGTGCAATCGAGCCTGTGCTCTGCCGAAGCGGCACTTAAGCGGCTAGGGATAAAAAATTATAAAACCATTGACATCTTCTACGACAACGCCGCTTACAACGAAATTTTACTAAATTTAATCGCAAGCTGCGTCGCGAAATTTAGCGCAGATGAAATTTCTCAAATTTCGCTCATATTTTCTGCGCATTCGCTGCCGGTAAAAATGATCGCCGCGGGCGATCCTTACGAGGCGCAGGTAAAGGCGCACGTAAAAATTTTAAAAGATCTGCTAGCTGCGCGCGGGATTAAATTTAAAGAGATTATTTTGGCGTATCAATCGCGCCTGGGCCCCGTGAAGTGGCTAGAGCCCAATATCGCGGACGTTTTGCGGGATTTGCAGAGCAAAAAAGCGCTCATATTTCCGATCGCGTTTTGCGTGGATAACTCCGAGACCGATTTTGAGCTGGATATTTTTTATAGGGCTAGTGCGCGCGAGCTGGGTTATGAATGCTACGAAGTGTGCAAATGCCCGAACTCTCGCGAGGATTTTGCAAAATTTATACTCGCGCAGGCGCTGTAAATTTAGAGATTAAAATTTAATCTTTTAGTTTGGATTTTTTATATTCTTTATGAAGCTTGAGGATTGAATACAACGCGGATAAAAAGAGCAATATACTAGTTAAGCTTAGCATTTTCCTTTGAAAATATAATTTATCCCAATCCTCTGCATTTGAAGTATGTATTTTTGTTCCATCGCAATACCCGTATTCATTTAAAAATCTCTCCGACATTTTAATTTTTACGCAAATTTGATCTATATAGTTTTTGAAAATTAAATCACAAAATTGCATACCGAATTGTTCATAATCCGTCTTGCTATTTCCGATATGCAGATCAAAAATTTTACCGCTTCCTCGCACGGATATATTGCAGCCGGTTCCGCCACGATAGCTATCATATTTATGAAATTCGCTTATAGTTCCAACAAAAACAAAAGGATCTTCTATATTTTTTCTACTAGGTGCGCTTTGATATGCTATCAAAAGAAGTATCGGTGCGATAAATGAAACGCAAACAACGATTAGCGTTATAAAAGTATGCTTCCGATCAAAGCCGAATTTAATCAAATCATACCAATAATCTACGTAGTAAAGCGGGTTTTTCATTGTATTCCTTTAGTAGCTTTTGGCAAATCAGAATATTCTTGTAGCGATTTAAAACCACCTGTAATAAGTACACCTTTTATCAACACTTCCTCTACTCATCTATATCTCCTTTATTAAAATTAAGGCATTGGAATTTTGAGCATCAGAATTTTCCTGCAAGCCTCGCTCTAAATTTTGACGCCGTTCATTTAGAATTTTCTTTAGCTCTTCGAGCCTTGCTTCGTTCATCCTTATCTTATCCCCGCTAAGCCGCCGATTTAGAGGCTTAAATTTAAACCCTAAGCTAAATTTCAGAGCTTTCCTTGCGCGTCTTTATAGACGTTTTTCACATCGTAAACCAGCGAGCCCGCGTAATCAAGCTCGAAAAACTGCTTATGCGCCACGGCGATTACGACACAGTCAAATTTGCGCAAGTCGGGCTTTTGCAGCAGATCGATGTCGTAGTACCTCTTAGCGTCGGCGGCGCTCGCCCAAGGATCATAGACGCTTACTTCGCAGCCGAAATTTTTAAGCTCGTTTATCATATCCACGACGCGCGTATTGCGGGTGTCGGGGCAGTTTTCTTTAAACGTCAGCCCCAAGATCAAGACCTTTGCGCCCTTTACCTTTTCGTCGTATTTTATCATCATCTTAACGACCTCCGTAGCGACGTAACTTCCCATATTATCGTTGATACGGCGGCTTGAGAGGATGATTTCGGGGTGATAGCCCACCTCGGTCGCTTTCTGCGCCAGATAGTACGGATCGATGCCGATACAGTGTCCGCCCACGAGCCCCGGACGGAAGCTTAAGAAATTCCACTTCGTAGCCGCCGCGTCGATGACGTCGTTGGTGTTGATACCGAGTTTGCCGAACAGGATTGCAAGCTCGTTGATAAAGCCGATATTGATGTCGCGCTGGGTGTTTTCGATCACCTTCGCGGCCTCGGCGACCTTGATGCTGCTAGCGCGAAAGGTACCGTTTTGAAGTATGCTAAGATAGACGCTATCTACGACGTCCAAAGCCTCCGGCGTGCTTGCCGAGACGATCTTTTTGATCTTAGTGACGGTGTGAATTTTATCGCCCGGATTGATCCGCTCGGGCGAATATCCGCAGAAAAAATCGCGGTTAAATTTAAGCCCACTGGCTCTCTCAAGCACCGGCACGCAGTCCTCCTCCGTAGCGCCCGGATAGACGGTGCTTTCATACACGACGATGTCGCCCTTTTTAAGCACGGCTCCGACGCTTTCGCTGGCCTTGATTAGCGGCGTGAGATCGGGGCGATTTAGCCTATCTACGGGCGTCGGCACGCACACGATGTAAAAATTGCTCTGCCTCATATCATCTAGATTTGCGCTAAATTTTAGCCCGTTTTGAATCGCCGCAGCAAGCTCCTCGTCGCTAAGCTCCAGCGTGCGATCATGCCCGCCGCGCAGCTCGTCTATGCGGTCCCTAGCTACGTCAAAGCCCACCACTTCGTGCTTCGCCGCAAACGCCGCCGCCAAAGGAAGCCCCACGTAGCCAAGCCCAATTATCGCTATTTTCATTTTTCCCTCATTTGCTTTCATATTTTCCTCTTTTCTTTGCGTTAAATTTCATCGTTAATTTCGCAGCCGAACCCGCCAAATTTCATACCCGCGCAGACATACGGCGCGAATTTATAGCGCTGCGTCTTAGAAATTTACGCTACAAGCTCGCTCGCCGTTTTACTTGCGCGACGGCAAATTTAAAATTTTGCCTTGATACGGAATTTTACGCCGCGCCGAAATTCTGTATTGCGATAAAACTCCACCACCTTAGCGCAGCGAGCGACACAGCATGAAATCCTGCGTCGCGATAAAATTCCATCGCCATGCCGTTAAAATTTACGCCACGAAATTCTATCCCGCCAAAATTCCGCGCCGTAAAATTTAAACGCCTTAAAATTTCAAAAGTCGCGCTAAATTCCGTGAAATTTCGTCGCCGCAAAATTTTAAAAAACCTCGCGAAATTTAGCAAATTTAATCTTTAATTTCAACTGCCTCATCCTTGATCTCGACCTTTTGCGTGGCGTTTGCGTCGGCTGCGGGCTTTAGATAGCCATCCTCAATCAAAATTCCTACCGCCTGCTTAAAGATCGGTAGCGCATTTTGAGCGGCGTAGTAGCTGCCCCTTTTGGGCTCGCGCACCAAAACGCCGATCGTGTAGCTGGTGTCCGCGTCGTTGGCAAAGCCGAAAAACGAGCTGTTATAGGCGCTCGAATAGCCGCCTCCCTTGGCGATGCGCGCAGTGCCCGTCTTGCCGCCGATTTGCAGCCCCGCTACCCGCCCCTTGCGCCCCGTGCCGCTCTCGACCGTTTTGATTAAAATTCCTTTGATTACGTCAGCGGTAGTTTTAGAGATTACCTGGCGGGTTTCGCTTTCGTTGACGATGTAAGTTTTGCCGTTATTTTCTAGATTTTCGACTAGGCGCGGGCTAAGCATGACGCCGCCGTTGTTAAAGACGGTATAGGCATTGAGCATCTGAAGGAAGGTCATCTGCGCGCCGTAGCCGTAGCTGATCGTGGCTTTGTAAATTTTATTATTCAGGCTTTTGATGCTTGGGATATTTCCGCTTTGCTCATACGGCAGATCAATGCCCGTTTTTTGCGACATACCAAAGTTTATAAGCCCATCATAAATAGCCTGCCCCTCGAGCCGCTCTGAAATTTTAATCATTCCGATATTTGAGCTGTGGATGATGATCTCCTCGCCGCTCATCTGCTTAGCCGGGTGCGTGTCGCGGATCGTGCGAGTACCAAGCTTATAGCTGCCGTTATAGGTATTGATGATCTCGCCCGGTTTGACGGCTTTGGCGTCGTAGGCAATTGCGAAAATTATCGGCTTCATAATCGAGCCCACCTCGTAGGCGTATTCGCTCGCGGTAAAATTTAAATTCTTAAGATCGTTTTTCGTGATGTTTGAGGGATCATAGCGAGCGTTGGTCGCAAGAGATAAAATTTTGCCCGTTTTAGAGTTCATAATGCCCACCACGATTTCTCGCGCATCGTAATTATCAGCGCCCTCATCGCTTAGGCGCTCTATTTTTCTTTGCAGCGTTAGCGGCACGCTTAGACGGACATTGTAGCCGTCTATTCTGCCCGTTTTTTTGCTGCTGCGCTCTAGAATGATGTTGCCGCCGATATCGCGCGGGCCCACGATAAACTCATCTCTAACCGGCGCTAGATAATACTCATAGTACTTCTCGATCCCTTTGATGCCGCTAACCTTGGTGATACCATCAACCTCTTTTTTATTGATATAGCCGATTAATGGAGTGAGCGAATCGCCGACATTGTAACTGCGCTTCTCGCCGCTTTCGCTCACGCTCATGCGGATAGGCGGATTTAACCTGCCGTTTGCGCCTATGAAGCTAACGAAGACCTTTTTTAAATTTAGCTTATATGCAAGCTCTTTAAGGTGCACGGCGGTTTTGGCGTCGATCTTATACGACAGCACGGTCGTGCCGCCAGAGCCCTCGATCGCGCTTTTGACGCGCTTTTCGCTATCACCCGTGTAGATGCAGTATAGCCGCACGAAAAGATCAAGCTTGTTTTTATCGATGCTACGTGCATCGACGCTAACTTTATAGAGTTTGACGGAATTTGCCGCGACATAATTATCTTTTGCGATTATCGCGCCGCGGATCGCGCTGTTGGTTTCATTGACATCCAGGCGCGGTAACTTGCGTTCGGTGCTGCCCCAAAAATATAAAATCGCCAAAAATATGAAAAGCGCCGCCGGCACGAATATAAACATCACAATAATCATACCGACCGAGGAGCTTTTATCTCTTTGCCACATCTTATTTCTTTAAAATTCTAAATTCCGCGTATTTTTACGCTGCCGCATTTCAAACTTTGGCTCAATGCTGCGCTCCGCGCGGAACTTTAAGATCCGCAAAGCGCTCAAAGCCGCTATCTTGCACACTAAGCTCAGCAAATAGAGCGAGGAATTCCGCTCGCGGCATCTCTTTAGCACCCATAAATTTCAGATGCTCGTTCATAATCTGGCAGTCGATTAGAAAGCCGAAATTTGCAAGCGCCTCACAAAGCCTAATCAGCGCTACTTTCGAAGCGTTGCTCTTTAGACTCAGCATACTCTCGCCGCAAAACACACGCCCAAAAATTAGCCCGTATAGCCCACCCACAAGCTCGCCATCTTCGTATGTCTCGACGCTGTGAGCGTAGCCGTCTGCTGCCAAATGCGAGTAAGCCTGCACGATCTGCTCGCTGATCCACGTGCCGTCGCTCTCTTTTTTGCGCACGTCTTTGCAGCGCTCGATGAAGCCCTTAAAATTTGCGTCAAATTTCACTTCATATCGCTTAAGATAGGGCTTAATGGACTTTTGCACGCGCACTTCGCGTGGGTCAAGCACTGCGCGCGGATTGGGCGACCACCATAAAATCGGTTCATCCTCGTTAAACCACGGAAATATCCCTGCGCTATAAGCGCTAAGCAAGCAATCCTCGCTCAGATCGCCACCACTTGCAAGCGGCGCAAAATCGGGCGCATCCATAGGATCTGGAAAATCGTAAAACCGAGCCATTATTTAACGATACTGCTTTGAGCTAGTGCGGGTTGCTTTTTTTCTATCTGCGGCAAAGGCGTAGAAGTAAAGCTAAAGCTTAGCTCGCCATCTTTTACGCTCACGCTAACTAAGCCGCCCTCTTGCAGCGCGCCAAAAAGCAGCTCACCGCTTATATGATCGCTGATCTGCGAACTGATTTCGCGCTTTAAATTTCGCGCGCCAAACTCATCCGAATAGCCGCGCGATATAATCAAATCTTTTGCTTCCTTGTTTAGGCTAATCTTTACGTTTTTTAGCTGCGACTCTAGCTCGCCGATAGTTTTATCCACGATCTTTTCTAAAATTTCGCCGCTTAAGCGGTTAAAATTTATGATTTTATCGATACGGTTGCGAAATTCTGGCGCGAAGAAGCTTCTTATGGCGCTATCTACTTTATAGCTCTCGTCTTTTGTAAATCCGACCTGCGGCGCTTCTTTCGTGCCTAAATTCGACGTCATTATTATGATCGTATTTTTAAAATCGGTCGTAACGCCGTTGTTATCGGTAAGACTTGCGTTATCGAAAATTCCTAAAAAAATATTCGTCATGCTAGGATGAGCTTTTTCTACCTCATCAAATAAAATAACGCTGTAAGGGTGCTTTTTGATGTTATTCGTTAAAATTCCACCGTTTTCAAAGCCCACGTATCCGGGAGGCGCGCCGATGAGCCTAGAGACGCTGTGAGCTTCCATATATTCGCTCATATCGTAGCGCTCAAAATGTACTCCAAGCTGCGCGGCTAAGACCTTAGCTAGCTCACTTTTGCCCACGCCGCTGCTACCTGCGAACAAAAATACGCCAATCGGAGAGCTTGCGCCTCCAAGCCCGGCGTAAGAGCGCAAAAGTGCCTTGCAAAGGCTGCTAACCGCCTCGTCTTGACCGAAAATTTCACGCTTGATATTAGCTTCCAGATTTTTTAGTACCTGTTTATTATCGACACTACTGCTTAAATTTGCGATATTCGCGCTAATCGAAAGTGTATTTACTAAATCATCCTTACTGATTTCAAGAGGAGCTTCGTGCGGCTTAAATGCAAAACTTGCACCCACCTCGTCGATAAGATCAATGGCGCTATCGGGAAGGAATTTATCGCTTTGATATTTTTTAGCAAGCGTTACGCTATCACGCAAAATTTCGTCGCTAAATTTCACTCCGTGAAATTCCTCATATTTTTTGGCTACGCCTTTTAAAATTTCGACGCTATCGTCAATGCTAGGCTCGCTTACATCGATCTTACAAAACCTGCGGCTAAGCGCTTTATCCTGCGAAAACGAGCGGTATTCGCCGTATGTAGTAGCGCCGATGACCGATAGCTCGCCGCTTGCAAGCGAAGGTTTTAGGATGTTTGACATATCAAGTTCGTTGCGATTGCCCGTGCCTGCGCCAACGATCGTGTGAATTTCATCGATAAATAAAATCGCGTTTTGATTAGCGCTAAACTCGTCTATGAGATCCTTTAGCCTCTCCTCAAATTCCCCGCGCAGCGTAGTTCCTGCGATCAGCGCGCCAGCATCAAGGGCGTAAATCACCTTGTTTTTTAGCTTTTCTGGCACTTCGCCGCGGACGATTTTTAGCGCGATGCCCTCGATGATCGCGGTTTTACCAACTCCCGCTTCGCCAACTAAAATAGGATTGTTTTTCTTGCGGCGACAGAGGGTTTGCAGCGTCTTTTCGATCTCTTTTTCGCGTCCGATGAGTGGATCGATCTTACCTTCAAGTGCGATTTTATTGAGGTTTGCTGTATAAAGTGAGCTAGGCGAATCCTTTTTAATATCGCGCTCATTTATGGCGTCCTTTTCGCCCTCAAACGCAGGCTCAAATTCCGTATTCTGCCACTGCCTGCGGCTTTCGTCGTAATTCATCGCATGCGTAATATCATCGATATCGTATGAGTTTAGCTTAATCGCTGCGGCTTCGTCGCGAGAAACGACCTCATCACGGTGATCGAAAGCGGATTTGTACTTTCGCACGATGAGCTCAAAAATCGCGGCATTGATACCGTAGTGATTTAAAATTTTAGTGCAGTCGTTTTCCTTATCATTTAAAATTTTAAGCATAAAATCAAGCTCGTTTTTAGGCTCTTTAGCATTATTTAATTCAGTATAGAACTGCTTAAATTCTATCGTCTGCGCCGGAGCCTTGCCGCTTGATTTAGGCATCATATCCAAAAGCCCACCCAGATTATCCAAGATATTTAGGTAGTTAATATCCGGAATTTCTTTGGCGATGAGCCCATGGAAGGGCTTATTGTATTTAAAAATCGCATAAACTACGTGCGAAGTGGTGATATATTCGTCCTCGCCGTCGTTTGCGACGCTGATTGCTTGTTCAAAATGTTTGTTTAAAAAAAATCCTGTCATTGCTTTCCTTTAAATTTAATCCTCTTCTATCTCACATCTAAGAGGGAATCCTGCGGCCTTTGCCGCTTGTAAAACCGCTTGTTGCTTACACTCGGCTATCTCTTTAGGATACGCGCCGCAAACCGCGCGACCCTGCTTGTGCACTTTCATCATTAAATCTACGGCGTCGTTAAAGTTTTTGGCAAAAATCTCCATCAAAATATAAACTACGAAATCCATCGTCGTCACGTCGTCGTTTAGTAAAATCACCTTATACGGACGAGGTACGAAAGATTTTGTTTTGGCGTTAGTGCGAATCTGCACGCCGGTTTTAGTTGCCATTTTTTATCCTGGCGATATCGCTTTTTATCACATCGGTATCGACCATGCCTAAGTAATACGGCTTGCCCCGCTCATCGCCCTCGTTAATGTCGGTAAGCCTTTGATATTTTCCATCTTTAAGCACTACCTTAAAAGGGATCGAAAGCGCGTGGCGATAACCGATGTCGCTTAAAATTTGACCCACTATGCGCTCGTTCTGTTTCGAATTGGAGATGAAATAATAGGCATTAAATTTTTTCGTAAAATTTTCGATCACCTGCGCATCGGTAATGTCCTCGAAATAAATCAAGCCGACCATCAGAAAATCCGCAGAATTTTTTAGCTGAAAGTCCATCAGATGCGGCGCTTCGATGCGGCATGGCTGGCAGTATGTACCGAAAATATCAAACATTAAAATTTTATCGCTGTCCGCGAGCTTAAAGCCCTTTTCTGTCCGCTCGATCGTTACCTCACCGCCTACGACGCTTTTAAGCGTAAAGCGCTCGCCCGTTTTAAACGGCGTAAAAGCTACCTCCTCGCCACTTTCTCCACCGATACGCTCGCCATTTTTATCTTGCGCGGAATTTTTTGCCATCTGATTCTCGCTCGCGGCAGGATTCTCGCCCGCAGAGCCCATCTTTTTCTGCGAATCATCTCCGCAGCCACTTAGGACAAAAATCGCCAAACATAATAGTAAAAATTTCTTCATTGCATTTCCTTCGGGTTTAAATTTAAGCCCGCATTTTAACCAAAGTTTTGTGAATTTAAAATGAATGCTTGTCGTATCGCTTCATCGCGCTTTGCGCTTCGCGATCGGCTTCCTTGCGCTTTAGCGATTCGCGCTTATCGTGCAGATTTTTGCCACTAGCCAAAGCGATACGCGCCTTTACGCGGTTTTTATCATTGAGATACAGCGACAAAACCACGATGGTAAGACCCTCTTTGCTAACCGCGCCAAGCAGCTTGTCGATCTGCTTTCTGTGCATCAAAAGCTTTCGCGCCGCCCCTTCGTCAGGACGAAAATGGGCGTTGGTGCTTTCAAGATAGCTGATATGGGCGTTTAGCAAAAACAGCTCGCCGCGGATCACGCGACAAAAGCTATCTTTGAGATTGCCCCTGCCTGCGCGCAGAGCTTTGACCTCGCTGCCCTTTAGCACAATGCCCGCTTCAAAGCTTTCAAGTATCGTAAAATCGTGAAATGCCTTGCGATTTTTACTCAGTTCTTTCATCTTTTTCCTTCTAAATTTGACCCTAAGCTTAGCCCGTTTTTGCTTAAATTTAAAAGCGGGCGAGCGAATTTTAAATTTTATCTTTAAATTTAGCTTTTAAATTTTAACCGCGCGCCTTGGAATTCTTATTTTAAGAAAAACACGCTGCTGCCGCTGCCGCTTAGAAACATATCGCGATACTTGCTCATCTGCGGATATAGCTTTATGCACGGCGCGAAAAGATCATTTAGCGTAAAACCGCCATATTGCGCCAGCAGCTGCTCGCTGCTTAAACGCAACATCTCTTGCGCCTGCGCGGCGTTTATATTTTGCATAAAGCTTGCGCGAAACTCGTTATAAACCGCGCCGGTGGAGCAAAAGATCGCTGGCGTTAAAATTTCGATCGCAGGCAGGCGGTCCTCGAAAGGCTCGATGATCTCGCCGATACCGCGCACGTTCGCAGCCTCAAGTCCGCTAACAAAAAACGCGACGTCCGCGCCGATATTTTGCGCGATTTTGGTAAGCCACTCGCGCGAAATTTTTAAATTCAGTTCCTCGTTCGCAAGCCGCAAAAACGCTGCCGCATCGCTACTGCCGCCCCCAAGACCCGCACCGATCGGAATATGCTTTTTAAGCACGATCTTGTGCGAGCTGAAAAACTCCGCAAGCTCGCGCGCAAATCCCGCCTGCTCGAGCGCCGCCTTGGCCTTTAAAATTATATTATCCGCGATCTGCGCGGCGTCGCATTCAAGCGCAAAGCCGCTCGCGCGCTCAAAGCTTATCTCATCAAACAGCTCCCTGCGCAGCACGAAGCGCGAGGCGATCTCGTGGTAACCGCCGCGCGTACCGACGACTTTTAAAAAAACATTGATCTTTGCATAGGCCTTCAAATTTTACTCCTTCTGCGCTTTGGTGCGCTTGCGTTAAATTTAGCCTGCAGCAAGCCTATCTGGCGCGATTAAAATTTTAATCCGTGCGCGAGTTAAATTTCAGCCTGCGGCACGCCCTGTCCAGTGCAATCAAAATTTAAAACCGCGTGCCGTGAAGTGCGCGCCGCGGAATTTAACCCACGATCGCGGCGCCCGATACGTAAATTTTATAAAGCGCGGAATTTTAAATCCGCAACGCGCGAGTTAAATTTCAACTCGCGGCGTAAATTTATCTCAGAGATTAAAATTCCAAGCCGGCAAAATTCTAGCCGCACTGCTACACGCCACACTAGATCATAAATTTAGTTTAGCGGTACGCCGCCCGCTGTAAAATCAAACCCATCGGCGCAAACTACGCATTACCGCGAGTGGGAATTTTATTCGACAAGGACCGCTTGCCGCGACACTAAGCTCCGATCTGCGCGCTTTTTAAATCATTAAATTTTAATCTCGCGGCGCGTTGTAATCGCGCGCCGAAAAGCAAATCAAAACGCCGCTGCGCCGGATCCGTCGCGTTTAAATTTAGCCCCGCGGATTTATGTCTTTCGGGAGAGCGCCGCCTACCTAGCCGCGCGTTTAAATTTACGCCGCCTGAGACAGACTTTACGATCTGCGCGCAATGAAAGAGCGATCTCTCGCCCGCTGCTCCGCACGATAAAATTTAACCGCGCGGGCGGCGCGCTATGCGAGCAAATTTAAAACGCGCCGTATTTATAACCGCTCAAATTTCAAGCCAGGGCCGCCCGATCAAAATTCCGCCGCAGGCTAGAGCCGCTGATTAAAACACGCCGCCTGCGATCGGAACGTCGTTCCAAAGATAGCGCACCTCGCCCGAGCTTATCTCGATGATCGAGTAAAAATCGCCGCAGATAAGCAAATAGCGCCCGTCCGCGCGGCTAGCCAGATCTTTTGCGGCGAGCTTCTTGCCCAAGATCACATCGCGCGCGTCGCCGTCGTAAAAGTTCGGCTGAAGATCCAAAAACTCGAGCGGATTTAGCGCCGCCTCGTCCGCAAAGCGCGGATCTTTCAAATCAAAAGCCCCCTCGCTTTCTCGTCTAAGCGCGCTTAGCGTACCCGTAACGCCTAGCTTTTCTGCTAAAATTTGCGCGAAAGAGCGCACGTAGCCGCCCTCGCTGAGTGCTACGCGAAAGCTTACGAAAGGATGAGCGTAACTTAAAATTTCGGCATCAAAAACCCGCATCGAGCTCTCTTTCAAGCTCACCTCTTCGCCCGCGCGAGCGAGCTTGTATGCGCGCACGCCGTCAATTTTCTTGGCGCTGAAGGCGGGCGGGATAAATTTTATCTCGCCGCGCATTTGCGCCATCGCAGCGTCTAAAACCTCGCGCGAAAGCGGCGGAATTTGCTCCACGCGCCCTATGTTTTCGTTATCGCCGCTTGGGCTCTGCGCGCCCAGCCACAGCGTCGCAGTGTAAACTTTTGGCTCCTTTTTCAAAAACCTAAAAAAGCGCGCGTATTGCCCAAATGCCACGATCAGCGCGCCGCTTGCGAAGGGATCGAGCGTGCCGCTAAAGCCCGCCTTTTTCACGCCGTATTTGCGTTTAAGAGCGCTTAAAAATTTATTGCTGCCGATACCCGCGGGCTTGTCCGCCAAAAACAATCTATTCATAAGAGCCGATTTTTTCTACGAAATTCGACATTATCACGCGCGAAATTCCGCCAAAATTTATCGTGAGTCGATCGCCGTTTACCGCCGTGATCTGTCCGATCCCAAATAGTTTGTGTTTGATCAGCTCGCCCTTGCTAAAGCTGCTACTTTGCTCGCGCGGAGGCTCTTTAGCCACCAAACCCGCCTCGGCTATAAACCTGCTCGCATCAAGCCTCTCGCGCTTGCCGCGATAAAAGCGGCTAGCGGCAAAGCTAAGCGTGAGAGTGCGTTTGGCGCGCGTAATCGCTACGTATGCGAGCCTACGCTCCTCCTCGATGTCATTGCTGTCGCCCAAAAGCGGGAAAAAGCCCTCCTCCAGTCCGATTACGAAAAGGTGCGAAAACTCAAGCCCCTTGCTTGCGTGCACGCTCATTATGTTTATCGCATCGCCCATGATGGCGTCTTGATCGCTAAGAAGGCTCAGCTCGTTTAAAAATTCCGCCAGATCAAAATCGGGCTTATTGCTCGCCTCGTCCTTCAGCATCGCCAAAAACTCGTCAATGTTTGCAACGCGATCGGCGCCGTCGAGCAGCGAGGCATAGTAAGCCTTTAGCCCGAAAGCGGGCTCCAGCGCGTCTATTTTTTTGATCGTATCGGCTAGCGCGGAGATAGAAGCGATGCCGCTTTTAAGCTCCGCTAGAGCCTGCGCCGCCTTGGCGCTAAGCCCTGCGTCCGGCTCGCTAAAGGCGTCAAATAGACTGATAAGCCTCAGGCGCGAAAGCTCCTCGAGCTTTGCCAGCGAGACCTTGCCGATGCCGCGCTTGGGCACGTTTATGATCCGCCTCATCGAAAAGTCGTCGTGCTCGTCATTTGCTAAGCGTAGATAGGCGATCGTATCCTTGATCTCGGCGCGCTCGTAAAATTTCACACCGCCTACCATTTTGTACGGGATTTTGGCTCGATTCAGCCCCTCTTCCAGCGCGCGCGAAAGAGCGTTTACGCGGTAAAGCACGGCGATTTCAGAGGACGCTACGCCGCTTGAAAGCAGCTTTTTGATGGCTTCTGCGATCTTTGCCGCTTCGATACTTTCCTCGTCCGAACGCAAAATTTCGATCTTTTCGCCGCCGCCGTTCATGCTAGTAAGGCTCTTGCCGAGGCGGTTTTTGTTATGCGAGATGAGCTCGTTGGCGGCATTTAAAATTTCATCCGTGGAGCGGTAGTTCTGCTCGAGTTTAATAAATTTTACGTTTGAGAACTGATCTTTAAAATTTAGAATATTTTCTATCCGTGCGCCGCGCCAGCCGTAGATACTCTGATCGTCATCGCCCACTACCGCGAGGTTTTCGTGCACGGTACAAAGCTTTTGCAGCAGTTTGAATTGAATGTCGTTGGTGTCCTGATACTCATCGACCGTGATGTAGGCGTAACGGCGCGAAATTTCATCGCATAGCCGCTCATTCGCGCTTAAAATTTTATACGGCAAGATCAGCAGATCATCGAAATCTACTAGATTATTCGTCGCCAAATACGCCTCGTAGCGCTTATATGCATCAGCGCAATGCGCGTAAAATCCGCTATACATCCTGCTTAGCTCGTCATCTTCGCCCTTTAGAAGCTCGTCGATATCTTTGGGGCCGATCAGAGAATTTTTGTAGGTTGAAATTTTAGCCGCTAATAGCGATGTGGGCAAATTTATCTCAAAGCCCTTGATGATTTTTTTCTTATCGTCGGTATCGATTACTTGGAAGTTTGCGCTACGCCCAAGCTCACTAATATGAAATTTCAAAAACAGAAGTCCAAATTTATGAAAGGTGCACAAAAGCGGCACGCTGCTTAAATTTAGCCCACTTATCAGATTAAGCGCTCGCGAGCGCATCTCGGCGGCGGCTTTGTTCGTAAACGTAAGCGTGAGAGTATTTTCCGCAGGCACGCCGTTTGAGAGCAAGTAAGCAAGGCGCGCGGTGATCGTTTTGGTTTTGCCGCTACCAGCACCCGCTAAGATTAACATCGCTCCGTCCACGTGGCTCGCAGCCTCGCGCTGAGCGGGATTAAGACCTTCTAAAATATCGCTCATTTTGAAAAAATTTTACGCGATTTTTCGCGCTTAAGCCACTCGGACTCGGGACGAGAAAAATTTACCGCGATGGGCTTGCCGTCCACGACGATCTGCAAGACCGCATAAAACGGCACGCTAAGCGTGCTTGCAAAATCCTGCGGCCCGAAACCCGCCTCGAAAACCAGCTCATCCTTGCTAAGATGCGCGCTAGAAAGCGTGTATTCCTCTAGCTGCAAAAAGATCGCGGGCATTTTGAAGCTTTTTAAAATTTCCTCCGGCAGCGGCGGGTCAAATTTTATCTGATCCGTCCTCGCAACGATGCCAAATCCGCATCCAAGAGCCAAAACATAATCCAAAACCGCGCCTATATTTGCGCTGCTCGTAGCGATAAATTTATCGTCTTTTAAAATTTTATCTATCATCCTAACCCCTCACAAACTCATCTACAAGCGTCGCGACCTGCTCTATGCCGATGCGCCAAAACTCGCTTTTATTGATGTCAAACCCAAATTTCGCTACCAAGCTTTGCGGTGCGTCGCTGCCGCCCGAGCTTAAAAACTCGGTGTAAATTTGAACGAAATTTTCGAGCCTGCCGCTTTTATACAGCCCGTAAAGCGCGAGCACCAAAAGCTGCGCGTAGGCGTAAGAGTAGCAGTAAAACGGCGTGTGAACGAAGTGCGGGATGTAGCTCCACCAGCTTTTGTAATGATCCTGCAAGATTAGCTCGCCCGCAAACATCTTGCGCGACTCCTCCATCCACAGCTCACCCATCTGCTCGACGCTTAGCTCATCCGCGCTCGCATGCACGCGCCGCTCAAAGGTCGTAAATCCGATCTGGCGGTAAAGCGTCGCGAAGATATCCTCGATCTTTGCCGCAAGCATTGCTCTTAGCGCGGCTTTATCGCTTGCGATCTGCGAGGGCGTATCAGTATCGCGCGCTGCAAGCTCGCACGAACCCACAGAGTCTTGCGAGGCGGCGTGCTCGTTTGGAATTTCACCGCCCTGAGCCTCTTGCGAAGTGCTGCATTTAAAATTTTGCAAGCCGTTTAAATTTGAAAAATTTTCGCGCATATAATCAAACACCAGCATCTCGCAGAAAACCGACGCGGTTTCTGCAGTCGTAAGCGGCGTGAAGGAGTTAAAATAGCCCACGCCGTAGCTTAGATACTGATGTATCGCATGCCCCAGCTCGTGCGCGAGGGTAAATACGTCGCGGCGCTTGCGGGTAAAATTTAAAAGCACGAAGGGATGCGTATCGCGCGAACCCGAATGCGAAAACGCTCCGCTTTGCTTATTTTGCGCGGGCATCGCGTCGATCCAGTTTCGCTCAAACGCGATCAGCGCGATCTGCTTAAATTTCGGACTAAATTTTTCAAACGCCGCTAGCACGATCTGCTTAGCCTGCTCGAAGCTAAACTCGCTCTCATCGCCGCCGAGCGGCGCGTATCTATCGTAATCATACAGCGCGTCGTAGCCTAAAATTTCGCGCTTTTTGGCGTAAAATTTGCCGACTAGAGCGAAGCTTCGCTCCGTCTCTGCGATCAGCGCATCGACGCTTGCGATGTTTATCTGATTTTCCTCGTGCATCACCGCCTCGGCTTTATCGTAACTGCGCAGCTCGCAGCGAATTTTAAGATCGGTTTTGATCATATTGTAGATGTAGCCAAGCAGGTGAGAATTTTGCTCTAGCACCGCGCTTAGCGAGGCTGCGGCGTCCTTTCGCACCTCGCGATCGGAGCTATGAAGCAAGCTTAAAATTTCCTCCTCGCCAAGCTTTTGCCCGCGAAAATCAAAGCTCATCCGCGCCATGCTCTCGTCAAAAAGTCGCGAAAACGCCTCACCGCTTACGGGTGAAGTTTTTAAAAGCACGCTTTCTTGCGGCAAGCTTAGCTGGTGAGCCTTGCGCTGCTTAAGCAGGCTCAAATAGTATCGAAATCTCCCGCCCCCTGCGATAAACTTGTCCTGTTTTGCGGCGTCCAGCTCGTTAAACTCGAGCTCAAAAAAAAGCAGGCTCTGCGAAATGTCGTTGCAAGCCTGCTCCGTCTTGGCTTGCTGCGCCCCAAGGCTCGTATCTCGCGCAAAGCTAAGATGCGCGAAGCTCATTATCTTGCCGATCTGCTCGCTGATGCTCTCATAAAGCTCAAGCGCGCCTAAGAATTCTGCGCTGCTTAACGCGTGAAGCTTGCCTTTAAATTTAGCTTCAAAATCCAGGGCCTGCGCGGAGGCGCTATCTATCGCGGCGCTAAATTCCGCTTCGTTTGCAAACAGCTCGCCTAAATTCCAATTCATCGTTTTCCTTTTAAAATTTTTGGATAATTTTATCAAAAAAGAATAAGTAAAATTTTAAAAACCGCAAATCCGCCGCAGGGACGGAATTTGCGGTAAAATTTTAAGGTGAGTTATTTTTGCATACTTTGCGACGCGATCGCTGTAAAAATCACGTCCGTGGAGCTATTGATCGCGGTTTCTACCGAGTCTTGGATCACGCCGATGATAAAGCCGATCGCGACGACCTGCATTGCGATATCATTTGAGATATTAAAGAGCGAGCACGCAAGCGGTATCAGCATCAATGAGCCGCCTGGCACGCCGCTAGCGCCGCACGCACCGACCGCCGAGACCACGCAAAGCAGTAGCGCCGTCCAAAAATCGGGACGCACGCCGAGCGTATGAGCCGCGGCAAGCGCTAAGATCGCGATTACCACCGCAGCGCCCGCCATATTTATCGTAGCTCCCAAAGGGATCGAGATCGAGCTTAGTTCGTCGCTGATGCCGAGCTTTTTGCATAAATTTAAATTTACCGGGATATTCGCCGCCGAGCTGCGGGTGAAAAACGCTGTGAGGCCGCTTTCACGTAGGCAGGTAAATACGAGCGGATATGGATTTTTCTTAATCACCGCAAAGACGATGAGCGGATTTACCACGAGGGCTACGAACGCCATCGCGCCTACAAGCACGACTACGATTCGCACGTATCCAAGCAGCGCATCGACGCCGGTTTGATACACGGTAGAAGCTACTAGACCGAAAATTCCAAACGGCGCGAGCTGGATTACGAATTGCACGATTTTAGTTACCGCTTCGCTCAGATCGGTAAAAATTTTCTTTGTTTCATTAGTGCAAAATTTAAGCGCGACGCCAAGACCTATCGCCCAGGTTAAAATTCCTACGTAATTTCCGTGCGCGATAGCGTTTAGCGGATTATCTACGACCTTAAAAAGCAGATCTTTTAGCACGATCCAAACGCTCGCAGGAACCGCATTTTCTGCCGCACCGACATTACTAAGTGCAAGCTGCGTCGGAAATAAAAAGCTGGCTGCTACCCCCACGCACGAGGCTAAAAAGGTGCCTACAATATATAGAACAACCACGCGTTTTAAGCCGCTTGCACTGCCGTATTGTTTATTTACGATCGAGCTTAAAATCAAGATAAAAACTAAAATCGGAGCTACCGCTTTAAGGGCACCTACGAATAAATTTCCTAAAATTTCCGCAAAAGCTACTACGTTTATTAAAAACGAAGTGTGCTCTGTCGCAATATCGCCCGCCGCCGAACGCGCGGCAAAGCCCAAAATGGCGCCTATTATCAAACCTGTAACTATGCGCAGAACTAGATTTTTATCTTTGTAGCTGGCTACTAATTTTTGAATCGAACTCATTTTTTACCTTTCAATCAAAACGTCGTTTGAAATATATCGAAATTTTATTTAAGCGCATTTAAATTTGGGCGAAATTTCGCAATTTTTAGTTAATCTTAAAACCTCGTTAGATAAAATGACGCGAAATTTTAATTAGGAGCAGATATGTATCTATTTACCAGCGAGGTCGTAAGCCCCGGACATCCGGATAAGTGCGCCGATATCATCGCAGATAGCATCGTGGATGAAATTTTAAAACAAGATCCCAACGGACGCGTCGCGGCGGAGGTTTTCATCGCAGGCAAACACGTAGTAATCGGCGGCGAAGTAAACGCCAAGGTCGATTTTACCCACGACGATTATCGCCACATCGTAAAGGGTGCGCTTGGCGAGATCGGCTACAACGACAACCCCTACTTCACGCGCACACAGTGCCTGCATCCGCAGGATCTGCAAGTGGACGTATTTTTAAACCAGCAAAGCCCCGACATCAACCAAGGCGTCGATCAAGAGGGCGGCGAGATCGGCGCGGGAGATCAGGGTATAATGTTCGGCTTCGCAAGCTGCGAAACGAAAAATTTTATGCCGGCTGCGATTACCTACGCAAGGCTTCTTTGCGATCACGTCTATGCTTACGCAAAATCCCATCCTAACGAGCTTGGCGTAGATATTAAGACGCAGGTTACGGTCGATTACGGCACGAAGAGCAATTTTGAGGAGTGCAAACCGCAAAGCATCCATACGATCGTGGTTTCAGCGCCATGCGTCGAGAGTATGAGCATCGAGCGCGTCCGAGATCTGATCGGAAATTTGATCGATTCGGCGGGGCTTCCGAAAGAGCTTTACGACAAAAACAAAACGATCATCTACATCAACCCGACCGGTCGCTACGTAAATCACAGCTCGCTTCACGACAGCGGCCTAACGGGGCGCAAGCTAATCGTAGATAGCTTCGGGGGCTACAGCCCGATCGGCGGTGGCGCTCAAAGTAGCAAAGACTATACTAAGGTCGATCGCAGCGGGCTTTATGCGGCGCGCTATATCGCCAAAAATATCGTCGCGGCGGGGCTTGCGAAAAAATGCATCGTCCAGCTCAGCTACGCAATCGGCGTCGCAAAGCCCGTCAGCGTCAGCGTCGATTGCATGGGGACGAATTTAGGCGCGGCGAGCGACGATGAGCTATCCGCTTTCGTGCTTGAAAAATTCCCGCTCACGCCGCGCTGGATCATCAATAAATTCGGCCTTGATCGCCCGGGCAAAGAAAGCTTTCTCTACGCCGACGTAGCCGCACGCGGACAGGTCGGAAACGACGAATACCCGTGGGAGCAGCTTGACGGCGTGGAGCTTTTTAAGGCTTTGAAATAAAATTTTGCGCTTTGCAATAGCGCCTTTTTAGCTTATGACATTCGCTAGGCTTGCAGCAGCGAGCCTAGCTCAATATTCCTACGCGGCTTTGCATGCCGTGTAGTTTTATCGCATCCCAAAAAATAGCGTTGCGGCAAAATTCTGTATCAAAATTCTAAGCCGTGAAATTTAAGAGTTTTCGCAGGTAGAATTGAATCTCAAAAATTTTAGGCGCAACTTGCACAAAATTTTAAAATTTACGCGGTGAAATTCCAAGGCTGAGCCCGTCTAGTTTAGTGATAAATTCTAACTAGAGCAGGCTTTAAAAAAATTTTCACGCAAGCTTTTAAATTTACAATCGCTCAAAACAAAATTTGACCTATAAAATTTTTTCTAACATGCTTCGTGCTTAATCTCCGAAAGACAAAATTTTAAATTCTCCTTATTTGTGATATTTAAGCGTGTAAATTTTAAAATTTTGCATTTTATTTGAAGTTTGCCGCTTTTATAATAGAAAGAAAACCCGAAGCAAATTTCATTTAAAAGCGGCATTTGCAAGATAAAAGCGCTGAAATTTTAAAATATGGAATTTATGAACGCTACTAATTTAAAATCTCAGATTGGCACGCTTCGCCAAAGCTCCTCCACTAACTACGCGAAATGAAAAAGCAAGATTAAATTCTCTCTCGCTCAATGTCACCCGCAAGCAAGCACGGCGGAATATCGAGCTTAAATAACGCAAAAGATAAAAGAATAAAGCAAAAAAAGAGGAGGCTTGGAGCTTGATAAAATTTTAGCCTTATACGGCGGCGACCGAGCGGCTTTTAAACTAGGCTTTAAACGCAGTGATTCGAATTACGCGCCTTAACTTAAATGCTAAAGCAGCGATAAAATTTCATCGCCGCTTTCATAAATTAAAATTTTAAAGATACTCCGAGCTACGCAGCTGCAATAAGTAAATCACCTGCATTTTAATCACCCGCGCCTCGCCTAAATTGCCTAAAATTGCCGATCAAATTTAAGCCGCATACGCCTTTATCTAGCGCTTAGTTTAGCCGCGCGGCATAAAAACGCAGCTAAAAAATGAAGCACTATTTCGTCTGATTATCCTCGTTTTTTGGTGCGGCAGTGCTTGCATTTATCTCGCTGGCTGCGCTATTTACGGGCTCAGGAACAGAGATTTTTTTCACTGAAGCGGTAAAATTCTGCTCGGCTTCAACGTCGCCTGTTTTTTCGATATATGTAAAATCGCCCATCTTCGTCCACGTTCTAGCTTTAGCTAAAAACGCCTTTTGGCTCTCCCAAATCTCTTTGAAATCGGGATTTTTCTCGCTTTCTTCGGCTAAAATTTCATCCGTCGCCTTGCGAAGCGCACGCATAATTTCAGGCGAAAAAGAGCGAATCTGAACGTTCGGATATTTCTTTTTGATCTCGTCCCAAATTATTACGTTTTTATAAAACGTCTCGTTTTCTGCGTATTCGCGCGCCTTTGCGATAGAGGCTTCCAGGATATTTTGCAAATCCTTAGGTAGCTTCTGCCAAGTTTGTAGATTTATCACTATCTGCTGCTCGCTAGCGGGTTCTTGCCATCCCGTATAATAGTAATTTGCGACCTTGTGAAAGCCTAGAGGTATATCAAAGCTAGGACTTGCCCACTCTACCGCATCGATGGTGCCCATCTCTAGCGCCATATATAGCTCACCTACCGGTATCGTAGCGACTGCGACGCCAAGGCGGCTCATAACCTCCCCGCCAAAGCTTGGAATTCTAAATTTAAGCCCTTTTAAATCGTCTAGCGTATTAATCTCTTTTTTAAACCAACCACCCATCTGCATACCGCTATTTAGGATATTAAAGACCTTTAGATTGCTTTTAGCATAGAATTTATCCGCTAGCTCCTTGCCTCCACCGAAGTAATACCAAGCGTGCTGTTCGTCTTTCGTCATACCAAAAGGCACGGTCGTAAACAGCATATTCGCGCTATTTTTGCCTTTATAATAGTAGCTCGCAGTATAGCCTAAATCGTATTGTCCGTTTTTGACCATATCATAGATCGCAAAAGGTGCTTTATGTTTGCTAGGCGCGTCGATGCTGATTTTTAGTCTGCCATCAGACATACTATCTGCAAGATCTGCCATCCGCTTGGCGACATCGCCTACGATAGGCATACTAAGCTCGTAAGTCTGAGCTAGCTTAAGGCGATAAACTTTCTTATCTGCGCCCCACAGCGACGTGGCTATAATCAAACTTAATCCGACAAGAATCGATTTTTTCATATACTACTCCCAAAATGAAATGGTGCGAATTTTATATAAAATCATCTAAATTCACGCTTTTATAACTAGCTTTTAAGCGAAATTTTCGCACAATTGCAGCCAAATTCGATAAGGAAAGGGCATGCAAGAAAAACATTACGAAGTAATCATCATAGGCGGCGGTATCACGGGCAGCGCGCTAGCGTACGTGCTGGCAGAATTTAGCGGGATCAAAAATATCGCTCTACTTGAAAAATACGAAGGGCTTGCGACGCTAAATTCTAAAGCCAGCGCAAATTCCCAGACGATTCATTGCGGCGACATCGAGACCAACTACGACCTGCAAAAAGCAACCGAAGTCAAGCGCAAGGCGGATATGATCGTGAAGTATTGCCAAAAGCACGGATATGAGAATAAATTTTTATTTCAGGGGCAGAAAATGGCTCTTGGCGTGGGCGAAAGCGAGGTAGAGCTAATTAAAGAGCGCTTTGAGAAATTTAAAGAGCTTTATCCGTATCTGCAGCTTTTTGACAAGGAAGAGCTCAAAAAAATCGAGCCCAAGCTAGTTTTTGACGGGCGCGGTGAGGAAAGAACGGAGGATATCGCAGCAATGGGCGTGCAATCGGGAGTTTACACGACGATCGATTACGGCGCGATGGCGAATTCCTTCGTGCAAAACGCTAAAAACGTGGAGGGCAAAACCTGCGATCTGTACCTAAATACCGAAGTGCAAAACATCACTAAGGTAGGCGATAAGTTCTATATCCGCACAGCAAATAGACTCTCACTAAGCGCCGATTTCGTAGTCGTAGATGCGGGCGCTCACTCGCTGTGGCTCGCGCACAAAATGGAGCTTGGGCAGGATCTTAGCACAATTTGCATCGCGGGCAGCTTCTATCTAACCAAGCAAAAGCTTCTAAATGGCAAGGTTTACATGATGCAAAACCCAAAGCTTCCATTTGCCGCGCTTCACGGCGACCCCGATCTTTTAGCGGACGGCTGCACGAGATTTGGCCCTACCGCGCTTACGATGCCAAAGCTCGAGCGCTACAAGGGCTGTCGTTCGGTGCCGGAATTTTTTCAATCATTAAATTTTGACATGGACGTAGCTAAGGTCATTTGGCAAAATTTTGGCGATAGCGAGGTAAGGGATTTCTTAATCCGCAATATAGGCTTTGAGATACCGATTTTAGGTAAAAAGCTTTTCGTCAAAAATGCGCGCAAGATCATACCTAGCATCCGCGAGGAGGATATTTATTATGCCAAGGGCTTTGGCGGCGTGCGCCCACAAGTAATCTCACACTCGCAAAAAAAGCTGCTTTTAGGCGAAGCTAGAATAGGCGAAAATCCAGGGATTATCTTTAATATGACCCCAAGCCCCGGCGCTACGAGCTGCTTAGGCAACGCACTTCGCGACGCAAAAAGTGCCTGCGAATATTTGGGAGTGAGCTTTGATGATACAAAATTTGACGTGGAAATGATGCGATAAAGAGGAATTTTTAAATTTCGCTCGGGCAAGAATTTTAAAATTTTACTTCGGCGAGGATTTTAGAATTTTGCTCGCGCTTCACGTATATAGAGAGTTTTAAAATTTCATTCAAACGCGAATTTTTAGAATTTAATCTGCACTGCAAGCTATGAAATTTTAAAATTTCACCATGCCGTAGAATTCTAAAATTCTCACGCACCATAAAATTTTAAAATTCCTTCGTCTAACGAATTTTAAAATTTAGAAATTTCAAAATTTTGCATAAAATTTCGCCTAATGCGGCGATAAAATTTTAAATTTAAAGGAGAAAAGATGCTTAAAAAAACCAAAATTTTAGCGACCATCGGACCTGCCAGCGACAGCGAAGAGATGATGAGCGCAATGGTAAAGGCGGGCTGCAACGCCTTTAGGATGAACTTCAGCCACGGCACGCACGAGTATCACGAGGCAAATTTAAACAAAATTCGCGCCGTAGAAAAGAGCCTGGGCGTGCGCGTAGGCATCTTTCAGGACATCAGCGGCCCAAAGATCCGCGTCGGCAAACTAGAGGAAAATTTTAAATTAAAAACGGGCGATAAAATCACCTTCCTTCCTCGCGAAATCATCGGCAAAAAGACCGCCCCTGGCGAATACGAGCTGTGCATCAACCACCCAGAAATTTTGCCGCTGATGAAGACGGGCGAGTTCATCTACCTCTACGACGGCTCGATCCGCGCCAAGGTAGTCGCGGTAAGCGAGCAAGGCGTGCAAGCGGTGCTCGAAAACGACGGCTTTTTAAGCTCGAATAAGGGGGTGAACTTCCCAAACACCCGCCTAAATATCGACGTTATCACGCAAAAAGACCTCGCGGATCTGCGCTGGGGCGCGGCGCACGGCGTAAATTTCGTAGGCATCTCCTTCGTACAGTCGCAAAACGACATCCTACGCGTGCGCGAAATTTTAAACTCGCTGGGCTCAAAAGCTAAAATTTACGCCAAGATCGAGAAATTCGACGCGGTCGAAAATATTGAAAAGATCATCGAGGCAAGCGATGGCATAATGGTCGCGCGCGGAGATCTGGGCATCGAGATGCCGTTTTATGAGATCCCGCGTATCCAAAAGCGCATCATCGCGTTAGCCAACGCCCGCTCAAAGCCCGTCATCACCGCCACGCAGATGATGCTTAGCATGACCGAGCACGAGCGCGCCACCAGAGCCGAGATCAGCGACGTCGCAAACGCCGTACTCGACGGCACCGACGCCGTGATGCTAAGCGAGGAGAGCGCCATCGGCAAAAACCCCGCAGCCGTGGTCGCCGCGATGAGCGAGACGATCCGCGAGACCGAAAAAATCTATCCTTACGATAAATTTAACGATTACGACTTCTACGATGAGACCGATATGATCACTTCAAGCACCGCAGCGCTTGCCGCAAGGCTGGGCGCGGGCGCGATACTTTCGATCACGGGCTCGGGGCGCTCGGCGATCAAACTCGCACGCAACCGCGCTAAAATCGACATCATCGCAATCGCACACGACGAGCAGACCGCGCACGCGCTAAGTCTCGTGTGGGGCGTAAATCCCGCGATGGTTAGGGAAAAAACGAGCATCAACTCGCTGCTCGCACGTATCATAAGCGAGGCTCTGCAGCGCGGTCTTATCGAAGAGGACGGCACCTACGTGATGACGGCGGGCTTTCAAAGCGGGCATCCCGGTAGCACCGACTACATCCGCATCATCAAAAAAGATCAGATCGATTTCTACCGCGACGCCGCGAAAACGGGCTTTAGCGGTAAAATTTGAAAAATCAAAATGTCAAAGTCCATCAAAATCAAAGAATCGCGGTTAAATTTAACCCCTTGCTACGAACTAACGCCAAAAGAAGCGCGAGAGCTCGTCAGCATCGGCATCACTGAGCGCGGCGAGATATATTTTCTATGCGAGGATGCGGGCGAATACGTCATCAAATTTATGCAAGATGGGCGGCTACGCGAGATAAAAACCGGCGCGGACGAAAACGGCTACAACTTCGCTGTATCCGTGGATTTTCCAAACCGTTGGGCGCTACTAAACGCTCGCTCGCGCTACGATGAGAAGCTAAAACGCGGCGAGGAAAATTTAAAATTTATCGATGAGCTGGGCGCCCGCACGGGCAAAATTTGCGTGGGCGACGGCATAGCAAAGATCATAGCGCAGGGCGGGCGGCTCTACGTTTCATATTTTGGCGACGGGCTCTTCGGCAACTTCGGCGGAGACGAGTGCGAACTCGCCGTTTGGAACGAGGCGGGCGAAAAGCTCTATGGATTTGACCTCAGCCGGATTCACGACTGCTACGCGATAAATCTATTTGGCGGCGCGTGCTACGCGCACTATTGCAGTAGCTTTGATTTCGTGCGTATCAAGGACGGGCAAGCCACGGCGTATACTCCGAAAATCAGTTCTTATAAACCGGGCTCCGCGGCTATCGAAACGTGCGAGCTAGAATTTTCAAAGAGCAATTATATTTTTGCGAGCCGCGACTTCGCGCTGAATGAGCGAAGCGTGCTGTTTTGCCGGGCTGATAACGACAAAGATGAGCTGTTTTTGTTTAAATTTAAAGGCGAAACGCTAGAATTCGACAGAAAAATCAGCCTAAATTTTCTCGGCGCAGACGGCTCGAAAAATAACAAAAATGAGGGCTGCGGCTCGTACGGGAACGGCGAATATTTAGCTCTTTTAAAAGGCGCCAAAATTTATAAAATTTGCGTGAGCGAGCTAAATTGAAATGTAAATTTAGCAGCTAACGGCGTCTAAATTTAGCCGCGTAAAGCATCGCGCTAAAGCCTGATCAAAAGAAAATAGAGCTGCCGCAAAAATTAAAATTTCGCAAAAATATATTCGTTAAAAATCAAGCTCGCGCTCTTAAATTTCAAGGTATAATTACGAAGCAAATTTACAAAATTTAACCGAAGGAGAGGTTATGAAAAAATTTCGTTCACTGCTGCTGTGTGCGGCGGCGGCTGCGACTTTGAGCGCCCAAGGCGAGAGTGAGGATAAGGTGGAAAAAATCACTTCGATCGACATCTATATTTCGCCGTTTTATTCGGCTAAGGAGGGCAAGCCCGAATACGTGCACGTTTACGAGCCGATCGACGATCTGTTGATGAAAAACGACGTGCCGAGCCTGAAAAAAGCGATCAAAATTATCGAGGACGCCCCGGACATGGTCGCTCCGACTACGCTGATGACCGTCGCTGCGCGCGCTTATGATCTAGGCCTTAAGGACGACGCGGTGTTTTGGTTCTACGCGGGCAAAAATCGATTCCTAACCTTCGCTCGCGTCATCGACATCAAGGACGAGATATTTCGTGAGACCGAGTCCGCGAACGCGGCGTTTTTACAGCTCGTCGGCAACGTGGTAAATCCATACGCATTCTGCGATCTCGCTAAACAGCGCGATGCGGCGGTACGCGCTAGGGACTGGGTCAAGGCGCACCCGTATAAAGCGATATTTGATGAGAAATTTCCGTCTCGCTTTGCAGATCGCGCCGCCGCGCTCAAGGCAGCCGAGGACAAAATGGACGCCGCGCTACTTAGGCAGGACGAGTTTTTCGCAGATCCCGCTAAAAAGGCGGACTTCCTAGTCAAGCGCAAAGCAAATAACACAGATAAGCGCTTCTGCGATTAGTATCGCCTAACCAGCGGCACTTTTGAAAAATCGGCATTATTTGAAATTTTGAGCTGTCAAAAATTTAGCGCCGCATTTTATCTCTTCAAGTAGATCTGCGCATGAATTTAAAATTTTATGACGTAGAATTTTATTGCTAACGGCACGCAGTGAAGCTTTGATATAAATCAGCTCTAGATCTGTTTAAAATTTAGCAGAAACTCGCACGCAATTCTATTTCGCATAAATTCTATCGACAACTAACGCAAAATCAGATCTAAATATTGCTAAAATTCCAGCCGTTTGGCGACGTAAAATTCCACCGCTACCGCCTAAAAATCGAAGTTTTTAAATTTAGCCGCGCGGTGAAATTTTATCCGTTTTTATATACGAACATTATATAATTATCAAAATTTTTTCCAAGGAGAGAGGATGAAAAAGCTCGCTACGATACTTGCGCTGCTCTGTGCGGCGGCGTTTGCCAAGGAGTATGAGTATATGGTGCAAAGCATGAGCTACAGCTCACTCGGGCAGCGCAAGGAGAGCACGTATCTAAGCTACGATGCGGCGGCGCGCAAGCTGGAGCAGATAAGAGATACGAACTCCTCGGACGGCCTAGGCTCTAGCTACAAAGAGATCAGCTACTTTGACGAAAAGGGGGATATGGTTAAATTTGAAGTATTTGGCCTCGATCTTAAAAGCGGCAAGTGGAAAAAAATAGAAGATTACACGGAAAGCGTCAAAGACGGCATCACGACGCGCGAGAGCAATTCAATAGCGGATGATGGCACGCGCAATGCGAGCAAAACCGTCTCTAGCTACGACGGTAACGCGACGCAGGACGTGAGATATAAGTTTGTAAAGGGCAAATGGCAGAAAGAGAGCATGAACAGATCCGTAAAAAACGCGTGGGATAAGGAGGAGCTTACGATAAGCTTCAAATGGGACGGCAAGAGCTGGCAGCCCAAAGATAAGATCGAAATTTTCTACGACGCCGCAGGAGAGATGAGCGGATACGTGAGCTACGAGTTTGTAAACGGCGCGTGGCAAAACAGCGAGCGAGAGATGCTTAACGGCGATCGAAACGGCAGCTACGAGCAGATCCGCAGCACTTTTAGGGGCGGCGCATGGCAAAACGCGACGATGAGCAAGCACGAGCTTAATGCCGCGAAGGGCGAGGGGATCGTTACGAGCTTCATCTGGAACGACGAGAAGGGCGCGTGGGATAATATGAGCAAACAGACCGCTATCAAGAAGGGGGCGGATCTTAATATGACATCTTATCTGTGGGATGAGCGACTTAAAGATTGGGTCAAAAGCTACTCAAACGGCGAAATTTACGATAAATCGGGCGAGCGACTACTAGAGCAAAGCTACGAATCAAATTCCAGCAGCGGCAAATACGTCTATAGCTACGACGAGCACGGCAGCAATACCGCGATGGATATCTACAAGCTTGATGCGAGCGGCAAATGGGTGCAAACCGGGCACTCGGAGGCTACTTACGATACCCAAATCCCGTCGGACAGCGTGGTGCACGGAGCCGCGCTGATGATGTTTGAGATGCCTAGTATCTACGCGATAACGAGCTTTAAGGAATTTAAGCTTAAAGACGGCAAATCCGAGCTCATAACGGAAAAGACGTGGAAATATAAAAAGATAAAGTAGCGTTGAAGATGCGCAGGTAAAATTTCGCGGCTAAATTTTACCTGCGCATCCCTGCGCGAGCGCTGCGATTAAATTTAGCAGGCGCGGCGTGGCGTTTAAATTTAACGGGTGCCGCGTAAATTTTAAAATTTAAATCCTACGCCGCGGCAGATCCGCACGCAGCGGCGGCAAAAGAAAAGGTTGAAAAATGGTTTTAATTAGAGCGGCAAGGGCGGCTATTTCGGCTTTAATTTCGGCGAGTATCTGTTTCGGCGCCGTAGAGGCGCAAGATCACGGCGCGGCAAGCGGACAAAAACAGACAATAGGGGGCGTCGAAAGAGATGACCAGACGCCCGCAGACAAGCAAAGTAGCGAAATAAGCGCAACAAAGCGCGCAGACGAGCAAAGCGGCGAGGCACAAAATTTTAAAATTAAAAAGCGCTATTTTCGCAGCTGTTCATGCCTACACAAACAAAAATCAAAGGAGCCCGCCCGCCTCTACGATGAAATTTCGCAAGAGCAGGCCGAAAAATCGGCGAGCTATTTCATCGGCTATTTCAAAGAGGGCAAGCTAAGTCGCTATGAGAAAATTTACGAAGGCGAGAGAATTTTTTCAAGCGAGGATATAAAGCGGTAGGCGCGATTTAAAATTCAGATAAAAGGAGCGGTCATGAGAGGTATTTTTAAAATTTCACACGAAGGTGCGGCAGATTTTGCAGCGCTAAATTTAAAGGCGCGAGCGATTATTTCAGCGGGCGCTTTTGGGGCGCAGGCGGCGGTTTCGGCAGACAAGCTTCGAGCGCGGGCGGCAGTTTTAGCAGGCTCTATTTTGGCGGCGACATTAGCGCTCGCGATGCCTGCGGGCGCAACCGAGACGGCGGCGAAACACGCGGCGGCGGATAAAATTTGTCTGCAAAAGACGAGCTATAAAACAGAGGGCGGCGCCGCGCCGCGCTACAAATATGAAGTTAGCCAAAACTACGACGCCAAAACCCGCCGCCTAGAAAAAATCTACAAAAAGAGCAGCGAAGAGGAAACCTCCGTATCGAAAAGCTTTAGCAAATTTGACGAAAGCGGCGAGCGCGAGATCGAAAATATCGAATACGACTGGGACGCGAATACAAACAAATTTCGCGAAACGGCGATGAGCAAGCAGGAGATCGCAAAGGATGGCTCAAAAATTTATTTCAGCCTGCAAAAGGACAGCAAGCCATACGAGGGTGAAAAAGCCGTCGAAAAGCGCGAGGGTAAAACGGAAATTTTGCAAAATTTCACGCTAAAAAAGGGCAGATGGACGCCGACGCACCTTACAAAAAGGATTGTCGATGAAAACGACAGAAACAATTTCGTATCGACCTACGAATGGAACGCCAAAGCGAAAAAATGGATGCCCTACGAAAAATCGATATATCACTACAACGGCGATGTTTACGCGGGCTCCGAAGGCTACGCATGGCGCGGCAAATGGGTACCGCTTACAAAACATACCGTCTTTACGGCTGCGGACGGGACGCGCAGCGAGATAAATTTTATATGGAAGGACGACACATGGCAGCGCGATGAAAAGATCTTGCGCAAGATCGAGCCTAAGTATAGGCGTTTTAGCGAGCTAAGATCGCGCTGGGACGCCGCAAAAAACGAGTGGAGGGAGTACTACAAAAACGTACACGAGGAGACCGAGGAAGGCAGACCGCTACGTGAGCAAACCATGCTTTGGCGCGAGAAATCGCAGCGCTGGGAGGTCGTGTTTGAAAACGAGTTTAGCTACGACACGCGTGGCAACGTGATAAAAAATCGTACGGCCTCCGATGGCAAGCAGTACGAGTATATCTACGACTACGACGAAGCGGGCAACAACGTCTCAATCATCCTGCGCGAGCCTGATGAGAGCGGCAAATGGCGCGAGACGCAAAGGATGCAAAACGTCTTTGAGCCTGAAATTTTAGCGCACGACGTCCTGGATCGCGGCTTCATCGGCGACTACATAGCCGCGGGCGAAAACGCGATCAAAAGCAGCAAGCAGTATTTTCTAAAGGACGGCGAGTTTAAGCTAAACGAAACTCGCGAGTGGGTTTACGGAAAATGCGAGCCGCAATAAAATTCGAAAAGCCTCATGAACGAGCCTTATATCATTAAAATTTCAGATAGCGACGCGATGATGTTCGGCTGCGAAGCGGACGAGCGGGTGCGCGAATTTGCCGCTAAATTTGACGGCTGGGAGTACGAAAGCGAGTTTGAGCGGACCAGCTATCTGCTCGGCACGGACGTTTTTATCGAGGTCGCGAGCGAGGAGCGCTTAAATGAAGGTGCCTTACGCGCTCAAATTCCAAACGAAAAGGCTTTGGACGCTGACGGCGGCACGACGTTTTTGAGCCTGCGCGAATGGGACGGCAAAGAGCATTGGCAAGTTCGCGCGAGCGATGAAATTTTACGCGCGATAAGCGAGGATGAGGATGGCGGCGCGGCGTATCTGCTCCTTAGCCCGAAACATATCGCCGCAGAGGAGCTACGAGGCGCCTTTGAGGGCAGAGCGCCGCAGGAATTTGCGCGCATTATCGAGGCTTTGGAAGCCAAATACGACTGCAAAGACCGAATGCTCTGCTACGTCGTTTGCTATTTTACGCCGAAAGGCAAAGAGGGGATGCGGGCGGACTTCGGCGTCTGAATTTAAAACGCGGCGGATAAATTTAAAATTTGACCGCGCAGCGCACTTACGCCAAATGGCGAAGATTTTATCTTGCGTGAAAGACCTGCGCCGTATGGGCGCAAGTAAAATTTAAGCGACGAAATTTAAACCGCCACGACAAGCGAAAAGGGAGCCGAAATGATAAAATCCATAAAATTTGAGGGCGAAAGCATCGAGGAGCTGGAGGTTTGGTACTACGCCCCAAAGCACGAATGTAGCGCGGCGGAGTTCGCGCAGCAGTGCGGCAAGCTCGTGCGCGCGGACTTTGGGCTTGCCTCCCTTTACGAGATAAAATTTGAAAAATTTACGCCCTGCGAGCCCGATGATTTTATGAAGGAGCGGATAACGGCTGCTTTAAGCGCGGCGGCTCTATCTGACGAGCCTCGAAATTTCGCAATGGGCGGCGAGAACGACTGGGACTGGCAGGAGTGCTCGTTTGAGGCGAGCGGACAGCGATTTTTACGCATCTGGGCAACGTCGGCTTGATAAATTTAGCCCCGCTAGCGGGCTTTGAGGCGAAGTGCGAGTTTTTAAAATTTAAAGTTTCAAGCGGCGCATACCATCGCGCCGAAACGCATTTCATCGAGCCTTAAATTTTAAAATTTCGGTCGCGAGCTTTCGGATTTTAAAATTTAAACGGCGCTGGGCTTTGAGGTGTAGCGCGAATTTTGCGGCGCGGTAAAATAGCAGCACAAACGATAAAAAACGGCGCTCGCTAAGTAGAATTTTATAAAAGTTGAATGCGGCGCGCCGTATTTAGGACGCAAAAAGCTTAAATGGGCTTAGGGAGTAAATTTCGATCTAAATTTAGGCGAGGTACCAAAAATTTTAAAATTTAAATGCAGGAGGACAAAATGGTAGAAACGGATAGCTTGCAGAGTTTCGGGCGGGAATATGTGCGGCAGCTCAGGGACGGGTCGCTGGCGTGGTTGGATGCGGTCATGAGCGGGCGGATGAAAGGAGCGCGATGCGAGCGGCTGTATGCATCGATAGCGGACTTTTCGCCGCAGCAGAGGGAGGCGCTAAGGACGCTTTGCGCGCATCTTACCGATCACGTCCTGCATGAGACGCTAAGCTTTTTCGAGCAAAGCGAGCGCTGGCGGCTTGTGGACGAGGCGGGCGAAAATCTAGCCGAGCTCTCGGACGGGCTTTGCGGCGAGCTCTACGGCGAGGACGGCTGGATCGAAAAATTTAGCGGCTATCCCGCGAGCCTAAAATAACGCCCTACGGATTACGTGCCTGAGCACTCTGCTCTGAGCCAAAATTTATTTGAAGGGAAAATATGAAAAACATATTTCTAGCCGCGCTTGCGGCATTAGCGCTTAGCGGCTGCGCGGGCTTAAAATGCGGCGCAAAAGACGGGCGAGACGTCGCCGAGATCGACGTGCCCGAAGATGGCTGGACGAGATACCTAGACACCGACGGCGAGACCAAGGAGGTCGCATTTTTCACGGCGTTTTTCTCCAAACAGTTCCGCCCGCACCCAAAAGATGGCGAAAAGATCGGCTTCGTGCTTACCAAAAAGAGCGGCGAACGTATACCGATAAGGCTCGGCAATATGTATAAGGCGGCAGGCGGCGCATTTGCGCTCGCGGATCTTGACGCGGAAGCTGGCGTATGGCGCGGAGTCAGGGAGCTACAAGGAGCAAAACGGGTGAAATTTTACAAATTTCAAGAAGACAGCGTCAAAGTGACGGACTATGAGGCGCAAGGCGGGCTTTGCGAGGCGTTTTACGCAGGCGAAAAGATAAGCATCAAAAGCGTGCTAAGCCGCCGCACGAACAAGTCTGGCGGAGCTAGCGACGAAATTTCTACCGTGCAGACGCAGGGCGAAATATCGCGCGACGCCGCCGAAATTTTAAACTCGCGCGAAAAACCCTCGCCGCAAGGCTCTAGTAAAAATTTAGCAAACAAAAAGGGCGCCGCGCAAAAAACCGATAGCGAGGCGTTAAAACCAGAGGCAGAGGCGCTAAAAAATATTATCTGCTACAGATAAAAACAAAGTCGATTGAAATTTCAGTTTAATGAGTAAAAATTTTGCTAAAATTTTAAATAAAAATATCTTTTCAAGGAGTAAAGTATGAGAAAAAGCGTTTTATTCTTCCTCTTGCCGCTGTTTTTATTCGGCGGCGAAGCGCAAAAGCAGCTAAACGTCTTTCAGCTAACGCCGTCAAAGATGCCGCCGCAGCAATTTAAAGTCGAAGCGATCTTTTCGAAAGAGATCAAAGCCGACTGCAACGACGCGTATCTGATCGGCGGCAAAATAGAGCAAAAAGAGGGCTCGGACGGGCTTTATTACGAGTTTAGCGGCGGCGATGAGCTTGCTCAAACGCTGATGCTGTGCGACGGCAAGAAGCAAAAGAAGCGGATCTATTACGAGCTCACACATCCATTCGCCTACGACGGCGGCGAAATTAGAATTTTAGCGCCCAAAGACGTCAAGGTCGAGCTTAGAATTTACGAGCTCGTAGAGAGCAAAGAGCCCAAAATCCGCAAGATTAAATAATTTCGCAAGAAGCAGGGCGGACCGAGCTTATGCACGGCGGAATTTTCGCCGCGCAATAGATTTTTCATCGCGCAATGGGCGGCTTGCGCGCAGGCGAGATAAATTTTACGGCGAAGAATGGAATTTCGGCACCGATGGGTCGTTTGGTTAAAATTTCAGTATAATTTCGCAAAAACAAGGAGAGAGCATGTCAGAGAGAATTTTTGAAAGCCTAAAAGAGCTTTTGACGCAGCAGGGGGCGCGCTTCCGCGTCGTAGCTCACGAAAGCGCGGGCACCTCCGCCGAGGTCGCCAAAATCCGCGGCACGCAGCTAGGTCAAGGCGCAAAGGCGCTGGTTTGCACGATCAAAGGCTTTAAGGATGGGCAAATCTCTTTCGCGCAAAATTTAAATTTAGCAAGCGCCGATGACGCGCAAAATCTCGACGCTTCCGCCCTTGCGAGCGCTCAAGGCTGCGAAAACGGCGCCTGCGCGGGAAATTTAACTTTAACCGCCGATCAAATTTGCGCAAACGTGCCGCAGCAGCTGAAGCTTCCTAGCGACAAACCCGCGGGCAGAAACGGCAGAATTTACGTCCTAGCAGTTTTCGCAGCCGATCATAAAACCGATCTAAAGCGCCTGGCAGAGGGGCTCGGCGGCACGAAAGCGTCGCTCGTAAGCCCCGATGAAGTGGGCGATCTCACGGACTGCGTCATCGGCTCGGTGCCGCCGTTTAGCTTCCACGACAAGCTGCTGCTAATCGCCGATCCGTCGCTATTCGGACGCTTTGATGAGATCGCTTTCAACGCGGGCTTGCTCGATCACTCGATCATCCTAAACGCACAGGATTACGCGCGCATCGCAGCTCCGCGCATCGTTAGCTTCACCGAAGAGGCACAGGACGGCAAATAACCGCGCATCGTCCATTTCACACAAGAACAAGAGGACTCGGATTAAATTAATCCAAAAGCAAGGGCAAAATAGAAAAAGATGGCTAAGGATGGCTGTAAAAGCGGTGCTTTGATTTTTGATCTTTTTTCTTCATATTAATAAGGCTTTAAAATTTTCAGTATGATTAGGAGAAAAGGGATCGCGACCGAAACGAGGGGAAATGTTATGAAGCAGGTGTGGATATTTTTGCTGTGCCTACTTGCGCTATGCGGCATGGAAAATGCCGCAGCCAAGGGAGACGATGCGCCGCGGCCAGAGATTTATCAGAGTACGAAAGATATTTACGACAATCTGCCGATCGCGCAACTGCCGATGCGCTATCCGGGAGAAATTTCGCCCTTAGCGGCTATCGATAAAAATTTACTTGATAAAAATAAGCTGTTTTCGTTCGCAAAGGAGAACTTTTTAATCGACAATCTAAGTGCGTATTGGAAGAGGATCAAAGACATAAGGGCTTGTCGTTTGCCCGAAAAGAGCGCCAAAACAATTCTGCTAAGGCTTTATCTGATGGATTTTCAAGATAGCGAACGTGGGCACGAATATGTTTTTATGTGCCTTTTAAACGACGCATTTCGTATAAGCGATTGTCGCGAAATTTACGCCGATTACGTACACTGCGGTAAAAGCAAGCCGCCGATGCGCGCCAAGCAGGAGTTCGTCATCGACGCCGATTTGCGCTGCACAGTAACAACGCACTACTATACTTTAGATGACGGTAAGGAGCTGCACAGAAATGTCTGCGTGCACGAAATAAAAAACGGCGCGATCGTTACTAAGGATTAAAATCCAAGGCGATTTTGCGAGATGATTTTAGCCGCAATTTCATAGGCAGAGCCGCAAACTGAGACGCGAATTTGCTCTATCTATGAGCCCCAGCTATTTCAAATCGCGATAAAATGACGCTCAAACCGAGCCTGAATTCATAATATTGATGAGGCGCTGTTTCGAGCCGCGCCAAAACGGCTCGTAAATCTTTGGTGCACCGCAGCGTCCCACTAAGATGCGTTGTCTTGCGGAGCATTTTAACGACGGCGAGCGCTTTATTCGTTTTGACTTCCTGTAACGAGCCGAATGTCAAATTTGAAATTCTTAGCAAACCCCGAAAGCAACGAGGATAAAACATCCGAATTTTAAAATTTAAAAATTTTTAAAATAAAAGTGTGAGTTTAAAAAGAATTAATCGCGACGATATCACATCGCCGCGACTGAAGAGGGCATAATCGTGCCCGCAAAGGTATTTATTTCATAGCGCCTTGTTGTTTCATCTGATCCATCATCTGCTTAAATATCTCTTTAGCTTGTTTGCAAGTGGCCTCTTGCTGCTCCTTAGGAAGTGCGCTGATCTGATCCATAGACTGCTTTTTTTGATCCTCATACATCTTGACCTGCTGCTCTTGACCAGCTTGTTTGTAGGTATCAACCATCTTATCAAGATCTGCGAAGTACTCTTTGCAGCTATCTGAAAGATCTGCGGCGCTAAGACTTAGCGCAAAGCCAAAACTAGCCAAAACTAAAAGTGATTTTTTCATTTTTCTCTCCTTGTAAAAAATCAGCGAAAGTATATCATTTCGCTTAGTAAATTTGCCTTAAATTTTAATCAAATGCGGCCGTTTTTTTAAATTTATAGCGCTTTTGAAATTTTAAAATTTTACTCTCGCCGCGACGCTTACGTTTTTTAAAATTTAACTCGTCTTTAAATTTTAAAATTTCGGCTCGCGGTTTCGCAACTGCCGCCGGTGATTTTTAAAATTTTGCTTCGCAATTTTTAAGCTGCATGCAAACCGCCTTAAGCTATATGTGGGCAAATTTTAAGCCCTGAGCCGCTTTTTTAAAATTTCATTTCGCAATTTCGCTACCGCCGCAAAATCACTTCTCATCAAATCTGATCTGCACCGATTTTTTGTGTGCGCCGAGCCCCTCTGCGTCCGCTAGCGCCATGCACGCGCCCCCAAGCTCGTCTATGGCGCGTTTATTTAGTGCTATGATTGAGCTTCGTTTGATGAAGTTATAAACCCCTAGAGGCGAGAAAAATCGCGCGCTTCCGCCGGTCGGCAGCGTGTGGTTAGGACCTGCGAGGTAATCGCCCATCGCTTCAGGCGTATAGTGGCCCAAAAATATTGCGCCTGCGTGTCGTATGCGCGGAAGCAGCTCGTAGGCGTTCTCGGTCGCGATCTCGAGGTGCTCGACCGCAAGTTCGTTCATCAACCCCACGCACTCATTCATATCGCGCGCGATGATGATTGCGCCCTTGTTTTGGATGCTGGCGCGAGCGATCGGCTCACGCGCGAGCGTAGGAAGCTGCTGCTCTATATGCTCAGCGACGCAAAGAGCAAATTTTTCATCGTCGCTTATCAAAAAGCTGCTTGCGATCTCGTCGTGCTCGGCTTGGCTGAGCAGATCTACGGCGATATTACGCGGATTTGCCGCAGCGTTTGCGATGATGCCCACTTCGCTAGGGCCCGCGATCATATCGATATTTACGTCGCCGAATACGAGCTTTTTAGCGGTCGCTACGAAGATATTCCCAGGGCCCGTGATGACATCGACCTTGCCGATCGTGCGCGTGCCGTATGCCATCGCCGCGATCGCGCTTGCGCCGCCCACCTTGTAGGCTTTTTTGATCCCTAGCACATGCATCGCCGCAAGCAGCAGCTCGTTTACGACGCCGCCCACGGCGGGGGTGCAGACGCTGATATCCTCTACGCCCGCGACGATTGCGGGGATCGCGTTCATCAGAAGTGAGCTCGGATACGCCGCCTTGCCGCCCGGGATATACAGCCCCGCGCGATCTACCGGCGTGATCTTTTGCCCGAGCATCGCGCCGCTTGGATCGAAGCTAAACCAGCTCCTCTCAAGCTGCTTTTCATGATAAGCGTAGATGCGCTCGTATGCGATCTGAAGCGCATTCTTAAGCTCTGCGGTTAAGCCTTCATACGCGCGGCTCATCTGCTCTTGTGTGATAGCCAGATCGCCCTGCACGCGCCATCTGTCAAACTTCTCGATCTGTTCGGCTAGCGCCTCATCGCCGCGCGCTCTGATCTCCTCGATGATGCCGCTAACGACGGGCATTACCGATCTCATATCCGTCTCGCCGCGGCGCACCAACCTCGCAAATTCCTCTTTGAAATTTGCGTCCGTGCTTCTTAAAATTTTCATTTTTGCTCCTTGTAATGCTTGGAATTTTAACGCTTTTTGCTAAATTTCGCCTTTAAGCTCGCGGCTGTATAAATTTAAAGACCCTTTGGGCCCGCCGATTTTCAAAAGATTAAGCGAAAATGAAATAAAATAGCCGAAATTTTAAATGGAGCGATGTATGAAAAAGATATTTTTAGCGCTGATCGCTACGGCGACTTTATCGCTAGCAGAAGCCACAGCTTTGTCATCAACGGAACAAGAGGATCCCGGTATAAGCAAGTTGCGAAGCAAATGCGATAATAACAACACCTTAGCATGCGTAAATCTCGCCATGGCATACTATTCAGGGGATGGCGTGAAACAGGATTATGAAAAAGTAAAGGAGCTAAACTCCAAAGCCTGTAATTTGGGAGACGGCTGGGGTTGCACCACCTTAGGGGCGTCATATGAATACGGCAAGGGCGTAGAACAAGATTATAAAAAAGCGGCCGAACTGTATTCTAAGGCCTGCGACTTAAAAAATAGCATAGCTTGCGGCAATCTGGGTGTTTTATACTACTCAGGCAAAGGAGTAGAGCAAGATTACAAAAAAGCGATCGAAACGCTTTCCAAAGCTTGCGATTTGCAAGAAGGTGACGGATGCTACAATCTCGGGCTTTTATATGCCTCGGGCGAAGGCGTAAAACAGGATTATAAAAAAGCAAGCGAGCTATATTTGAAAGCTTGCGATTTAAAACATGGCGAAAGCTGCCATAATCTTGGAGTTTTATACGAAAAAGGAGATGGCAGCGTAAAGCAAGACTACCAAAAAGCAAATCAATTCTATTCTAAAGCTTGCGATTTAGAAGTTGCCGAAGGATGTTACAATCTTGGAGCTTCATACTATTTAGGCAATCATACAAAGCAGGACTATAAGAAAGCAAATGAATTGTTTTCTAGGACTTGTGATTTAGGATATAGCATAGGATGCTATGCTCTAGGGTTTTGGTATGCCTCAGGCGAAGGCATAGAACAAGACTTTGAAAAAGCAATAAATTTATATTCTAGAGCTTGCGATTTGGGGCATAACACAGGATGCTATAATCTAGGAGTTTTGTATAGTTCCAGCGAAGGTGTAAAGCGGGACTATAAGAAAGCGAGCGAACTATATTCCAAAGCTTGCAATTTGGGGAACGGGCTAGGATGTAGTGATCTAGGAGTTTTATATGAACAAGGGGAAGTCATAGAGCAAAACTATAACAAAGCAAATGAGCTATATTCTAAAGCTTGCGATTTGGATGTCGGTGAAGGTTGCAATAGTCTCGGGGTTCTATATGAGTCTGGTAAAGGTGTAAAACAAGACTTTGAAAAAGCAAAAGACCTGTATTCTAAAGCTTACAATCTTGGAGATGGACTAGGATGTGTCAACTTAGGAGCTTTATATGAACAAGGAAAAGGTGTAAAACAAGATTACCAAATAGCAAATAAATTATTTTCCAAGGCTTGTGATTTAGAAATTGCCGAAGGATGCTACAATCTAGGATTTTTATATCATTCAGGCTACGGTGTAAACCAAGACTATAAAAAAGCAAGTGAATTATATTCCAAAGCTTGTGATTTAGAATATGGTATAGGATGTCATAATCTTGGATTTTTATATTATTCAGGCGCAGGCACAAAGCAAGATTACGAAAAAGCGAGTGAATTGTTTTCTAAGGCTTGTGATTTAGAAGCCGGTGAAGGGTGTGATGGCCTCGGACATCTATATGAATCTGGTAAAGGTGTAAAACAAGATTACCGAATAGCAAATAAATTATTTTCCAAGGCTTGTGATTTAGAAATTGCCGAAGGGTGCAATAATCTTGGGTATTTATATGAATCCGGCAAAGGGGTAAAAAAAGATAAGAGTATGGCGAAAAAATACTATGGTAAAGCCTGCGATCTAGGGATTAAACGCAGTTGCTACACCTATAAAAAACTAAACGAGCAAGGTTTTTGATCCATTTAAATTTTAAGCCGCCCGTTAAGCCCGTTTAAATTTGCGGCTTAAATTTAAAGGTCTAAATTTAAACTATATTATCCACGCGGCAGCACTAAAAGCGCGTCAAAATACGTGGGTTTAAAATTTAAACACATTCCGCCGCAGTAGGCGTTATATAAACGCCACGTAAGGGCTACGGTAAAATTTAGCGAGCCGCCCGTTCATAATATTCGCGCCAAAATAAAAGGATACGTTCCGCCACCGTTAAAATTTCAGATGAGACGTTAATTCTTTAGGAATTTTAAAATTTTAAGCCCTCTTTTTTGCGGGCTAAAATTTCGAGCGAGCCGTTAAGGGTGAGCCACTAATTCGTAGCGTTCGCGTCGAACTGCAAAAATTTCCTGATCTCCTCCATCGCTTCTTTGTTTGAAAGGGTAAATTTGATCTCGATGCGGCGGCTGGCGTCTTTGTCCTCGACGCCTCTGCGCATCACGGGCTGCGTGTAGCTGCGACCGCTGGCGATGAGATATTTTTGCAGTCGCTCATCTTTATTCCACGAGTTGATGAAATCCATCACAGCAAACGCCCTATTTTGCGAGAGCTCGAGATTGTACAAATACCCGCCGTCGCTGTCCGTGTGCCCTTCGATGATGATCTGATCTAAATTTTCGCGAATTTCATCATTATCCAAAAGCGCGGCGAAATAGCTCTGCAGCGTCGAGCGGAGCGTCTCTTTGGCGCCCTCTTTCAGCTCGCTTGAGCCCTTGTCGAAAAGGATCGACGAGCTTAGCGTCATCGCGCCGCTTTCGTTGTCGATGCGGATCTTGCCGCCCAGCTTCTCCTTCAGATCGGCGATGATCTTAACCTTCATTCCGGTGAGGTTGCGGATGCGGTTTTTCGTGACGTTGAGGTCCTGTAAAATTTTATTAAAATCGCTCTGCTTCTGCGTGAGCTGATCGAGCAAAAAGGCGATTTTAAGCTCGTTTTGGCTGATCGTAGCGTTGGCATCGTCGCGCGCTTTTTGCAGAAGCGAGTTGATGTCTAAATTCTCTTTTTTCAGCTTCTCGGCCATATCGGTTAGATCTTCGATCTGTATGAAATAGATGGAATTTTGCTTGCGAAGATCGGTGTTTTCGATGTTTAGCTTCTCTAGCTGATCGCTAAAAATTTTATTCAGCGCTTCAAGCTCGGCGCTTTTTTTCTCCTGGCTTTGAAGGCTTGCTAGAGCGCTTGAAATTTGGCTTTCTTTCTCCTGCAGGTTGCTTTGCGTGAGGAAGTATTTGACGATGATGCCGCCTACTAAAAGCACGAAAACAAAAAGCAGTCCCGCCATCAAATCGGCGTACGCGATCCAAAAGGTCTCTTTTTCTTCGTTATTCGTTTTCATCTAAAAGTGCTTTTTCATCGATGCTCGCAAGCGTTTTGCGAAGCTCTTCGATGATGCTTTCGTTGCTCGTCCGCGCAGCGCCCTCTCCAGCTAAAAGTGCCTTCAAATCCGCGCTTAGTCCCTTAAAGCTAGCGTCAATTTTAGCGGCGCAAGCATTCTGCGAACTTGAAATTTCGCCCGCAAACCCGCCCAAGGAGGAATTTAGGCTCTTGATTTGAGCGCTTAATGCACTCGTAACGTTAGCCAGCTCGCCTTGCCCGTCCGTTAAAGTCTTAGACTGGCTTAGATACTGCGCGGAAATTCCGTTTTGAATTTCGATTAGGCTTGCAGACACGGACTTGAGCGCAGATAAAATTTGAGCGAAGCTCTTATCTAACTCGCCGTGAGCGAGATTTGTCCTTTGGATCATCTCTCCTGCTTTTTCAAGCTCTTCTTGTGTAATCGCCATACTTCGCTTCTCGGCTTCCATTACGCTTTCAAAAGCGCCGATTTTTTCATCGATTAGGCGGTTTAGTCTTTCGGTAAAATTCGTAGAGCTCATCATCGCAAATGAGCGCGAAATTTCAGAATTAGCGTTTAAAATTTCACTCAGATAGCCCTGTGTTATTTCGTCTTTGTTCCAGAAAAAATTTTTAGTGGAATTTTTGTATTTGATGAGCAGACGCTCATATTTGCTGATGCCCTTTTTCTCAAAATATATCCACCAAAGCGCCAAAAAGATTCCATAGATCGAGACGTAAAATGCTGTGCCCACGCCGCCTAGAAGCTGCGCGATCTCGGTTTCGAGCCCATCGATATTGCTTGAGGAAAAGTGCGGCATCGAAATCGCAATCGAGATGAAAGTTCCTAAAATTCCAAGCATCGGAAAGACTGCCGACGCGACGGAAGCGTAGTTTTGATTACGCAGTGAGTAGCCGTATTCATCCACAAAAAGATCAAAGCTAGCATCGGATTTTTTCTTACCACCAATGCTTAGGAGATTGGCGACGATGTAATTCTTTAGCTCTCGCTTGAAATCATCAATATTATTTTGAAAATTTAAGCAGCCATATTCTGCATTATGACGAGCTAAAATTAGTGCAATAATGAGCAAAACCGCAAGCATCAGGATCGAGTGCGTCTCTACTTTTAGTCCGATGAGCCCCAAATAGCCCAGCAAAAACACCACAAAAATCGCGATCGGCAGAGCTGCAATCTTAAAAAAAACGCCCGCTAACGAGCGCTCCTTCGCCTCAGGTAGCGTGATATCGAGCACTTCGTTATTTGGGCGATCCATATTAGTTCCTATTTAGGCAATTTAGATTGTCAAATGCGACTTGCAAGCGCGCCACCATACTCTGCTCGCCTGCTCTCAGCCATTTGCGCGGATCGTAGAATTTTTTATTCGGTTTATCCTCACCTTCCGGATTGCCGATTTGAGCTTGCAAATAACCGCGATTTTTGGCCTCATAAGCGCGCACGCCGTCCCAAAATGCCCACTGCGTGTCAGTGTCGATATTCATCTTAACGACGCCGTAACTCACGGCCGCCTTGATATCGGAGGTCTCGCTGCCACTGCCGCCGTGAAAGACGAAATTTACGGGCTTTTCGGATTGCAGATTAAATTTTTCGCGGACGAATTTTTGCGAATTTTTTAGAATTTCGGGTCGCAGCACGACGTTGCCCGGCTTATACACGCCGTGGACATTGCCGAAGCTTGCCGCGATGCTGAATCTATCGCTGATTTTACTTAGTCGCTCATAGGCGAGTGCGACATCTGCAGGCTGGGTGTAAAGCCGCGCGTTATCGACGCCGGTATTATCGACGCCGTCCTCTTCGCCGCCCGTGACGCCAAGCTCGATCTCAAGCGAAATTCCAAGATCGCTTAAAATTTCCAAATACTTCTCGCAGGTCGCTAAATTTAACTCCAAATCATCCTCGCTAAGATCGAGCATGTGCGAGCTAAACAGCGGCACGCCGTGAGCTTTTTTATGAGTGGTATTAGCTTTGATAAGCTCGTCGATCCACGGGAGTAGCTTCCTTGCGGCATGATCGGTATGTAAAATCACCGCAACGCCATAATGAGCCGCCAAAGCATGCACTTGATGTGCGCCTGCAATAGCGCCTAAAACTGCGGCATTAGGGCAAGTAGCGCCCGCATAAAACGCTGCGCCGCCGTTGCTAAACTGAATAATAACGGGCGAATTTGCGATTTTAGCACTTTCCAAGACGGCGTTTATGGAATTTGATCCCACTACGTTTACCGCAGGGATCGCAAAGCCCTGCTGCTTCGCATACGCATAGACCTTACTTACGTCATCGCCGCTTAAAACGCCCGGTTTTACTATATCTAAAACGCCCATTTTTAGCTCCTATATTATTTATACTCGATTTTAGCGCTTTTGTGAAGATCTGCTGCTTTTTGCTCGACTACTTTCGCCGCTTTTTGCTGTCTAAGCACGCGCTCAATAAAAGGCTTTGCCTCGCTTTGACTTAACTGCTTTTTAGCTTGAGATTCCTCTTTTAGCACGACATGATATCCGACCCTGCTTTTAATCGCTTTAGTAGTGATTTGACCATCTTTTATCTTAGAGATCGCATCGGCAAAAGGCTTAACCTGATCGCTAGGCATCCAGCCTAGCTCGCCGCCGGTTTGTTTAGCCTGCGGATCGATAGATTTAGCTTTGGCAAGCTCTGCAAATTTAGTAAATAGCGCACTGTCGCTAAGCCCTTTTAACTGCTTAATAATATCGTTTGCCTCGGCTTCAGTTTTAACGACGATCTGAGCCGCTTTGATTCTCGCAGGCTCGGTAAAGCGCGCTTTGTTTTTGTTATAAAAATCGGCTATTTCTTTATCGTCGATATTTATTTTGCTGGCTTCTTTAGCCTGCCATACACGAAGTGCTAAGTTATCTTTTACGATTTCAAGCTCTTTTTTATAAACGTCTTCGTCCATAACGCCCGATTTTTTAGCCTCATCCGTTAGCAGCATCAGATCGATGCCTTTATCGATAAGCTCCTTTTTTTGATCCGCGTTAAGAGCAGCGATATCTACATTTCCTATGCCTTGAAGTAGCGGAGCGAGCTCTTTTTCAGTTACGTCTTTGCCATTTACGGTAGCGTAAACGGTAGCGTTAAGGCTGATAGCGGCAGCCAAACTAAGTGCTGTAAATAAAACTTTTTTCATTATAATTCCTTAAAAAAATTTTAACGGCGATTATAACTCAAAGTTGTTAACAATCAAACTGTACTTTAGAATTTTAGGGTAGAATTCCGCCTTAAGGAAATGCAAATGAGAAGTAAAAAAGATATTTTAGAGATAAAAAAGAGAATTCTGCAAAACTTCGCGGAAGAGCGCAGCGAGCTGAAATTTAAAGACACCTATCAGCTTTTGGTCTGCGTGATGCTTAGCGCGCAGTGTACCGACAAGCGGGTAAATTTGATCACGCCGCGCTTTTTTGCGGAATTCCCTAGCGTTAAGGAGCTCGCAAAGGCTAATCTGGCAAGCGTAAAGCTGCTAATTAGCTCGTGCAATTTCTACAACAACAAAGCGGTAAATTTAATCAAAATGGCGCAGGCGGTAGTTCGCGACTTTGACGGCGTCGTGCCGCTTGATGAAGCGGGGCTAAAATCTCTTGCGGGCGTGGGGCAAAAGACCGCTCACGTCGTGCTTTTGGAGGGCGCGGGCGCAAACGTGATGGCGGTGGATACGCACGTCTTTCGCGTCGCGCATCGCCTAGGGCTGAGCCGTGCAAAGACGCCCGAGCTTACGGAGCGCGATCTGAGCGAGGCTTTTAAGACTGATCTTGGCAAGCTGCACCAAGGCATGGTGCTTTTCGGCCGCTACACCTGTAAAGCGATAAAGCCAAACTGCAAAGAGTGCTTTTTAAACGAGCTGTGCAGCAGCAAGGATAAGAATTTTCCGTAAAATTTTAGCCTGCAAATGCGGGTTTAAATTTACGCACTTAAATTTGACGGAATTTTAAAATTTTGACGCCTTGCTTAAAGCCACTTTATGGCAGACGTTCGGCTTTATGGCGTAGAAAATTTAGATTGAAATTTTATAAACGCCTCTTTTGGTTTTTATCTTTTAGCAAATTAGCGTTTTACTTTCGAGACCTACTGCTTTTCTAGCCAAGCCCGGTATCCTTCGCTTTTAATCACGTCCGCGACGCTTTTTGCCACCTCCTGCGGCAAAAATTCGGACTTTTTGTCGATGACGGACACTAACGCGTAAGCGTTATCGTAATCTTGCAACTCCAAGCCCGCGCGCACCAGCGTTTCGTATAAAAATGGCTCGTCCTTTTCGATACTCACCGCATCATCGTTTAAAAATTCATAGATGAACGCAAGCTGTTTTTTATCGCCGATTTTTAAAAAATAATCAGCCAAATTCGTCGCGCTCTTAATGATGATTTTGCGTAGGTCATCTATCTGCCGCGCAGAGTAACGCTGGGTAATCAGCCGCCAATTTTCTGCCATCCTCGCCGCAATGATAGACAGCTTGAAAGCTCTGCCGCCATAAGCATATTTTTCGCTTTCGTCGCCGATTTTTTCTATAGCCCCGAATTCGCTCACTATGTACTCGTATAGCTCCTCATCGCTGCCGCTGAAATTTTCTAAATATATCATCTCGGCGATAGTCTCGGAATTTTTGGGCAGATCGCCCGCGCATTCGGGCTCCTGCTCTTCATTTTCTTCGTCCCAGGCGGCTTTTCTAGCCTCAAAAGTTTTAAAATCCACTAGCGGATTAACGCCCTTTTTTACGAATTTAAAAAAGGCGGAAATATCGATCTGATGCTCATCTTCGCAAATTCTATCCTTAAACATCAACTCGCAATTTTCAAAAAATTCCCAACCATCAAGCGCGCCCAGGTAGCTTCGACCGATCTGTCCGTCTAGGACATAGACACATTCGCTAGCGCTATGATCAGGCATCGCGTGGTCGTTTGAGACGATATACGGCGCTTGCGTTTTTCCAAAAACCTGCAACATCCCGTCGTTGTATTCGCCGCTTATGCCCCAAAGCGCCGTTAGATTGCCGCCGATCGCGATAACGCCGTCCTGCGAATGCAGATAATCACACGCCGTATCTTTGGCGACCTGTAAAAACAGATAATCATCATCGATGATATTGCCGTCAAAAAATAAATTTCCATTAACAAACATCGCTCGTGCGCTATTTTTACCGCCCGCTTCGCTAAATTTATCCTTAAGCCAAGCGGAATTTAGCGTGCCTCCCGACAGGCTAAGATCGCCGTCAAACACCAGCACGTCAAAACTACTATTCAAATGTAAATTTGAGCCGTATTTTTTCTCAAATTCATCATAAGGCAGTATAAAAACGGGTGGAATTTTCATCGCAAAAGAGCTACGACTTTCGTATCGCTTTGCTTGTGATTTAACGATCTGCTCGCAATTTTGCAGAAAATTTTTGATCTGGTTTTTCATTTTTATCTCCTTTTAAATTTGCTATTTACGGCGGGTGTTCCTGTCATATAGCATGCGGAATAAAAATTTTGCCAAATTTCGAAAAAGCACTCGCGAGACGAGCCGCCCAAATAAAATAAAGGCGAAGTATTTTTGTTCTAGACGAGGCGGATTTAAATTTTACGACGGGAGCTACCTCGTCGGTAGTGACCGAGTAAAATTTAAATCCAACGAAGTATAGGACAAAAAGACAAGCCGCTAAATTTATTGCAGTCTAGCGACGATGTTTCTCACCACCTCCGCTACCATCTCCACCGACGCTATCTCGCAGTGCTCGTTCACGGAGTGAGGCGAGTGGATGTTCGGGCCTATGGAGCAGGCTTGCAGCTCGG